>JALHNK010000087.1 GCA_022843565.1 Phycisphaerales bacterium
GCACGGCGGGGGCAGTCGCCGGGTCGGTCGCCGCCGGTCCGGCCGGCGCTGGCGTCGTCGGCGCGCCGGGGGTCGTCGCCGCGGGCACGAGCGGAGCTCCCGGGGCGGCCGGAGTCGAAAGCGGATCCCGAGGCGTCGGCGTAGGCACCGGCGTGTTCGTTGCCATCGCACCCGTCGCCCCGACCGTCGGGCGAGCGTTCAGTGTGTTGCCGTCGCTCATCGGCTCTCGCGGCGCGCCGGTCGCGGCAGTCGTTGGTTCGCCGGTCCGCGGCGTCGGTGACTCCGTCTCGCTCGGCGGCGCGTACACCAGCGATCCCAGCGACGCCTCATTGCCAAGGCTCGTCGTCTCGCGAACGGTCGACGGCCCGCTCATGCGTGACCACGCGACCACGCCGATCGCCAGAGCACCAACGCCCGCCAGCGCCACGAGCATCTTCGTGCCCGCCGGCGCTCCGCGGAGCAGGTTGTTCGAGGGGCTCGCCGACCAACCGGTGGACCGCGACGTTTGCGACTGTAATGCCATGATTCCGCTTCCCTTTCCCTGATCAAATCACACGGCCGCACGATCCTGCGCGGCAATGCCCCGCGCGCCAAACACCCGGCGCGATCCATCGCGCCCGCAGAGACCCGCGAGACACCCGTTATCGGCCTACGCCGTCAATCGCGTGCAAGTTCACCGCGCGATCGAAGCTCCGATCCGCGCAGCCCCGCGATCCCGATGCCCTCTCGCAGGCATCAGCCGTCGGAGAGGCGGCGAATCGTGCTTTGTACGGTGTTTCACTGGCGCAGAATCGCGTCGATCACTTCTGGCCGGGCGTCGCGCCCGCCGGAGCCGGTCCCGCTGGTGCCGCGCCCGCCGGGGCTTGGCCGCCCCCCTTGGCCTCGCCCGTCGCGGCTCCGATCGCCACCGTCAGATCGATCGTCGCCGCCCAATCCGGCTCGCCCGGCGCCGCGGTGGTCTGGCGCGCCGTGGTCAGCAGCAACGCCCGCAGTTCGTCCGCCGCCGCCCGCTCCCCGCGCTGGGCGGCGCTGGCGGTGAGTCGCGCACCTTCGAGCAGGGCCATGAATCGCCGCGCCCGCATTAGGCGCGCCCACTCGCCCTCGGTCGCGATGTCCGGTCGCTTCTTCGTCAGCCGCCGCTGATCAGACTGCACCCGCGCGCTCATCGTCTTTGCAGTGTCCGTCGCGCCATTAAAGTGCATCCGCGGCAGCGCCAGCTCCCACATCAGCCGCTCATCCAGCATCATCACCTTGGACGCGTCGGCGTCGTTCAGCGACTGATCGATGAACTCCAGCACCGGCGTGTGCTCATCGACGACCCGCGCCAGCGTCAGCACGTCCCAGAGCGATGCGATGTCCTGCGTGTCGACGCCCTCCCAGCGCGCGCCCAGAGCCTTGCGGAAGAGCTCCTTGCTCGGGGCGTGGCGCTGGGCTAGTGCGTGCATCTCGGCGCTGACGATCGTGAGCCGGCCGATGTTGAACTCCGGGCAGAGCGTCACCCCGCGCTCCCAGAGTTGCAGATACAGCTCGCCAGCGCGAGCAAGATCCGCCGGGGTGTCTGACGCCGCGAGCGTGCGTGCTGTGGCGAGCGTCTCGCGAACGCGCCCCGCGGGCGAGGTCGCCTGCGACGCGCCCCAGTCAGCGCTGAGCACCTTCGAGGGCCAGGCGGGCGCCGCGCCGATCGCGGTCGAATGTCCCGCGAGCCAGGCGTTGTCGGTGCGTTCCAGGCCGCGCAGCGTCCAATCGAGCTTGAAGACCAGATCAACGCCGGCGGGCCACAGATTCTTCGGACGAGCGATGCGCGACTCCTGGCGCGTGCTGAACCGCCACGTCTCGACACCCTTCTCATCAACGGACTTCGTCGTTGACGCCGACACGCCCATCAGGCGGAGGAACACGCCATCGCGAAACACCAGCGGATCATTGCCCGAGCCCTGCTGGATGCCCGCATCCGCCAGCGTCCTCAGCGTCGTCCGATCACTCACGCCGATGGCCAGGCCATGGCGGCGCACCCACGCCGCGAGCACCGGCTGAGACCACCGCTCGCTCGCGGCCCGAGCCCGCTCGGCGGTCGGCGTCAGCTCGACGATGAGCACACGCTTCTCCTGCTTGCTCTGCGCCAGCGTCGCGTTCAGGTCCTTCTCGGTCTGAAGCACGCTCCCGCCTCCGCCCCCGCCGGCCGGTACCTTGGGCTGCATCGCGCCCGCGGCATCGTGCGAAGGCACCAACAGCGCCGCGCTACCGGCGAGCGCCGCGATCACGCCCGCTGTGAGTTTGAAGCGCCGCAGGCCCGGCCACGCCGCGGATCGCACCGAGTCTCGAAGCGTCTTGAGAGCAGTCATGCCCACAGGGTAACACGATGCGCGACGCGGCAACTTCCGCCATACGAACCGTTCGGCCTGTCGTTCACGCCCCAACGAACAAAGCGGAACTATGCTGATTGACTGTTCCAGACCATCACACCATCCATCGCGGCGACGCCGCGGCTCTATCGGGGTGCCCCATGTCGACCGAAGTACCCAAGCGATCTCGCCTGAAGAAGATCCTGCTCATCTCCGCCGGCGCCATCCTCGCGCTGGTCATCATCGGCGTGCTGCTGCTGCCCACGATCGCCTCATCCCTGGCACCCGGGATTATCGAGAGCCAAGCCGCCAAGGCGATCAAGGGCACCGTGAAGGTCAAGGGCGTGTCGGTCTCGTGGTCCGGCCCGACGACGATCGAGTCGATGGAAGTGCTGGATGACACCGGCAAGACCGTCGCGACCGTTCGCGCCCAGAGCTCGCTGGGCATCCTCAGCGCCCTGGGCTCGCTCCAGGATCTTGGAACGCTGACGCTCTCGGGCAAGGCCGACATCATCTCGCAGACGCTCGCCGACGGGCGCTCGACCAGCAACCTGATGCGAGCCGTCGAGCCCCGCCCGCAGCCGACGGCGGCAGCTGCGCCCAGCACAAGCGGCAGCAGCGGAGCGCCGCAGATCAAAGCCCAAATCGATATCACGTCGATCGACATCTCGTTCACGCAGCTTGACGCCAAGGGCGCCGAGGTGGCCAAGGGCCAGATCGCAGGCGTCAAGGGCTCGGTCGCAATCGACACGCTGAAAGCCTCCGCCGCGACCGGAACCCTCGACGCCAAACTCGGCGCGAGCGTCATCAGCGGCGGCACAACATCACCGCTGACCGCGACCGCCAAAGTCTCAGACTTCATCAGCCCCGCCGGCGCGTTCCAGCTCTCACTGGCCAAGCTCGATATCGCCGCCGACGCCCAGAAGCTCCCCGTCGCGCTCGTCGATGCCCTCAGCGGCACGCCCGGCCTGCTCACCGATGCCCTCGGCGACACCGCCTCGCTCAAGCTCATGGCCAAGGGCAGCCTCAGCAACCTGAACGCCGACCTCTCGCTCCAGAGCGCAAACACCACCGCCGACGCGGGCCTCAGCATCGTCGATTCGCGCCTCACGCTCACGCGCCCCGGCGCGGTTGACATCGCCTCCACCCGGTTCCTCTCGCGCCTGCCGCAGGCCCAGAAGGCCCTGGCCGACGCGGGCGCAAGCATCGAGGCGTTCCCGAACGTCAAGCTCGCGATCACCGAGCTGCGAGTCAAGCTCCCCGATGCGAGCGGCGCGATCGATCTCCGCTCCAGCGCGATCACCGCGACCGTGCTCATCGGCCCCGCGTCGGCTCGCGTACGCATGCCGGAGGCGGGCACCGCCGCGAGCGCAGCCGCCAGCTCGCCGGCTCGCCTCGTGCAGACCACACCCGTCGACATCCGCATCACGTCCACCGACCTTGCCAGCGCCGTCGCTCTGGCGATGCAGCCGGTGCAGATTCGCATCGACTCCGGCGATGCCGGCGAGCTCACGTTCAACGCCACCGCTCAGGGACTCGCCACCGCCGCCGGCGCTCCCCGTGCCGTGCCCGGCTCGCTGAATGCCGACGCCGTCGTCCGCTCTCTGGATCTGCGATTGATCCAGCCCTTCATCGCGGCAGCCAGTCTACCGGTGGACCTGATCCGCGACGCGGGCCCCCGCGCCGAGGTCACGCTGAACGTCCGCACCATCGAGGGCCAGCCCGGCGTGATCAACTCGACGCTCGCAGTCACCGCCGATCGCATGAACATCAACGCCGATCTTCGCATCACCGAGACCTCGATCGAGTCGCCCACCGGCGCGACGATCCGCGTCAGCGCCCTGGCGCCGATCATCAACAGCGCCCTGAACACTCCCGTCACCAACGCCGCGCCCTCAAGCAGCGGCGCGCCCGCCGCGCAGACCGTCCGCGTCTCCGGCAGCGGGCCACTGGACATCAACGCCAAGTTCAAGGCCGCACGCCCCTTCGCCCTCGACACGCTGGATATCACCGCCCAGGCCCAGATCGGCGCCATGACGATCGACCTCGAACGCCCGAACCTCCCCGCCGAACGCTTTGAACTGCGGGCCTCAACCCTCGCGATCGTCGGCTCGCCCAAGTCCGAACCGCGACTCACGCTCGACTCCTCCATCGGCACCCGCGCCGGCGACGCCCTCATCAAAGGCGATCTCACTCTCCGCGGCGTCTCCGCGCCTTCAAACAACACGCCCGCCGACCCCGCGATCTACGCCCTCGGCACACGGCGCGTCGTCGGCAACATCTCGATCACCGATCTGCCCACCGCGCTCGTCTCCGCTTTCATGCCCGCCGCCCCCGGCAAGCCAGATCTCGCCAGCCTGCTCCGCGACAGCATCGGCCCGCAGGTCAACATCACCGCCGCGTTCCGCACCGATGCGAAGAACCAGGTCGCCGAACTCGCTGTGCGATCACCGAAGCTCACCGTTGATTCCGGCGCGACACTCGCGCCGCAGCGCGTGCTGATCGCCGAGACCGTCACCACGCTCCGTGCCGACGACGTAACAGTTGGCGCGCTGGCCACGTACCTCGACCTCGCCCCGCCCGGCGCCGAGCGCCCGCGCATGGCCCAGCCCTCAACGCTCCGGCTCGCCGTCGGCGCAGTCACGATCCCCACGACCGGCGCGGGCCTGAACTTCGCCGGCGCGGGCGACGCGATGGCGACCATCTCAATCTCGACCGACTCGCCCCTGATCGTCCGAGCCCTGCCGCTCGGCGAAGGCCGCACCTTCGACGGCGGCTTGGCCAACGTCCGCGCCAACGTCGCCATGCCGGTCGCCGCGCTCGGCGCGACCGGCGCTCGCGCCGCCACGGGCCCGCGCATCAAGGCGACCGCCGGAGCCGACCTGATCGAAGCCGGCGCCAACACCTCACCCGTCGCCTCGTTCACCGCGGAGCTTGACACCGACAGCGCATTCGGCGACATGCGGGCCAAGGCCCAGGTCAAGGGCCTGGACACGGCTCGCGCCGACCAGCTGCTGAACCAACCCGGCATCGTCTCCGGCGCGCTGGGCAAGCTCGCGGAGTTCGAACTCACCGCGACACCGGCGGCCGCGCCCGCCCCGGGCGCAACGCCGTCGCTCGACATCGCCCTGGCCATCCGCTCCGATCGCCTCGTCACCACGCCGATCCGCATCACCCAGGGCCCCGATCGCTTCGAGCTCGCCCAGCCCATCGACCTCACCTGGACGATCGATCCCGCGTTCGCAAACGCGACGTTCCTCGCGCCGAAGGCGTCAACACCCGGCGCCGCACCCGCCGCCCGCAACCCGCCGCGCAGCGCCGCAGCCCCGGCCACCGGCGATGGCTCCACCATGACGCTCATCGAGCCCGTGGCGATCAAAGCCCGCATGGCCCGCCTGGCCCTCTCGCGCGCCGCGTCGTCGAGCGATGCGAACGCTGGCCCATTCAAGTCCGGCATCTTCGCCATCGATCTGTCGATGGAGATCCCGTCACTGAAGCTCGAGACACGCCAGCCCGGCGCGCCAGCCGCCGAGCGCATCAGCCTCGGCGCGATCACCGGGAGCGTGAAGTCCGAGAGCGCAAACACCCTCGGCGTCGCCCTTCGCGTCGCGAGCGTTGACGGCTCACCGACGCCGATCTCTGTTGACGCCAAACTCGCCAACTACACCAGCGCCGGCGGCGCGATCGATCTGGCCCGCGCGACGATCAACGCCGATGTCAGCGCACCAAGCGTGCCCACCGCGTTCATCGACAAGCTCGCCAGCTCCGGCCGCCAGCTCACCGACCTGCTCGGCACGCAGATGTCGCTCAATGTGAAGGCTCGCGACTTCGCCCCGTCCGGCGGCCTCGGCGCAGGCGAGGGCTCGCTCAACGCCAAGTTCGTCTCCGTCAAGCCGCAGGCACCCAACGCAGCGGCCGCGAGTCCCGGCGCGCCCGCCGACCGCACCAACCCGCGCCAGCCGACCCAAGCTGCCAGCACGCAGCCGACCCTGGAGCAGCAAGCCCTGCTGGAGATCGCCGGCCCCGTCCGCAACGGCGCGCTCCGTGTGCAAAGCACCGCCCCGCTGAACATCTCGCTTGCACAGTTCGATTTCGGCTCGGATACCAAAGTCCTGGGCATGCTGCCGCTGTTTGCAAAGGTGCGCAAAGAGGCGGGGTCGTCGCTCACGCCGACGGGCATCCTGCCCGGCGCCCCGAACGCGCCGCGCCCCGCCGGCCTGAACACGCCCGGCCAGCCAGCCGCCGCGGCTCCTGTTATCGATCGCCCGCTCAGCATCACCAGCCGCGATCTCGTCCTTCCGACCGATGGCGACATCTCGAAACTCAACGGCGTGCTCCGCGTTGATCCGGGCCGCATCGACTACATCTTCAAGCGCCAGCTCGGCCAGTTCCTGGACTCGACCATCTTCACCGCGCGCGGTGCGGACCAACTCCCCATCCCCGCGTTCGACATCACCATCGTCAGCGGCATCGCCACCTACCAGGATGTCACCCTGCCGATCCGCAACTTCACGTTCAAGACCGAAGGTCGCGTTGACCTGATCACCAGCACGATCGACGCGGTGATCTACATCCCCAACGTCGCCGCGAGCCAGAGCCTCATGTCCAAGCTCAACGCCGACCTCGGCTCGGGCTTCGGTCGCGTCCTGCCCGATGTCATCACCGAAGGCACCATGGTTCCCATCCGCGCCCGCGGCCCCATGAGCGACCCAGAATACTCCCTCGACGTCGAACTCTTCTTCAAGAACTTCGGCAAACAACTCAACCCCGCCAAACTCATCGACAACATCGGCAAAGGCATCGGCGACCTCTTCAACCGCGACAAGGACAAGAAGTAGTCGTCAGCCGTCAGCCCTCAGCCGTCAGCATTCGATCGCCTTCCCACGGCTCCTACCGGGGCAGGTGCCGCGCCTCGCTTCGGAGGTGGCGAGACTTCCGCTTCGCCACTGTGGTTCAAGCTCCCTCGTGAACCTGTCGGCATTCGGCACGCCGCGCGACGAGGACACCCTGGCGGTCACGAGCATCTCACGCACGAGTTTCACCGGTGATCCGTATCACACCACCGGACCGGCGACTCGCTCTCCGCAACTTCCCGCCCTACTCCCCCACCACCTGACCCGTGAATCCTGCGTCCGAGCCGCCGATTTCGCTGGCCCAACGACCCAGCCGCATGTACCTTCAATGGATGCGCACACGGTCCAACTCGCCCCGCCCGACCTTCACCACCTCCGCCACGCTCGCGACGCTCGCCTCGCTCGCCGCACTGGCGTTCGCGCCCGCCGCAGTCGCCCAGTCGATCACCATCGGCGCTTCGCAATCCAACACCCTCTTTGAAGACCCCGCCGGCCTCACCAGCGCCGGAAACTCCCCGTGGCTCTTCACCGGGATGACCGATAGCCTGCTCATCCGCCGCGGCTTGCTCCAGTTTGATCTCACCGGTGCCCTACCCGCCGGCGCTGTCATCACCTCCGTCTCGCTCCAGCTCCACATGTCGCGCACCGTCGCGGGGATCGAGCCCGTCTCGATCCACGCCATGAACGCCGGTTGGGGCAGCGGCAACAGCACCCCGCCCGGCCAAGGCGGCGGCGGCGCGCCCGCCGAACAGGGCGACGCCACCTGGCTCTTCCGCTCGTTCGACTCAGCCACACAGTCCGGGCCCGCGTGGTCCACGCCGGGGGGCGACTTCGATCCCATCTCGCTGGCCACCACTTCCGTCGGCACCGTCGGCTTCTACCAGTGGTCCTCCTCGCAGCTCACCGCCGATGTCGCCCGATGGCTCACCAGTCCGTCGCAGAACTTTGGTTGGTTGCTGCAAACCACCGAGGGCGTCCCGCTCACCGCGAAGCGATTTGACTCGCAGTTCGCGACGAATCCGGCGTTCCGCCCGCAACTGACGATCAACTACATTCCGCAGCCGTCCTCCATCGCCCTTCTGGCAATCGGGGCAGTTGTCAGCCGCCGACGCCGAATGACGTGAAAGTACTCGGTTGACATCGACGCGGTGCCCATTCCCCTGAAACCGCTGGTTTCGTTTGCAATCGGCTTCACATGCCGCTATGTTCCATGCTGCCCACATGGAGTTTGCGACCGGCTTCGCTCGAGGTTCTTTGAGTTTCACTCGGGATTGACCGACACCGCTTCACGGGTTTTTGACGACAACCGAAAGGACTTTGGCGATGACTTCGCCGATCGATGCCCCATGCGCGGGCGGGAGCCCCCCGCCATCGTCGGACGCCGCGACGGACGCCGCTCGCGGACCTGTTGCAATCGCAGCGGCCGCGATCACCACCGCCACGGCGCCCTCCCGAGCGGCGGCGCACACGCCCTCGCCATCAATCACCTCGCGCCGCCACCTGCTCCGCTCACTCGGCGGGCTGGTCAGTGCCGCGGGCCTCGCCAGCGCGATCGCCCCACCCCGCGCCGTCGCGGCGCCACCGGTTGACGTGTACGCCGATGTCGAGCCCAACTCACTCATCAACCGCCTGCTGGCCCGAACGAGCTTCGGAATCACCGCCGCGGACCTCGCCCTGGCCAACACGCTGGGCTACTCGAGCTCTCTGGAGCGTCAGCTCGCGCACACGAGCATCACTGAGAACCCTGCACTCACCAGCACGCTCGCATCGTTCCTCACGATCAACTGCCCCGCGTTCCAGCTCTACGACACCGCGGTGGTCGCGAACAACTCGATCATCGTCAACGACTTGATCGACGCGACCATCGTTCGTGCCGCGTATTCCAATCGCCAGCTCTTTGAGCGCATGGTCGAGTTCTGGGGCGACCACTTCAGCATCGATCTGTTCAGCGCAGAATCGGTGTACCTCAAGACCCTGCACGATCGCATCATCCGCCAGTACGCGTTGACCAGCTTCCCGCAGCTCTTCAACGCCGTCGCCCGGTCTCCGGCCATGCTGGCGTATCTCAACAACGACATCTCCAGCGACGACCAGATCAACGAGAACTACTCGCGCGAGATGCTCGAGCTGCACACCATCGGCGCCGAGCATCTGTACAGCTATCCCGCGTCGGCCGTGCAGGCCACGATCGTCAGCGTCGCGCGATGCCTCACCGGCTGGGGGCGGTACTCAGGCGCGTACAACGACACCACGCCCGGCGGCACCGGCACGCAGCTCCGCGGCTTGGGCTACTTCAACGCCACCGGCGTCAAGAATCGCATCATTGTCAGCAGCACGCCGCTCACCGGCGTCATCGCCGGCTCTCACGACACGGGCGCCAAAGTCCTCGGCACCGTCTTCGGCTCCGCCACCATCCCCGCCGGGCGCCTCGGCAACGCAGGCCTTCAAGACGCGCAGGATGTCTTTGACATCCTCCTGGCCCACCCAGCGACCGCGACCCATATCAGCCGCAAGCTCTGCGATCACTTTCTGGGCGATGGCACACCCACCAGCGTCGTGAACGCCGTGCGCGACGCGTATCTGAACACCTCCAACCCGCAGGGCCTCGGCGACATCAAGGCGATGCTCCGCGTGGTCTTCTCACCCAACATCCTCGCCGGCGCGCCGGCGCTCTACAAGCGCCCGTTTCACGCGTACGTCGGCGCGCTCCGCGTGCTCCCGTCCACCATCACCTCGCGCTCGACGCTTCGCAATCAGTTCTCTCGCGCCGGCCACCTGCCCTTCGCCTGGTCGGCGCCCGATGGCTATCCGAAGTCCGCGTCATACTGGGCGACGCAGGTGCTGCCGCGATGGTGCTTCTTCTCCTCGCTGGTCACCAAGTACAACGGCGACGCTGGCGGCGACACCGGCGCGATCATCGACGACGCCTCGTTCTTCGGCGAGCTTGAACTGCTCAACGACGTCATCACCCGGATCGACCAGGGCGCACTGGCGGGGATGCTCAGCGCCTCGGATCGCGCCCGCATCGTCAGCGCTCTGGGCACCTCGCCGACGAGCCAGCAGCGGCGCGACGCCCTGGGCCTTGCCCTCTGTTCACCTTCGAATCAGTGGTACTGAACGACTCTCTGGTGTTCCCGCCCTCACCGTCTGGAGCCCGCAACGTGTCTGAAGCCCCACAACGCCTGTGCTGCGAAGAGTTCGAGATTCTCTCGCGCCGCCGCTTCCTCCAGGTCGCCGGCGCCGGCACCGCGGGCGCCGCGATCCTCGGCTCCGTGCCGACATGGATGCCCCGCGTCGCTTACGCCGGCTCCCCTCCCACCGACACCCGTGACGTCATCGTCTCCATCAATCTCCGCGGCGGCGTTGACGGCCTCTCGCTCTGCGTGCCCTTCAACGACCCCGTCTACACCTCGCCCCAGGCCCGACCAAACCTCCGCGTCTTCGCCCCCGATGACACCACCAAACCCATCGGTCAGCGGGCACTGGCGCTCGCGAACGCCCGCATCACCGGCGGCTCTGGCTCGTTCGATTTCGGCCTCCACCCCGCCATGAGCGCCCTGCTCCCGGCGTATCAGGCCGGCAAGCTCCTCATCATGCACGCCACCGGCATCGGCAACACCAGCAAGTCACACTTTGATGCCCAGCGCTGGCTCGAAAACGGCCTCGCCAGCAGCCCGAACATCATCACCGGCTGGCTCGGCCGGCACCTCGCGTCGTCGCCCCCGGTCAACCCCGCCGGCACTCTGCGGGCCATCGGGGTCGCCGATGGCCTCCAGCGCCTGCTCGCTGGCTCGCCGCTGGCGCTGGCCGTCTCAAACCTCGCCACCAACCCCGGCCCAGTCCCACAACTCCAGAACATCGCCGCCGTCACCGCCACCGCGCCCTCTGGCTACGGCCTCACCGGAACCAGCGCCACCAGCGACGCACGCCTCAACACCCTGGGCCAGATGTTCGCCGGAACCCCCGCGCCCGCCGCCGCAGCAGCCGCCAACACCCTCAACACCATCAGCCGCCTCAACCGCATCGGCGAAGTCGGCTACACACCCGCTGGCGGCGCGGTCTACCCCGGCTCATCACTCGGCTACGCCCTCCGCTCCACCGCGGCGCTCTTGCAAGCCAACGACGACGCGACCATCAATCAGTTCGTCGAGGCCGTCGCCATCGACATCACCGGCTGGGATACCCACGTCTCGCAGTTCCTCTTCAACCCCACCCTCGGCGCATTCACCGGCACGCTCGCGACCAACCTCACAAGCCTCGCCCAGGCACTCAACGCCTTCTTCCTCGATGTCATCGCCGCTCGAAACAAACGCGTGACCGTCGTCGTCATCTCCGAGTTCGGCAGGCGCGTCGGTGAGAACGGCACCGTCGGCACCGAACACGGCTACGGCAACGTCGCACTCGTCATGGGCTCCCAAGTCCGCGGCGGGCGCGTCCTGGCCACCTGGCCCGGCCTCCCCTCAGACCTGCCCCCCGACGGCTCCGACGTGCAGATGACCACCGACCTCCGCCACGCCTTGGCTGAGATCGTCTCCAAACGCCTGCGCAACGGCGCCAACCTCGCATCCATCTTCCCGAACTTCACGCCCTCGTTCCTGAACATCTGCGATTGAACCGCCTTCAACGCCGCCTGTGAGACGCCACGCATGACCCCACGACCAGCATTCTCGACACCCGCCGCGTGCGCCATCGCCCTGCTGTTCGCCGGCCCGCTCTCGCCGACATCCTCCGCCGACGATCTCTACAGCAACGCCCTGCAAACCGATCGCTCGGACCCCGGCCTGGCCACGGGCACGCTCACCGCCAGCGGCGCCGCCGCGCCCAGCGGCAAGGTCTGGAGCGAGCTGCAAGCCACCTCCACCGTTTCCGCCAACTCCGTCGCCGGCTTCTCCGGACACGACGCCGCCAGCGGCTTCCGCTTCGCCGATGATTTCGCCGTCAGCGGCGTCTGGTCCGTCGATGAGATCGTTTTCTACGCCTACAGCTCAGACCCGCTGAGCCCGAGCCCGTTCGCCGGCGTCAACCTCCGAATCTGGCAAGGCGAGCCCGAAGCGCCCGGCAGCACCGTCCGCTTCGGCGACACCACCACAAGCCGCCTCATCAGCGCCACGCCCACGAACATGCTCCGCGCGTTCTGCACACTGCCCATCATCGGCGCACCATTGCCGTCCGCACCGACGACCGACCGCGTCATCTGGCAGCTCCGCGTCAGTGTGTCACCGCCGCTGGACGTGCGTCCGGGCACGCTCTGGCTCGATTGGCAGATCGAGATGACCTCGCCAACGACCGCCGCGTTCTGCCCGTCGCTCACCGTCGCTGCCCGTCGCACGCGCGCCGGCACACCGACCTGCAACGCCCGCCAGCTCCGCCTTTCAAACTCACCGTCGATCCCCGACGCGTGGACCCCGCTCCTTGATCCCGGCAAGCCCGCCTCCGCCGTCGATGTCGTCCAAGACATGCCCTTCATCATCCGCGGCAGCCAACTCCCCAGCCCCTGCTCGCCCGCCGATATCGCCACCGACGACGGCCTCCCCCTCTCCACCGCCACCGCCCAAAGCTCCAACAACGGCGTCACCGAAGGCGATTACAACCTCTTCTTCGCCGGCTTCTTCGACGCCGCGCCCTGGTGCGACATCAGCAACGACGACGGCTCCCCCCTGCCACCCTTCGGCATCTTCGACACCAACAACGGGGTCACCGAAGGCGATTACAACCTCTTCTTCAGCATCTACTTCAACGGCTGCGCATTCTGAGGGCAAGAAGAGGGCCGAGGGATTAGAAGAGCGGGAATCGGGAATCGGGAATGCAAACGACGCAAGAGACCGGCACAGCGCGCGCCGGGGTCTTGTTGCATCTGGTCTTCCACGCTTGCCGCTTGCCGATTCCCGATCGCCGACCCCTTCCCCTACCCTCACCAATGCTCCCCACTTCCCGCGCCCTGGCCCCCTTCGGCACCACCATCTTCGCGACCATGACGCGTCTGGCGCAGCAGCACGGCGCCGTGAATCTGTCGCAGGGCTTCCCGGACTTTGACGGGCCGGAGTTCGTCAAAGATGCCGCGATCAGCGCGATCAAGCGTGAGCACAACCAGTACGCCCCGATGCCCGGCATCCCGTCGCTGCGCGCCGCGCTCGCGTCGCGCTTCTCCCGCACGACCGCGCTGCCTTGCGACCCCGACACCCAGGTCATCGTCACCGCCGGCTGCACCGAGGCCATCGCGGCGTGCATGCTGGGCCTGCTCAACCCCGGCGACGAGGTCATCCTCTTCGAGCCGTTCTACGACTCGTACCGCGCCTGCGTCGCGATGGCCGGCGCGACCGCTCGCTTCGTCGCGCTCACGCCGCCGGCGACTTCGCCCGGCGTCGCAGACGCAAACGCCGCAGGTCAGGTCCACGGCGCACCGTTCACGTTCGATCCGCGGGCCCTTGAGCAAGCCATCACACCCAAGACCCGCGCGATCCTCATCAACACCCCGCACAACCCCACCGGCAAGGTCTTCACGCGCGACGAGCTCAGCTCGATCGCGTCGCTCTGCATCCGCCACGATCTGGTCGCGATCTGCGACGAGGTGTACGAGCGACTGCTCTTTGACAACCACCAGCACATCAGCCTCGCAACACTGCCGGGCATGAGCGAGCGCACCATCACGCTCAGCTCCATCGGCAAAACCTTCAGCTTCACCGGATGGAAGATCGGCTGGGCCATCGGCCCCGCGCCGCTGATCGCAAGCGCCCGAGCCGCGCACCAGTTCCTCACCTTCGCCGTCGCAACGCCCCTGCAGCACGCCTGTGTCGAGGCCCTCGCCCGCGAGGACGAAGCCGTCGCGCCGCTCCGAGCGCTGCTGGATCGCAACCGCGCCGCACTCTGCCCGGCCCTGGCGTCGCTCGGCTTCGAGGTCTTTGAACCCGAGGGCACCTACTTCGTCATGGCCGATCACACCCGCGTCTCATCGCGCCTCGGCGTCCGCGGCGATCGCGCCCTCTGCATGGCCCTCATCGAACGCCACGGCGTCGCCGCGATCCCGCCCACCGCCTTCTACCACACCGAATCCCTCGGCACACCACTGGTCCGCTTCGCGCTCTGCAAGCGAGCCGAGACGATCGACGAGGCGATCCGCAGACTCACAAGTGGCACAGTGGCAGAGTGACATCGAGCCGTCGGCAAATCCGCGGCGTCCGGATCTTTTCAACGAAGGCACGGAAGTGATGGAAGACGGACAAGTGCGCAGCAACCGCTCGCCTCGACGTTTTGACCATCTGTCTTTCGCAATCGCTCGGATGACGCCGAACGTTGCATCGCTCGCGGCACCCCTTCCGTCACTTCCCTCCCTTCGTTGAGAACATCCGGATTCCGGAGATCTGCTGACGACTGGAAGCTGAAGGCTGACGGCTCCTCCCCGTCACTTCCCCTTCATCTGCCGCTGGATCATCGCCCGCATCTGCTTCACCTCGGCGAACGACGCGCCGGCCTTCTTCAGGTCCACCGTGATCGCCGGCGTCCACGTCTCGTTGACGAGCTTGAGGTCGAGGTCTTTGACGAGTTGTGCTTCCAGGTCAGGCAGATGGGCCGCGCCGTAGAACGCCGCGATCGACCTGATGTTCGGCTCCGTCGCGATCACGTTCTTCAGGTCCTTGGCGACCACCTCGTTGCGATCGTGCAGGATCACCTGCATCATCGGGCGGAGCTGCTCCATGCCGCCCATCATCCCGCCTGCGCGTTTCTTCGCGGGCTTTGCGGCGCCGTCTTCGTTCTGCGCCGGCGCATCGGACGCTGGCGGCGCGGTCATCTCGGTGTCGGCGGTCCCCAGCACCTCGATCATCATCACCGTCGTCATCGTGCGCATCTGCGGGCTCATCTTGACGAACCCCAGCAGCACCCCCGCGAGCTTGGCCATCGGCGAGCTGCCATCGAGCATCGCCAAAAGCGTCTCGCTCTCTGCGCCGGCTTTCTTCAGCCGCCTCTGCACCTCGTCCACCGCCATGTCGCTGTTGCGCCACGCCTTGCCGGTGGTATCCATCTTGTCGAGCTGAAACTCCAGGCCGAGCGCGTCGGCCAGTTGCTGCTGCATGTTCTTGGGGTCTTTGCCGCCCGCGGCTTTCGCCGTCACGTTCTGCTCGATGTCCGTAGCGCCGCCCTCGCCGCCCACCATCGAGTCACTGCCAAGGCTCACCAGCGTGATCGACGACTCGCCGATCGGCGAGCCATCGCGATCCGTCGGTGCCGGGTTCACGCGCAGCGTGATCGGGTGATTCCAGCCATCCAGCTTCATCCCCATCAGCACCTTGCCCAAACGGGGATCACTCTCGAACACCTGCTCCAGAGTCTGCGCCCACTCGCCCGTCCGCGCGTGCGCCCGCGCCGCCAGGGTCGCCAGCAGCTTCAACCGATCCCGCGTCACGCCCGCGCGCTCCTCGTTCGTCGCGCCAGTGGCGATCGCATCTGACCCCGACGGCCGCACGCCCTCGTACAGAACAACGTCCTGCGCGTTCAGGAACGTCTGCATCGCGCCATAGAACGCCGCGTCGGCGATGTGAACCGCCGAGACCAGGTGGATCTCCGGCCCCGTGCCATCGGCACGCTTCAGCGTGCGGATCGCCAGCTCCAGCATGACCTTCCCGCCCGCCTGATCATCGCGCGTGCGCGTGTAGTTCGCTCGCGCCTCCGCTGCCGGCGCAGCCGCCGCGGCGGGCGCAGGCTCAACAAGCCCGCGTGCCTCCGCACGCGCCACACCCAGCAACCCGCCAGCGCAAATCACCATCGCCGCCACAAGACCGCGCGCCGACAGAGCAAAGTACCGCCATGTGCCGCGTTCGTTCGTCATCATCATGCTCGCTCCAGGTTGATCAAGTGCTCGAGTCGTTGCGGTCAGTGGTCAGTGGTCAATGGTCA
>JALHNK010000088.1 GCA_022843565.1 Phycisphaerales bacterium
GTCGGCGCGTCTTATGTCATCGCGCGCCGCAACGAGTCCGGTTGGTCGGTAAAAGACGCCAACGACGATGTCAACGCGTTTGGCCTGCCGCCGGAGGGCGATTACCTGATGATCGATTGGCGTGAGACATTGCATTTCGAGGGAACTTGGAGCCGCACACTGGCACGCGAGACGGAGGTTGTGCGGTGCCGCGCGACGATGAGGACGGACGGCAGCGCTGCGCACACCCACGTGCGTGCGTCTTTCGAGTCGGACAGCCACGTCGCCCACGACCACGTCGCCTTCGGCGACTGGAAACAGATCTACGCCAGCCTCGCGAAGATTGACCCCACGCGCTTCACACCCGAGCGAATCGAAGAGGACTTCCAAGGCGGACGCACGACCGACCACGTCCTCCCGCTGGGCATCCTCAACGACTCCCTCATCGCCGCGGCGTGCATCGGCATCGTCTTCACCCGCCTCGGCGCCGTCCGCGCTTCTCGCATGTCGCGCCGCGCCATCGCCCTCGCCCGCCGGCCCCCGGAACACCAATGCCCCCACTGCCGCTACGACCTCCGCGCCTCGCCAGCCGGCCCATGCCCCGAATGCGGCAAGGCCCGCCGCCCGTACTACGCGCCAGAGTCGTGGCTGCGCTAAATGAAGCAACCGGTCCGCGTGCTCGCGCCCCCGGCTCCGACAAGCCCAGTGCCTTTCGCTCAGCACTCAGCACTCAGCACTCAGCACTCAGCGCTCAGCACTGATCCCTCGGCCCTCACCCCTCGGCCCTTCCACCGATCCCAAGCTGCCGCTCGATCTCCTCGCACCACGCGTGCAGCAGCAGCATGTGCAGTTCTTGGATCCGATCGCTCGTCGCGCCGGGGACGATGACTTGGTGATCGCAGACACCCGCGAGTTTGCCGCCGTCTTTGCCGAGCATCGCGATGGTCGCGACGCCCCCCACCGCCCGCGCCGCCTCCGCCGCGCGCACGATGTTCGCTGAGTTGCCGCTGGTGCTCAGCACGATCACGACATCGCCCGGACGCGCCAGCGCCGTGATCCACCGCGAGAAGACGTGCTCGAAGCCGTAGTCGTTCGCCGTGCATGTCACATGACCAACATCCGTACACGCGATCGCCGCCAGCGGACGGCGGTCGTTTCGGAATCGCCCCGTGAGCTCCTCGGCGAAGTGGGCCGCGTCGCAGCTTGAACCGCCGTTGCCGCAGATGAGCACCTTGCCGCCGGCGCGAAGGCTCGCGACGATCGCGTCAACGGCGCGCTGCGAAGCGTCGAGCGCCGGCGCGTCGGCCATCAGTTCGTCCAGCGCTCGGCGCGCATCGGTGAGTGCGTGTCGCATCGGTCAACTCTATCGCCGATGGCGGTCCGCGGTCACTCCCCGACACCCGCCCCGCGCATACGCGGTTCTCGGGCGGTCCGGCGCGGGGCGACCGGCAGATCCTCCCCAGCCCGCACAACCGCTCCACCCAACCACGTTGAACCAGCGCGCCAGCGTGCGTTCCTCCACCACAGCCGCCGATCCCCATCTCTCGCGGCGTGTTCGCCGCGGATCGTCCGCTCTGGAGCCCACTATGAAGACCGCCGCGCTCATCTCGCTGATCTCGATCCTGGCCTGCGTTGACGGCGCCGTCGGCAAGCTCGTGGCCGACCCGCACGCACCATCGCACGCCACGCCCGCCCCGTCGGCACCGAGCAGCAACAAGATCTCCACGCCCGCCCGCCCGACGCCGACGGCTCCGAAGGCCGCGGCACCCGAGCACTCCACGCCCCCGAAAGCAGAGGCCGCCGCGGCGCCCGCGCCGAAGGCCGATCCGCACGCACCGGCCAAGACCGAGCCCAAGGCGACCACGCCGGCGAGCAAGCCGAACGCCAACGTTGAGGCCAAGCCCGCAAAGGCTCCCGCCAAAGCAGACGCGCACGACAAGCCCGCACCCGCTCAGACGCCCGAGGCCGAAGCGACCGACGCCGACACCGCCCTCAACCTGTTGATGGAAGGCAACCAGCGCTGGGTTGACGGCGTGCCCACCGCTCCGAACACCTCGCCCGAGCGCCGCGCAAACGTCGCCGATGCGGGCCAGAAGCCCATGGTCAGCGTGCTGACCTGTGCCGACTCGCGCCTGCCCATCGAGCGGATCTTCGATCGCGGCGTCGGCGATGTCTTTGTCATTCGTGTTGCCGGCAACGTCGCCGGCGACAGCGAAGTCGGCACCATCGAGTACGGCGTCGGCCACCTCAAGACGCCGCTGCTGGTGGTCATGGGCCACAGCAAGTGCGGCGCAGTTGCCGCCGCCGTCAGCAACGCCGATGTCCACGGCAAGGTCAAGGATCTCATCGCCCACATCGAGCCGGCGGTCGTCCGCGTCAAGCGCAACAACCCCGGCGCCAGCGACAAGGAGATCGGCACGCTGGCGATCAAGGAGAACGTCTGGCAGAGCGTCTTTGACCTGCTCAAGGGCAGCTCCGAGGTGCGCACGCTCGTGCAAGAGGGCAAGCTGAAGATCGTCGGCGCCGTGTGCGACATCTCCACCGGCAAGGTCACCTGGCTCGGCGAGCACCCGTGGCAGAGCGAACTGCTGGACGCCATGGCCAGCGGCGCTCCGGCCAAGCACGACCCTCACACCGACGCCGCGACGGCGGTGCCCGCCACCGCCTCAGCCGAGACCGCCCACGGCGAGAAGTGAACGCCGGTTCGCAGCGATTGATCGATCGATCAACGCTCGCGCGACCATCCTGGTTCACAACAGAGATCATCCACCGGCGCCCGCGCTCATCGCGCGGGCGCTGGTATATTTGGCCCATGCGCGTCATGCTCTTTACCGACACGCTGGTCGACGTCAACGGCGTCTCCCGTTTCATCACCAACCTGCGTGAGCACAGCCTCGCGCGGGGCCGCTCGCTCACCGTCGTCTGCTGCACGAAGCGCCAGCTCGCGGCTCGCGTCGGCCTCGTCAACCTCCCGTGCTCGATGCGATTGCCGATGCCCGGCTACGCGGAGCTCGAGCTGACGCTGCCGCGCTGGGGCGAGGCCAGGGCGCTGGCCGCGTCGTTCAGGCCCGACGTGATTCATGTGAGCACGCCCGGGCCCGTCGGGCTCTGCGGGCGGCGCATCGCCCGGCGATTGGGCATCCCGCTGGCGGGCGTCTATCACACCGATTTCACACGCTACGCGCACCACCTTTTCGCCGACCCCGCGGCGACGTACGTCATGGAGCGGGCGCTGCGGTGGTTTTACGGCCCCTTCGATCGCATCATCACGCGGTCCAGCGCGTACACGACCGAACTGGCGGCGGCGGGCGTCCCCATGTCGCGCTTGCGGACCCTTGACGCCGGCGTCGACTCCGTTCGCTTCTCGCCCTCGCATCGTGATCAGAACGCGTTCGCGTCGATCGCGGGCGGGCCGCTGCCCGGCGTGCGCGTCGTGTACTGCGGACGCGTCAGCGTCGAGAAGAACCTGGAACTGCTCACGAGCGTCTGGCCCGGCGTCGCCCGCGCAGCCCGGACGCACGGCGTCGTCGCGACGCTCGTCGTCGTCGGCCAGGGGCCAATGCTCGACGAAATGCGCCGAGCCCTTCACGGGCACGACGCGCTCTTCCTGGGCTACCGCACCGGCGATGAACTGTCCACCATCTACGCCAGCGGCGACTTCCTCGTGTTCCCCTCGGCCACCGACACGCTCGGACAGGCGGTCCTTGAGGCTCAGGCCAGCGGCCTGCCGGCGCTCGTGAGTGATCGGGGCGGGCCTTGCACCGCGATCATCGATGGCGTCACGGGCGTGGTCGTCCCCAACAACTCGGCACGCCACTGGCACAACGCGATCCTCGGGATGATCATCAACACCGAGCGCCGTCACGCGATGGCCCGAGCCGCGCTGGCGCACGCACGCGGCCTGACGATCGAGCGCTCATTGGATCACTGGTGGGCGTTGCACGAAGATCTGCTCAACAAGAAACAGTGAGCCCCCAGGCCACCAGACCACATCGATCGACGCGACGCCGTACGCGCCGAATCGTCCGCTCACGGGCTCTTGGGCTTGTCCTTCTCGCCAGCCGGATCGCGTTTGATCGGCACCGCGAGCGACTCGCCGGGTGCCGGGCGGTCGCCGGGCAGCACGATGCCCGAGGTGCTGCTGCCGGGGCGGATGACGATGACCTTGTTCTTGGCCTCAGCGCGTTTCTCTTCGCTCTCGGGGCGCTCGGGCATGGAGAGTTGCCCCTCGGCCTCGTTGAGTCGGGCGATCAAGCGATTCTCTTCGGTGGTGAAGGCCGCGTTCACGCCGCGCTGGCGTTGGAGCTCCGAGAGCACGCCGACAACCTGCGAGTAGGTCATGCCCAGGCCTGTGCTCGGGTCATCAAACTGCGGCTTGCGGCCCAGGAACTTGATCAGGTCGCCGAGCCGATCCGGCACGCTCGCCTTTACCGCGACCTGCTGGCCCGCGTCGCGATAGTACAGCCGCACCGGGCGCGTCGGGTCCGAGCTGCCCTCGCTCTTCACCCCATCGTTCACAAGCATGAAACGATCTCGCCACGTTGACACCAGCGAGAACTTGTTCATCCGCACGTCGTTGCCAAAGACCACGATCCGCGGCTCGCCCTGCTGCGTCACATAGACCAGCTCCTCCCGGCTTGACACCAGG
The DNA here is from genome assembly GCA_022843565.1 of Phycisphaerales bacterium. GTDB lineage: Bacteria > Planctomycetota > Phycisphaerae > Phycisphaerales > UBA1924 > JACVCS01. Next base: position 4,628 of record JALHNK010000088.1, read on the forward strand.
TCCAGCGTGAATCGCCCCTCGACGCGCGTGCGATCGATCGCCGGGTCCTGCCGCTTGGCCAGCGCCTCGTACGCCGCGATGCGGGTCTCGAGACTCGGCGCGTTCAGCAACTCTCGAAGCGCGACATCGATCGTCGGGTTGAAGGGCATCTCGCCAAGCAGGACGATCGCCTCGCCACGCATCGACGCCGGGACCGACGCGCCCGCGCTCGCGGCGGTATCGCCCGCGCCGGCCATCGCACGCAGGTACGGCACCGCGCGCATATCGCCGAGCTTGGCACCAGCGCGAAGGGCCGCCAAACGCGGCAGCAACTCCGGCGCGTCGTACAGCGGCTGCAAGAACGGGATCGCCGGCTTGCCCAGCGCCACCAACGCCCACGACAAATCTTCGGTCAACGCGGTGTTCTCGCGCAGCTCGTCGGTGTACCGCTTGGCGTACTCGTCAACGAACGCCGACTCGATCGGCACAAACTGCAGCAGCTTCACGAACTCCGCCGACTTGTCCCGGAACGCGCGAGGCACCCGCACCGCGACGCTCTGATCGTTCCTGCCGCGGGCCGTCTGCCCCTCATCGCCGGGCCCGGGCGGAAAGGCGCTGTTCACCGCGGCGACGATGCTCGATGCTCGCGCGTGCGACGGGCTGTCCAGCAATAACTCGAGCGAAAGCGGATCTGTGACCACGCCCCCGTCCATGACACGCCCGACCGTCCGCGTGATGCCGTCGTCGGCGGTGTCATCAGAGCCGAACGCCGCGGCGGCGGTCGGCGCCGCGTCGCGCAGTGCGAAGGGGTTCAGAAACACCGGCCCGCTGGCGGTCGCCAGCTTGCGAGACCGCATCGAGCCAAATGGCGACGCCGGGCCCAGCCGCATCTCGGTGGACCACAGTTGCCCGCCCTCAAGACTCGTCACACCCGAGCCCGGAAGCGTCGAGACACGCACGTCAAACACGCTGTTCAATGGCGAGCCCGGAGAGATCACACCCTGCACCAGCACCACCGCCACACGCTTGTCCGCCAGCACTTGTCGCGGCGTCATCTTCGCCAGCGGGCCGCTCTCGAGCACACCGCCCTTGCCGATGCCCCCCATCGCCAACTCGCGCTCCATCGTGGATTGGATCTGCACCGGCAGCGGTCCGCCGCCGGTGTTGTTCAAGCCAACAACAAGGCCGAAGCCCGAGACGAGGATCGTCTCGGTGCCGCGCAGCGTGCATTGCGCGCCGACGGTCTGTCGGAAGACCGTCGGCACATCGCGAATGACCGCGGGTGCGTCGCTCTCGCGGGCGCGCGGCTTGGGCTCTGAGGCGCACGCGCCCGCGATCGCCGCGATGGCCAGCGATGCCAGGAGCATCACGCCCCGAGAGCGTGGCGAAGTCGGGAATATCGAAACTCGGTCCCGCCGAGTGTTGCTGTTGATCCCTGCGTTCACGTCAAGCTCCTGATGTCCTCTGGCGGCCTCAGCCATCGTAGGAAAGCGCACGCGGAGCGTGCGTGCCCGGCGTAAGTGCTTGAGGATACAGCACTTCGGCACATTGCGGTCAGCGGCGGAACCGCCCACGAGTCGCGCGCGCAATCCCGTTCCGACAGCCAACCCACCGGCTGCGACGCCCGCGACGCAGGTTGTCCACAGCCGTCGAAAAACCTCCACGGCACGATTTCACAGTCGGTGTCACGCAAAATTTCCGGCCCTTCAGGCGAAAATTTGCCTATCCGACAGAGATTCCACAGAATCTATACATGGTTTTGGGGTTCAGCCCCTTGCAAGCACGATCTGTAGTGGTACTCTTGGCCCCGCGTCGTCGTCTTGACGCGACCTTCACGAACGAAAAACCCGATCACTCCCCTGACACGTACGACTTTGAGGTACGATCAAACACCGAATGTCTCTTCCGTAGGGCCAGGTTATGTCCATCCTCTGCGACTCACAAATCCGAGCCCTGATCGATATCAAGCCCTTCGAGGCCGCGACCAAGCGCCCGGGCAAGATCTCCTACGGCGTCTCCAGCTACGGCTACGACATCCGCGTTGGCACGAAGTTCAAGATCTTCACGCCCACGCCGCGATCCGGCGGTGTGACGATCGTCGATCCCAAGGCGTTCTCCGAAGACCTGTTCGTTGAGATCGATACGGAGGTTGCGGGGCGCGACCACGTGATCATCCCGCCGAACTCGTTTGCGCTCTGCGAGACTGTTGAGTACATCGCGATCCCGCGCAACGTGCTGGCGATCTGCGTCGGCAAGAGCACCTACGCCCGCTGCGGCCTGGTGCTCAACGTCACGCCGCTGGAGCCCGAATGGCGCGGCAAGGTGACGCTGGAGATTTCGAATACCACGCCGCTGCCAGCGAAGGTGTATGCGAACGAGGGGATCGGGCAGCTCTTGTTCTTCAAGGCTGAGATGGTGTGCGAGAAGAGCTATGCGGATAAGGCGGGGAAGTATCAGGATCAAACGGGGCTCACGCTTCCGAAAGTTGACTGAAGAAGAAGGCACCAAGGCATTAGGCATCGAGGCATCGAGTGGGTGATGCGATCAAGTCATACAAGGATCTCATCGCTTGGCAGCGGGCGTACTCGCTCGGAAAAGCCGTCTACGCCCTTGCCTCTGCCTTGCCCGATCACGAACGTTTCGGTTTGATTGCCGCTGTGAGACGAAACTCGTACAGCATCGCCAGCCAGATCGCCCAGGGTTATGGAAAAGGCAACACGAATGACTATCTCTGGCACCTCAAGAACGCTCGCGGCGATATCTACCAACTCGATACCCAGTTGCTGTTTTGTCTCGATTACAAGTACATCCCTCCGGCCCAGTACGACCCGGTGAAGGCACAGCTCGACGAAGCTGAGCGAGTGCTCGCCGGGTTGATCCGGAGCCTCGAACGCTGACTCGATGCCTTGATGCCTCGTGCCTTGATGCCTTCTTTGTATTCGCTCCCTCTTGTTCACGCCTGTCAGGACGCCGCCGTATGAAGATCACCCGCAAGTTCACCTCCCCCGGCAAAGACCCCTTCGCAACCGTTGCCTGGACCAAGCGTTCCAGCAAGATCACCAACCCCGACGGGTCGGTGGTCTTTCAGATGGATGACGCTGAAGTTCCCGCGACGTGGAGCCAGCTCGCCACCGACATCATGGTGAGCAAGTACTTCCGCAAGGCGGGGGTGCCGCTGTTTGATAGCGAAGGCAAGCAGATTGTCCGTGAGGGCAAGCCGGTCTTTGGCTCCGAGAAGTCGGCACGCCAGGTGATCCACCGCCTCGCCGGCTGCTGGCGCTACTGGGGCGAGACGCACGGCTACTTCGACACCGCCGAGGACGCCCAGGCGTTCTACGACGAGCTGGCGTACATGCTCACGCACCAGATCGCGGCACCCAACTCGCCGCAGTGGTTCAACACCGGCCTGCAGTTCGCCTACGGCATCACCGGCCCGGCGCAGGGCCACTTCGTCTGCGATCACAAGACGGGCGAGATCTCGCTGGCCGCGGACGCGTACACGCACCCGCAGCCGCACGCCTGCTTCATCCAGAGCGTCGATGACGATCTGGTGAACGCCGGCGGCATCATGGATTTGTGGACGCGCGAGGCGCGTCTGTTCAAGTACGGCTCGGGCACCGGCACGAACTTCAGCCGCCTGCGCGCCGAGAACGAGAAGCTCGCCGGCGGCGGCAAGTCCTCGGGCCTCATGTCCTGGCTCAAGATCGGCGACCGCGCGGCGGGCGCGATCAAGTCTGGCGGCACCACTCGGCGCGCGGCGAAGATGGTCTGCCTGGACATGGACCACCCGGATATCGAGCAGTTCATCTGGTGGAAGGTGCGCGAGGAGATCAAGGTCTCGGCGCTTGTCGAGGGTCTCAAGGCCCTGCCGAAGGACCAGCAGGATCTGGCCAAGCAGCTCAACCTGAAGCTCGACTACGACTTCAACGGCGAGGCGTACTCGACCGTCGCGGGTCAGAACTCCAACAACTCGGTGCGCATCAGCGACGAGTTCTTTGAGACGCTCGACGCCGGCGGCGAGTGGAAGACGTATTACCGCACGAGCAACAAGCTCGCCAAGACCTACGACGCGAACAAGCTCTGGAACGATGTCGGCTTCGCCGCCTGGCGCTGCGCCGACCCGGGCGTGCAGTATGACTCGACGATCAACGCGTGGCACACCTGCCCGAGCGCCGGCCGCATCAACGCCAGCAACCCGTGCAGCGAGTACATGTTCCTGGACAACACCGCCTGCAACCTCGCTTCGATCAACCTGATCAAGCTCTACGACGTCTCGACGCGCGAGTTTGACATCGCGGCGTACGAGCACGCGATCGACCTTTGGACGATCGTGCTGGAGATCAGCGTGCTGATGGCCGCGTTCCCCAGCGCCGAGATCGCCCGCCTGAGCTGGCGCTATCGCACGCTGGGCTTGGGCTATGCCAACCTCGGCAGCGTTCTCATGCAAGCGGGCATCGCGTATGACAGCGACGAAGCCCGCGCTCTGGCCGGATCGTTCTCTGCGGTGCTCACCGGGCGCAGCTACCGCATGAGCGCCCTGATGGCCAAGGAGCACGGCCCGTTCGCAGGCTTTGACGCCGATCGCGACAATATGCTCCGCGTCATCCGCAACCACCGCCGGGCGGCGATGGGCGTCGATCGCGCCGGCGATGAGTGGGAGACGCTCAACCCGATGACCCGCCCGGTGCCGATCGACCACGAGGTCATGAAGAGCCCGCGCGTGCTGATCGCCAACAGCCGCGGCATCCTGCAGCGCGCCATCGATGCGTGGGACGACGCTTTGGAAGAGGGCATCAAGCACGGCTATCGCAACGCCCAGGTCTCCGTGATCGCGCCCACCGGCACCATCGGTCTGCTGATGGACTGCGACACCACAGGCGTCGAGCCGGACTTCGCGCTGGTGAAGTTCAAGAAGCTCGCCGGCGGCGGGTACTTCAAGATCGCCAACGCCTCGGTCAAGCCCGCGCTGGAAGCCCTCGCCTATTCCGACAAGCAGATCAAGGAGATGATGGCGTTCCTGCTCGGCGCGCTGCACACCGATGTGCCGATGCCCGCGAACGCCGGCGTCCGCGCCGGGTCGTCGTTCAAGGACTTCCTGCTCTCCAAGGGCTTCACCAGCGCCGACATCACCAAGATCGAGGACAGCCTCCCCGGCGTGTTCGAGCTGCCCTTCGCGTTCAGCGCGTGGAACCTGGGCGAAGAAACGCTCGCCCGCCTCGGGCTGGATTCGGCGACCGTCAAGAACGATTTCTCGTTCAACATGCTCAAGCACCTGGGCCTGTCGCGCGAGACGATCGACAAGCTCAACGACGTCATCTGCGGCCACCAGACGATCGAGGGCGCACCGCACCTGAAGGCTGAGCACGTCTCGGTGTTCGATTGCGCCAACAAGTGCGGCAAGTACGGCAAGCGCTACATCGCCCCCGAGGGCCACATCCGCATGATGGCGGCGGTGCAGCCGTTCATCAGCGGCGCGATCAGCAAGACGATCAACCTGCCCAACGACGCGAGCGTTGAAGACTGCAAGGCGGCCTATCGCCTGTCGTGGGAGCTGGGGCTGAAGGCCAACGCGCTGTATCGCGACGGCTGCAAGCTCAGCCAGCCGCTCAGCACCTCCAGCGAGAGCAAGGACGATCGCGACGCGAAGGACGCCAAGGACCAGAGCGCCAAGGCCGCGGACCTCAAGGCCACGGCGGTCGCCGTCGCGTCGCCCGCGGGCTCGACACACGAGGCCTCGAAGTCTGAGAACACGCTGGTCGAGGCGGTCGAAGCCGCGGCTCATCACCCCATGAGCGCCGACCAGCGCCCGCAGGTGATCGAGCGGCCGATGCGTCGTCGCCTGCCGGACACGCGCGCCAGCATCACGCACAAGTTCAACATCGGCGGGCACGAGGGCTATCTCACCGTCGGCCTCTACGAGGACGGCCAGCCCGGCGAGCTGTTCATCACCATGGCCAAGGAGGGCTCGACCATCGGCGGCCTGATGGACTCGATCGGCACTGCGACCAGCGTCGCGCTGCAATACGGCGTGCCGCTGGAGAGCCTCGTCAACAAGTTCACGCACCAGCGCTTCGAGCCGGCGGGCATCACCACCAATCGCGACATCCCGTTTGCCAAGTCGTTGGTGGACTACATCTTCCGCTGGATGGGCATCCAGTTCATCCCCGGCTATCGCGAGGTCAACACGCCCAACCGCAGCGGCCACGCCCCCGAGCCGGCCACCAGCGCCACGCCCTCGCCCATGCCCGTGATGCGGCGGATGATGGCCGAGCCCGCGGCCGGGCGCCTCTCGCTCGACGACACGTCAAGCGACACCAACGACGGGACGCCGAGCCATTCAAGCGGCACAGCCACAGCCGGCCACACCCACGAGCACGTCCACGTGAAGCGGACTGTGGTGACCACGAGCATCGATGTGGACGTGGACACCACGCAGCCGACCAGCACGATGGCCCTGGCCATGAAAGCCGCGGGCGACGGCCCGGCGTGCAGCGTGTGCGGCACGATCACCGTCCGCAACGGCACCTGCTACAAGTGCGTGAACTGCGGCAACTCGCTGGGATGCTCGTGAGGGGAAGGCACTGGGCACTGGGCGTGAGGCGCGGGATTTCGAGTTTTGGAGTTTCAAGTTTGAAATTTCAAAGCTAATGCTCGCGTCGGCACGTCGTCGGAACGGAGCTTTCACCCTGAGATCGCTCGGGGCACCGAACTCCTCTTACCCGTGCGTCCCGGCCGGGAGACTGGCCGGGACGCGCTTGATTTCGCAGGCACTGGGCATCTGGCACTTGGTACTGGGTTGATTCCTGATGCCCAATGCCCAGTCCCCAGTGCCTCATCACGATTCACCCACTCGGAGCCCGGAGGGATACCACGACGCGGGAATGAGTCCCCGTCCCGGCGGCTGATGACGGACCAACGCCGCATCCGGAGCACCGATCAAGGCGGGCAGTGCCAGACTCTGGCCACGGACGCGCCCGCCCCAACCGGAAACCTCCGGGCTCCGACATGGGTTTGATGGATTGGAAGGGCCGAGGTATGAGGGCTGAGGGCCGAGTGTGGGGCAGGCGTCCCGCCTGCCTCTCGCAGACTCCCTGTGGGTGGGCGGTTGCAGCACGCGGGTGGGCAAAGCAGCAAATCAGGACCGGCGCTTCCACCGGTTGCGCGAGCAACGCGCCAACACGCTGATTCAATTTGCTGCTTTGCTGCTTTGCTGCTTTGCTGCTTTGCTGCTTTGCTGCTTTGAGCTTTGCTGCTTTCAGATCACCCTGCTCGCCGTCGCTCGCATCAGCCGATCGCGGATCGCATCCCACACGCCCTGATCGTGCGGCGTGCCAGCGCTCCCCGCCCATCGCTCCGGCGGCATCTCGATCGCGATCACGCTCGGGCTCGCGTCATCAAGCCGTCGCATCGCGGCGTAGAGCTTTGCCGCCGCGATCATCGGATCCTCACCGACGTGTTCGACCGTCGCGGCGCGTTCGATGTCGTCCGGCGGCGTTGAGAAGCACAGCACGCCGATTTTGCCCTGCTCGCGATCAATGATCGCGCGCACGCTCGCCCAATCACCCCACGCCACACGCTCACTCGGCGTGCGCGGCGAGTAATGCCGCGTCAGCAGACCCGGTGACATCAGCGGGCCGCCCGAGTCCCCGTCACTGGCCACTGCCCCACCGCCGCCCGCAGCCGCGGGTTCGACACCCACAGCCACCGGCTCGCCGAGCGCCGCTTCGATCTGCCCCGCCGAGATCACGCCCTGGCGCAACACTCTCGCGCGATCGTTCCCGCCGGCGCCCAGCCACAGCACCGTGCTCTCGATCCCCGCGACGCACGCGCCGCCCTCGAGCACCATCACCGCATCGCCGAACTCGGCCCGCACGTGCGCCGCCGTGGTCGGCGAGACATGCCCGGAGACGTTCGCGCTGGGGCCGACGATCGGCCCTCCCAGCGCCTCAATCAACGCCAGCGCCACCGGATGCGCTGGCACGCGGATCGCCACCGTCGGCCCGCCGCCGGTGACAACATCCGGCGCGCTCGCCGCCTTCGGCAGCACGAGTGTCAGTGGCCCAGGCCAGAACGCCGACGCGAGCCGCGCCGCTCTCGCATCAAACGCGCCCGGTTTCGCGCACCGGGTCGCCATCTCCACTGACGAGACATGCACGATCAGCGGGTTGCGGCTCGGGCGGCCCTTGATCGCGAACACGCGGCGCACCGCGGCTTCGTTCATCGCGTCGGCTCCAAGGCCATAGACCGTCTCGGTCGGAAACGCCACAACGCCGCCGGCCCGGAGCACACCGGCCGCGCTGGTGATCTGCTCGTGCTGTGGATCGATCGTCGTCATGGTCAACACGGTCCGACGTCAGGGGCGCGTCGGCGCTCGCGGCGTGCTGATCCGATCCGGGTCGCGCTCGCCGCCGCTGTCGCCCGTCGGCGTCACGATCGGCGAGTCCGGCACGCGCCCGGTCGCGCCCGCCGCCATCGCCTCCTCCGCCGTCGGCACGTGAAAGTCCACGCGATTGCGGCGCAGGGCGGTGCCCATCGAGCCGTAGAGCCTTGCAACGGCGCTGTTGTAGTCGGTGATCGCCACGATCTCCTGCACCTCGGCCGAGGCCATGGCCTGCTGGCGGCGGAGCTTGAGATCCAGAAACTCGGGCGTGAGGGCGGCGAGGTTCTGTTCTTCGACCAGCAGCGTCCGCAGGTTCTCCGCCGCGGCGATCCGTGCCGCTCGCGTCTGCTCGATGAGCTTGTAGTTCGCATCCACCGTCCGCAAGCGTTCCTTCACGTCACCGACGATGCGCTGCGCGACGTCCTTGTACGCGATGACCGACTGCATGCGTTCGAGCGATCGCGACTTGAAGTTCGCCTCCGCGGCTCGGTTGCCGATCGGCTGCTCGAAGTTCAGCCCGATCAACGCGTTTACAAAGTCCGCGTCGCTGAGGTCGGTGTACGCGCTGCTGAAGTCCGACGATTGGCCCGTGAGCCGCACCTGCGCTCGAAGGTTCAACTCGGGCAGGCGCTGGTTGTTCGCCAGCGCCTGGCGGATGCTCGCGTCGTCGATCGCCAGCAGCGCCCGCTGCACCTCGGTGCGGTTGTTCATCGCGGTGGCCAGTGATTCGACAAGGCTGAAGGTGATCGGCTCGTCGCTGGGCATGTCCACCGGCTGGAGCAAGAGCTCCCCGCCGACGGGAGCCGCGGGGTCGTTGACCAGTTGCTTCAGCCGATCGCTGGAGATGCGCACCTGATTCTCAGCGCGGATCACGTCGGCACGCCGCGCCTCGACCTGCGCAACCGCGTCTGAGAGCTGCGACTGCTTGACGTCGAGCCGCGCGTCGCGCCGCTTGATCAGGATGTCCTGCACCTCGAGCCCTCGCTCCAGCAGCTTCTGGTTGATGCGAAGGTTCGCCACCGAGGCGACGAGCTGCCAGTACGCCTCTTCGACATCGACGACCGTGCGCTCCAGCGTCTGGCGGAGCTGCTGGACCTGATCGCGGGCCGCGTTGCGCTCGATGCGCACCTGCGAGAGATTGACATCACTGCCAAAGTCCCGCAGCAGCGGCTGATCAAGCTGGAGGGTGAGGTCGGCCTGCTTCGCCGGATTCGGCGAGGGGTTGTACGTGAACGGGATCGGGTCGAGCTGGTCCTTGTTCAGCGTCGCGCTGGTCTGCGCCGTGATGCGCCCGCCGGTCACCAGCCGCCGGCGCACGCCGATCGTTCCCGACGTGGCGGTGGTATCAATCTCAGTCGGCGTGCTCGCGTTGGTCACCACCCGCGGCTCATTGTTCTTTGACATCTGCGTCGAGCCGAAGAGCGTCCAATCAAAGACCGCCTCCGCCGCGGTCACACGCGCCTCGTCGATCGCGGGCCCAAGGCGTGCGAACTGCACGCCGAGGTTGTTACGGATGCCGGTCATCACCGCGCGTCGCAGGCTGACATCGGCGATCGTCTGCGTCTGTCCCAAGAGGTCCTTGTCGTACGTGGGCGCCGTAGACCGGATGAACTGCGGCCCGCTGGTGCGCTGGATCTCGGCCAGGATGTCCGGCGCGATCCGCAGCGACTCGGCTCGCGACTCGCGCGCCGTCTGCCGAGGCGCCGGGCGCCGCTGAGACTCCTCAAGCTCACGCTCGCTGAACGCTCGCAGGCTCTGGCGTAGCTCCTCATCGCGCGAGTCGTACAAGGGCGACGAGCACCCGGCCGCGAGCAGGAGCCCCAGCGCAGCGAGAACGCCCGCCCCTCGTGCGTACATCGGGATGTCCAAGCCCCCGAGCGGCGTACGTGCTCCGGCTCGAATGCGATCCGGAGCCGGCCTTGCCGCTGACCATCGCGTGTGCATCGGCAACGGTAAACCGTTCGGCTCGGGCGGTCAAAGCAATTGCCGCCAGTCGGGCCCGATGGCCGACCGGCCGAACGTCTCGACCGAACGTCCGACGCCCGCCGCTCGGCGCAAATCTGGCGCACCCCGCGCTGCAGAAGTTGTCGCCCGAGGGCGTCGCGAGCCGATCCAAGCGAACAATGGGCGGTCGGTTCGCCTATAACTTTGCTCTGGGGGCGTGCCGCGCACGCACTGCACAGACATCGGACAACCCCCACCCCCCCACCCCCGTCCGTAGGGAGTATTCCACCATGGCCCAGCACCTGATCACCCGCGCTCTTTCGCTCGCACTCATCGCCGGGACCGCCGGAACCCACTTGGCGGTTCAGTCGCTCACGCTTGGCATCACGGCCACCGCCTCCGCCCAGACGGCGGCCTCGGTCACGCCGTATGTCGTGAGCGTGGTGACCGATGACGCGGACCTGCGCGCCGGAGAGAGCCTGTACATGTACTCGGTGGCCCGCCTGAAGGCCGGCACGCTGCTGCGCGTCGATGGCGAATCCGCCGATTGGCTCCGCGTCAGCTATCCCGAGTCCGCCCGCGCGATCGTCGCTGCGGAGGATGTCACCGCCAGCGCCGACGGCGCCACCGTCAAGCTCCGCCGCCCCTCGAAGCTCAGCGCGTTCAACGTCAACACCGGCGCACGGGCCAGCTTCATGCCGCTGTTGCAGTCAGACCTGCCCCCCGAGACCTCCCTCAGTGTGCTCGAAGCGTTGAAGAGCGATGACGGCAAGATCACCCACTACGCCATCAAGGCCCCCGACTCCGCTCGCGGCTTCATCGCACGCTCCAGCGCTCGCAAGGCCACCGACGCCGAGACGCAGCAGTTCGCCGGCACCGCAACCCCCGCATCGACCCCCGCATCGACCCCCGCGCC
>JALHNK010000089.1:0-6889 GCA_022843565.1 Phycisphaerales bacterium
CGCGACGTGCAACGACTGCCACGTGCCGCACGATTCGATCTTCAGCAAGTACTACGTCAAAGGCGAGCACGGCTATCGCCACTCGAAAGGGTTCACGTTTCAGGACTTCCATGAGCCGATCCAAATTACGCAAGGCAGCCGCGAGGTGGTCATCGAGAACTGCGTGCGTTGTCACGAAGCGATGACGCACGAGATCCGTCTGACAAGCCAAAGCCCGCGCCCCGAAGACGCGGGCGCCTCGGGCGGGTCCGACTGCATTCACTGTCACGCTCGCGTCGCCCACGGGCCGACGCGATAACTCAGGGGTCCGCTATGTCGACTGACACACACGATCAGGCCTCCACCACGACACCGGCGAGCCCGACGGTGCGGCACCGAAAGTTTTCGTGGCTCGCGGTCTTCGGCTTCGCCGCCGTCGCGTTCGGCGTCGGCACCGTGCTGGCAATGATGCTCTTTGCGAACATCGCCAAGCGCAAGTGGGAATCCGAAAGCACGGTCCTACGCATCGCGAACATCACCGAAGAGACGATCGATCCGGCCGAGTGGGGCAAGAACTTCCCGAGGCAATACGACGGCTACATCCGCACGGCGGACAACGCCACCGCCCGGTTCAACTGGAGCGAGGGCCGGCCGCCGGAGGACGAGACGGGGGCGACAGCGGGCGGAGATCCGCACTCGAAGAAGGCCAGTTCGAAACTCGAGTCCGACCCTCGCCTCAAGACGATCTTCAACGGCTACGCCTTCGCGATCGACTATCGCGAACGGCGGGGGCACGCGTTCATGCTGCACGACCAGCAGGAGACCGAGCGTGTGAAGCAGCGGCTGCAGCCCGGCGCATGCCTGAACTGTCACGCGTCCAACGTCGTTGCGTATCGCGAGGCTGGCCTGAAGGGCGGCGCACCGGGAACGCTCGCCGACTCGCTCACTTCCGAGAACGGCCAGCGCCAGCTTTTCAAGGGCTGGGAGAACATCAATCCGAAGCCCTATGCGGAAGCATCGGAACTCGTCAAGCACCCGGTTTCATGCCTCGACTGCCACGACCCGAAGACCATGGTCCTGCGGATAACACGTCCGGCGTTCATGGAGGGCATCGCGAACCTCGCGAAGTCCGACGATCCGCTGCCGCACCTGCCGAGCATCGAGCGTTGGCGGAAGGGCGACCGCAAGGTGGCGTACAACGCCAACGACCTGGCGAGCCGCCAGGAGATGCGGTCGCTGTCGTGCGCACAGTGCCACGTTGAGTACTACTTCAAGGGCGACGAGAAACGCCTCACGTTCCCATGGATGGACGGCCTGAAAGCCGAACAGATGGAGGCGTACTACGACCGCGTCGGATGGAACGACTGGACGCACAAGGATTCGGGGGCCAAAGTGCTCAAGGCGCAGCATCCGGAGTTTGAGCTCTGGAGCCAGGGCGTCCATGCACGCAGCGGCGTCTCCTGTGCCGACTGCCACATGCCCTACAAGCGCGAGGGGGCGATGAAGTTCAGCGATCATCAGGTGCAGACGCCGATGGCGCACGTCAATCAGTCCTGCCAGACCTGCCACAACTACACCGAGAGCGAGATCCAAGCTCGCGTTGACCAGATCCAGAAGCGCACCAAGGGCCAGCTCGATCGGGCCGAGATCGCGGTCGTCGAGTTGATCAACGCGATCAAGGAAGCCAAGGCCGCGGGTGCCAGCGACGAAGAGCTCGCCGGGGCGCGCCAACTCCAGCGGAGAGCGCAGTGGCGTGCGGACCTGATCAACGCTGAAAACTCGATGGGTTTTCACGCGCCCGCCGAGACGCTGAAGATCCTTGGCGAGTCAATCGACTACGCTCGGCAGGGAACGACCGAGATCGCGAAGCTGCGACCGAAAACGGCGCTCCCGCTGAAACCGACGCCCGGATCGACCGTGACGCCGCCTGCGAGCAAGTAGTCTGAACACTCGCCGGTGTCTCCGAGTTGGAACAGACACGGTTCAACCGTGAAGTCGATGACGCCCCGCGTATCCGGGCTCGCTCCATCTCGACGCTCGCCCGAAGTGAGGATCGCTCCTGATATGCTCCAGCGATGGACCCCACCCTTACGTACGACTATCTCGTCCGATCCCGCGAGCGCGTCTTTGACAGTGTGCGACCGCTCTCACCCGAGCAGGCGGCCCGCGAGTTCGGCTTCGGGCTGAAATCGATCGGCGCGACGCTGGCGCACATCATGATCTCGGAGTGGTACTACCTCCAGCGGTTGGAGTCGCGCGACGTGCCGGCGTATGAGCACTGGCCGATCAAGTACGAGTCGCCGCCGTCGATCGCGGAGATGGAGAGGATCTGGCGTGCGCAGGCGGCCGAGGTGCTGGCGTACGTCCAGCGCGAGCGGGACTGGGGCCGGAGCGTGAGTTGGGTGTCATTCCCGAACGAACAGGGTCAGCGGTTTGACATCACAACCACCGCCGCGGGGCAACTCGCGCAACTGGTGCTGCACGAGGTGCATCACCGGGCGCAACTCATGACGATGCTGCGCCTGCTGGGCGAGGGCGTGCCGCCGCTGGAGGATCTGGACTTCAACGCGATTATGTATGAAGAGCGGTTGCGGGAGTGAAAGGGAGGGCCGTCGAGCTACCCGGCTTCTCGGCAACACCCAGACATGCCAAAGCCGGAATCGCGATCGTGAACTGCGAGAAAGGTCACTCCTTCCGCCCCGAGACCAGATACGTGATGCTCGCGTTGCCGCAGTGGTAGGTGCCGGCGTCCATCGCTTCGATCTCGGCCCTCATCTGGCGGCCGGCCTGCTGCCAGAGTTGGTCGAAGTCTTCCTCTCCGCCGCCGCCGGCGACGTAGTAGCTCTTGGTCGTCGCGCGATCCCAGACCCAGTGCTCGCGCGCGTGCCAGTCCTTGAGCTGCGCGATCTCGGCGCGTTGATCGGGCTTGTCGTACGGCGGGTACATCGGGGCGGCGCGGTCAGACATGTACACGCGGATGTCTTGAACACCCAGCGCGGCCATCATGCCGGGCACCAAGTCACCAATGGAGTTGAACCCGAGCCCCAGCGCACGCTTGCCCCGCTGAAGCGTGAGATGAAACCGGAGCGTCGCGGCGACGACGTCGGTCGGAAATGCGTCGGTGACGCTGCTGAACACGCCCATGCTGGCCATGTTGCAGGGCTCAGTGGCGAGGATGAGGCCGCCGCGCTTGGCGACGCGGATCATCTCGCGAAGCCCGACGCGAGCATCCGGCAAGTGCATCAAGACCGTCTGACACGTCACGAGATCGAACGACTCATCGGCGAACGGCAGCGCCGTCGCGTCACCCTTGACAAACTCGGACCTCGCTCCGAGACCGGCGCGGCTCGCACGCTCCGCGGCGCCGCGAACCCACTGGTCCTCACGGTCGATGCCCGTGAAACGCGTGCTCTCGGGCAGCACCTGCGCGAGCGCCCTGGTCCAGTGGCCAAGACCACAACCAACGTCGAGCATGTTTGCGACGCGAGCGAACTCCAGTCGCTCCGCAGTCAGACGCAGAAAATCCAAGTTCCACCAGAAGTCCCGCATGTCATTGAAGAACTCAGCGGAGTGCGGGCGGTTCTCTGGCGGTTGATGGTCGCTCATGGGTGCGAGGATACCGGTCTGCGCTGCGAAATGGTTGGTTTCAATGGACTGCGATCACTTGTTCAGCATGCAGAGCCCCGCCGGCGGCGGTCGCCTCAAGACCTGTGCGTGCCGGCCGTGAGCGGGTTGGACCCCGGCACGAGTCTTCTGCTGGCGTGCGATGTGTAGAGTCGCTCATGCTGAAGCCGGCCCTCCTGTACTTCGCGCTCACGTTTGCCGTCGGGTTTGTCCTTGGCTCGATTCGCGTACCACTTCTGGTGCCGCGCGTCGGAGAGGTCGCGGCGGTGCTGATCGAGGCGCCGTTCATTCTCCTGGCGTCATTCCTCATCGCGCGCTGGGTCATCGGGCGATTTGCGCCAGACGCCGGAGCGGCGCGCCGCCTCTTGATCGGCGTGCTCGCATTCGCGATGCTTCTGAGCACTGAGGTGCTGATGTCCTGGCTGCGGGGGATCGCGCCTCGCGAGTTCGTTGCGTCGCTGTTCAAGACCGCGGGAGCGATCGGCCTGGCGTGCCAAGTCCTCTTTGCGATCATGCCGCTCTGCATCGGACGCCGGGCGCTGGCGAGGGCCTGATCCGCGCGTCGCGGCCTCGGACACTTCGGACGTGTTGCGGGAGAATCAGGGTGACAGGATTCGAACCTGCGGCCTATTGGACCCAAACCAATCGCTCTACCAAGCTGAGCTACACCCTGCACGCGTTTGTCACGCGGATGAAGCGTAGTCGATCGGGCGCGAGCCGGCACGCTTTACTCCGTGGGCAGTTCGCGGAACAGCAGCACGCGCGGCGACTGGCCCTTCTCCGTCACGTTGCTGCGGTCCACCACCATCACGTACCGCTTGCGGATCGTCGGCACCAGCGGGTCGGTGATCTCCAGACCTTGCGTGTCTGACTCGCGATAGCCGTCCATCGTGAACCAGACCGCGAAGGTGTCGCTGCGGACACTGGCCGAGGCGAGCATGGTGCTGGCGATCGCGGTGTCCATGCCGTAGCCGCCGGGGACCGGCGAGGTGAAGCCGTTGAGTGCCAGAGGGTCGCCGGCGGCTCTGGTGGCGACGGTTGCGGCGAGAATCTCGGCGATGGACTGGAAGCCCGGGGCCTCGCGAAGGGCGGCGACGCCGGTGGTCTGCCGGCGTCCGGCGTCGTCTCCGGTCTCGATGTTGTTCGCGGTGCCGGCGCGGGTGTCGCGATAGTCGACCCAGGTGCCTCCGCCGAGCGTGGGCATGAAGGCGCGGGTCTTGTCGCGGTAGGCGATGGCGTAGGCCGCCATGTCACGCTTGCCCTCGTAGTTTGCGGGCGTGTTGTTGTAGCCGACGGCCTTGGCCAGCGGATCGTGATCGATCGCGAAGAAGGGCACCGAGCTCATCACGCTGCGCGAAGCGGTGTTGATGTTGACCACGCCGGGCACTGGCAGGACCGTGCTGCCGACGGAACTGGTGCGGAACTGGTTGACGATATCGAGGCCGAAGGGGATGCCGGAGCCGACGTGCGGGTCCGTGCCAGCGGCGCCGGGGGCGATCTGGTCGAAGCGGCCGTTGTTGTTGGTGTCGTGGAAGGGGACGAATCGCTTGGTGGGGATGCGCCCGGCGCTCAGCGAGCCGTAGAGCGGGTTGCCGGCGAAGTAGTCCGGATCGTCAACTCGCGCGGGGGAATACACGTCCACCGCGGCGGCAAGAGCCTCTGAGAGCGTGGTCCACTGCACATCGAGGTTGGCGGGGTGGCGGGGGTAATCAACGGCCTGGCTCGGCACCGAAACCCCATCGGGCAACTCCCTGTCATTGATCAGCCGGAGCGGATCATGCGACGGGCCAAAGGCCAGCGGCGTCAGCGCGTCGGTCGGGCCCAGCGGCGGGAGCTGGTAGCCGTCACGCGTGTTGGTGGGGTCGATGCGTTTGCTGTCAAAGCCGAAGGAGGGCACGAAATCTCGGAACAGCGGTCGCGACGAATCGGAGAGGTCTTCAGAGCCGACCCGCATATCCGTCGTCGCGCCGGGCGAGCCCGTGGCGTCTTTGGGGTTGGTGTTCACGAGGCGGACCGCCGTGCGGGCGCTGCCACTCGTGGTCGGGTTTCCGGAGAGCTTGTCGAACCAGAGCTTCAGGCGATGGGCCGCGTAGCTCCTGGATTCATCGAACAGCGACGCGGTCGGACGGATCTCGCCGCCCTCATCGCGGTCGGCGACAATTTCCGTGTAGTTTCGGAGCGATGCAGATTTGCCGGTGAGGTAGCCGCGTGCTCGCTTGAGCGAAGTCTTTGACTCGACGGTCCATGTTGGGAACGTGCTGGCCCTTGCGGGCCCGGTCCGCGCGGCACTTTCGCGAGGCCGGTGGATCGCGCCGTACAGGGTGATGGTGTATCCGCTGTTGTCGGAACCGATCCCTCCGACGCCACCGGTCGACTCCGGCCCGGAGATCGTGTTCTCAATCTCGTTGGTGCCATCGTCGAGCGCGACCGTCAGCGTCGGCTCCTCCGTCGCTTCCACCGGATCGCGGAGTCGGTCTACGAGAATGTCGTTGCCGGTGGCGTTCTTGTTGGATTCGTCAACCAGCGGAGCCGTGGCGCCGCGCCCGGCGCGGAATGCACGCCAGAGACGGACCTGCCGATCCAGATCCTTCGCGCCCGATCCGCCGCTGTACATCGATGAGAAGGGCTCGTCCAGATCACTCCGCTGGCTGGCCAGGAGGGCGACCTTATCACCGGTGCCGATCCCCGTCAGCAGTGTGTCGTTCTCAAGGTTCGACGGGCGAAGGCGGAAGCGTGCGAATGCCGCGGCATCGGTTTCCGTCGGCTCGGCGAACCCGTTGAACTCGCGCAGTTGCTTGATGATCAGCTTGCGGACCTGAGGCTCGGTGATCGTTGGCGTGCCCGGGAACTTGTTGAGGCGTTGTGCGATGTCGCGCGGCTCGTGCGACAGGATGAAGAAGTCGATCGACTCCTTGGCCCGCAGCACGACCCGGTCGCTCGGTGCTCCGGTCGTATTCCGCTGCAACAGCTTGTAATACCTTCCGCCGAACTCGATGTAGTACTTGTAGTCTGTCTCAAGATTGCCGGTGCCGGGATCGCGATCGCTGCTCAGATCGATATCAGTGTCAAAGGGGTTGGAGAGCGTGATGATCGCCATCTGGAAGAGGAAGTCGGCGTTGCTGTCGGTGATGTTGCCGCGGATGTTGAGCGGGCCGAACTCACCGGTGTCCGGATCCGGGACCGCGTCGACGCTCCCCGTGGCGTCGGGCACATCGGAGTACGAGATCATCGTGACCGCGCTGGTGATGAACGGCTGCGGCTTCACGGCGTAGATCGTGACGGGGCG
>JALHNK010000089.1:6899-15772 GCA_022843565.1 Phycisphaerales bacterium
GGTTTCTGCGGTGACAGTTCGGGTATCGAGGCTTCGGCCGCTGGTGCCGGTGATGCGGTGATCGAGGTTGAAGAGATGGCCGCGCATGAACGCGGAAGAGCCGCCGACGAGATCACGTCTCGGCGTGTTTGACTGTTCCGGATCTGCGAACGGGAAGAGCGCGGTGCGGGTGGTATCGGCCTGGTAGACGGCGTCGATGAGGCTGTTGCCCTCGACGTTCGCGACGCCCTCAGCGGCCAGAGCGCTGAGCGGCCCGGTGCGTGTCGCGTCATTGAAGATGATCGTCGCGCCGACGACTTCGTCGTTCACGATTCGCGCCGTGTCTGTGCTGCGGCTAGTCTCGGGCGTGCTGGTTGTGGTGGTGACGATCCGGCCACGCTCGTCGGTATCGCGCGAGGCGATCAGGTTGAGCGTCATGTGCGCAGCTCGCCGGAGGGCGATCTCGACGGTCGAGAGCGGGTTGCGCGTGGTGGTCGGATTGTTCCCAAAGGCGCTTTGGCCCTCGTCGGGCACGAGCGTCGGGCCGAAGGCGTAGGACTGGATGCGGTTGGCGTTGGCCGAGCGACCCGAGCCGCGGGCCCACGGGGTGTCATCTTCGTTGGCCGACCGCAGGGCCGCGAAGGGCATGAGCGCGCGGGCGTAGCCGACCAGGATGTCGTTCGCGGCCCTCTGACGTTCGGCGTACAGCGGCGACCACGTGTTGGCCGCGAAGCCCAGATCGGTCGGGTCGATGGCCAGCGCGTTGCTGACGAGGCTCACGATGTCCGGGCGGATGTCGTTCTGGGTGAACTTGCCGATGGCGTCGTCGGCGGCTGCGTCGGTACCAAAGACGCGAGCGCCCAGCGGTCGAGCGCCGCTGATGGTGGTCAGACGCGAGCGCACGTCGGAGTACGCCTGCGTCAGCGCGGCGTTGGACCGCTGAAGAGCGTTTGGGTCGTTTTGGCTAAACGAGCGAGGGGCGATCTCCGAGTCGCGATCACGATTGGACCGCATCGGGCCGACATCGGGGTCAAAGCGACCGTCGAGCGCTTGCTCCAATCGCGAGTTGATCGCGGGGTCGTTGGCGCCGTTGAAGGTGAGCAGCTCGAGCAGGTCCGCCAGCGAGAATGCAGATCCGGAGTTGATCTTCACCGGGACCTCGGCGGTCGCGGCGACGGTGCCGGGCGCGGTGCTCAGCGTGCCGCCCTCGGGGTCTTGCGAGAGCTTGTAGATGTTGGCCAGGCCGCGCCGGGTGATCCTGTCAGTGCCGTTGACGGGCTCGATGATGTCGCGCAGGTCGGGCGGGTTGTTGGCGTTTCCGCGTGGCGGGAGCTCGCCCGGGGTGAGCGTGCCGCGGGCGGGGACGACGCCCGTGAGGCGTGTGAACATCGCGCCACTGAACGCGGAGCCACCGATGACGCGGGCGTTGCCATCATCCGCGTATTCGCTCTGATAGCGCGGGGCCGTGGCGCTGTTGGCAATCGCGCTGTAGTTGGAGTTGGACCCGCCGTCGTAGAGCCACGGAGATTCGAGCAATGCTCGGAGGCTGACCTCCGAGGGCGTGAGGCCCAGGGGGAAGCTGCTTGTGGGTGCCAGGGCCGCGGAGTCGTAGTTGCCGTTGGGAAGCGTTGCGAAGTTCTGCACCGCGGTGTTGACGTTGACGCGCCCGGAGAGATCGATCGCGCGCGCGGCGAAGACCCAGCGGTAGTTCGGATCCAGCGAGAGGACCGAGACGGGGTTGTCCGGATCGCTGACATCGACGAACTCGAACGGGCGCGAGTCGGGCAGGCCGTCGCCATCGGTATCGACCCACTCGTTCCAGATGTAGCCGGGGCGGCCGGGCTGGCCGAGGTTGTCGCTGGTGTTCTCGACGGTGGCGATGACGCCGGCCTGATTAGTGGACCAGTCGGACGGGCGATTCAGGTTGGCGGGCTGGCCGTCGGCGCGGGTCTGGATCGAGCTTCCACCGATGTCCAGCCGCTGCGAAAGCTGGTCAACGTTCGCCGGGTCGCGGAGCGTCATCATGCTGGAGAAGCGGCCTCGTTCGTTGGCGGCCGCCGGCACGCCGCTGCGAACGTTGAAGCCCGAGCCCTGCTCGGCGGGGTTCTCTCGCAGCATGTAGAGATTGACGAAGTTGCCGCTGGGGGCGAAGTTGCTGATATGAGCCCAGCCGTTGAAGTCACGCGAGGGGAGCGATGGCTGCGTGAAACCCTGGCCGTCCGCGGCGTTGGGCAGGATCCACGACGGCTCGCTGGCGGCGAGCCAGGGCTGGCCGGTGGCCATGCGCGGGTCGAAGTTGCTCGCCGCGAGCCACGGACCGTTGACCTGGCCAGTGGGATCGAACTTCCGGGCTTCGAACTGGTCAAGATTCGCCATCGTCTGCGGCGCGTTGACGCGCGACGAGCGGAACTCCGGATCGGTGCTGGGGTAGTCGTACACGGCGCGGAGCCGCAGATCGAGCGGCCGCCCGTTGACCTGGAGCTGCGTCCGCTGGTACGAGTAGTTGAAGGTGCTGTCGGCGATCACGCGCGAGAAGTAGTCGCGGACGCTTCCGGCCTGATCGGAGATCTTGATTCGGGCGGCGAGGCTCGCGGCGCCGCGACGATCGGCCTGGCCGAGCGTGCTGTAGACCAGCACGAGTAGCGCGATCATGGCGAGCACGCCGACGATCAGCACGAGGACCGAGCCGCGCCGGCTGCGCGGGATGTTGAACTTGCGGGCGAGCTTCTTGGCGAGCGTCTTGGCGTTCATGCGAGGCTCCATGTCCGATCAGGGACGACGCGAACGGTGTTCGCGGGGACGAGTCGAGATCGCGCTGATGGCGAGGCGTGTGTGGCGTGCGCTGAGCGTTCGGCGCTCGAACGCATCGGTCGGGTGAACGGTGCTTTGCCAGCGTGCGATCTGTCTTCGCCCGCGGCGCTGCGTGGTCAGTTGCGCTGGGCCGTGGGGTCCGGCGGAAGGTCGAGGATGAACTGGAACGTGCGCTCGAAGCTCGGGTCGATCGGGTCGGCGAGGGTGACGGTGATCCTGAGCAGTCGCGGCCACTTCCATGGCAGCGACGCGGGATAGTTCAACCGCTCGCCGAGATTGGGCTCGTACGCGCCGTTGCGGTTGACATCGCGAGCCAGAACGGCGAAGGGGTCATCGACCGACGTATCCGGCGCGGTCGCGAAGACGTACTCGGCACCGTCACGCTGGGCGTCGGTATTCGCGGCTGAAAGATCCACGAAATCCCAGAACCGCAGAGCATCCGGGGTGATCCGCTGCTGGACTGGCGCGGTGGGCGTGTTGCTCGGCGCGGGGACGTTGTTCGACATCGCCGCTGGCGGCCATGTGGGATCAACGAGGCCAAAGAGGCTGAAGGACTGATCGATCTGACCGGCGTTCGCTTCGAACATGTTCGGATCAGGGAAGTAGCGCGCCGTCAGCGAGCGGGCTCCGGCCGGCGGGTTGCCGGGTGAGAGGACCGGCTTGATGGTGTTGAAAAAGAGCGCGGTCCTGATTTCAGACGACCAATCGGCGATGTATGGCTGCACAACGCCCGGTGAACCGCTCGAACTTGTCACGAGGCGCGGCATTCCGTACCACCGGAGCTGGCCGTACTCCGACGGTGTGCCGGCGATGGCCGAGCTCGCGGTTGAATTTGACGAGGCCGAGACGGACTCACCGAACGACCACTCGATGATCATCTCGGTGCAGTGCGGGATGAAGGCGTGCGAGGCGAGGACGCGCTGATCGGTGCGCTGCGCGTCGGTGATCTGCGAGGGGAAGCCGATGCCCAGCGGGTTCGGCGGCGCGGGCTCGACGCGGATTCGCGGACCCGCGAACGACGGGGCCGGGAGAAGATCGAGGAGTTTCTGATGGACTCGTTGAATGCCTTGTGCAGCGGCGGTCGCGTCCCCGCCGGTCTGGGCCACTGGCGTGCCGCGGAGCGGGGCGTCGCTGCGATTGGGAATGCGAGCATCCAGCGGGCTGAGCGTGAACGTCCGCACGTCGGCAAGATCGCAGGACGCGATATCGATCAGGCCGCTGGCGAAGTTGGGTTGCTGTCCACCGAGTTCGTTGGAACGCAGCGAGTTGATGCCGGTCGTCGTGGTGGCCGCGCTGACACCGAGGAACACGTGCGGAGCCGCGGGCTGCTGGCCGATCTGGATCACGCTGTCGCGCTCATCGGCCTGAGGCGCCTGCAGCGGTGATGTTGGATTGGTCGGATCCTGAATCAGCCCGTCGCTCGTTCGCGGCGGGACCATCAGCGTGACGTGGCGGGCCAGGATCCAGTCGCTGGCGAACGTGTTGACGCCATCGCCGAATGGGCGGGCCGTCGAGTTGTTGTCGGTCAGTGAGGGCGGCGTGAAGAATGTGTCCGGCTCCTGACGCAGGCCGTGACCGTAGTAGATGCGCGCCGCGGCGGCCTCGGCCTGGACGCTGGGGTTCACCGGATCGCGGACGCTGGTGAACCGACCCTCGGCGAAGAAGACCAGTTCATCAACGCGCCGGGGGCGCGGCTGACCATCGGCGCGATAGACCTGAATGGGGCGATCGGTGTTCGCGTGCCGGATGACCAGGACGCCCTGACGGCTCATGCGGTTGACATCTTCGCGGAGTTGGCGCTCAAGGATGTTGGCGTAGGTGAGGATGTTCGAGAGCTTGCGGCCCGCGGCGACGGTGCGCGTTGTGGCGCGGAAGACCTGCACGATGCCGACGGTCAGCAGCGAGACGGCGATGACCGCCACGAGCATCTCGATGAGCGTGAAGCCCCCGAGCGTCCGGCGCGGCGTGCGAGCGGCACGGGCTGTCTTTGAGTGTGTGTTCATGGCCAGGCTGCTTTCGGTGTGAGGCTGCACGCGAGACGTGGCAGAGAGTCGGATCGGAGAGTTGGAGCGGGCCGATCGGTCTATCGCGATCGGCGAGCGCGGGTTAGTTGCCATTGCCGGGATTCGTCGTCTGACCCGTCAACTGCTCAATGGCATCGGGCGCGAGATTGAACTTCTTGGTCGTGACTTCGACGCTCACGGGCACCTGCGGCGTGAAGACGACTTGCTGGAAGAACGTCGGCGGCACGAACGCTTCGGCGCGGACGCCCGCCGGGGGCGATACCCCGATGCGCTGAATCGGAACCGACGACGGGATCGGCCGCGTCAGACGAAGGATGAAGCGGCCCGGCACGCCGGCATCGCCATCGACGGTGTAGATGTTGCCGAGGTTGTCAACGAGCTTCTGGCCCGGTTGCGCCATCAGGGGATAGGCAACATCGAGCGGAAGCTGGCCACCATTGACCTGATCGCCCGGGTCGGAGATGCTCAAGACCTGAACGAGACGACGGTCCGCGTTCGGGTTGTCCGAGTCGGGGACTACGACGGCCGCGGCGAGCGGCATGGAGTAACGACCAGCGCGAGAGCCATCAAGGCGCGGGCGACCCTGCGCATCGACCGAAACCGGCAGGCGAGCCTCGGGGCTTCGCGGATCGAGCAGGGCGGTGTAGAGCGAGCCTGTCAGCGCCTTGGTCGCCATCGGGTCCACGCGACGGACGAAGACGGCGATCTGCACGCCGCCGCCCTTGAAGTCACGCCGGTACGCCATGTCCCACACGAACTGCGGCTCCTTCTCGCCGGACTCAGGCGTGGGGAAGAGTCGCGAGGCCAGCGGCAGCGAATCAACATCGGGAGAAGCGGCGATCGTGTTCGGCGTGGTGACGAGATCGACGACGCGCGGGAAGAGGTACGTCGACGAGTCCTGGGTGTTCACCGGCGGCACGAGCCACGTCTGCCTCCGCCAGAAATCAGCCGGCAATCCGCTCCCAAGGATCAGTTTCTTCCAGTTCTCCCCCGCCAGCGCCTTGTTGCCTTCGAGATGGCCCAGCGCCGATTGCATCGCCGAGGCACCCAGCGCCTCATCGCTGCTGGCGGCCTGCTGGCGGATGATCACCGGCAAGACCGCGCCCAGTCCCAGCAGCCCCAGCGCCAGGATGAGCGTTGCCATGATCACTTCGATCAGCGAGAAGCCCGCGCGCGTGCGGGCACGCGGCGCGGGTGCCGCGCCGACGCCGACAGCCGAAACCCGCATCGAATGAACGACGGTGTTGATGGCATTCATCAGTTGGCTCCAACGGAGAGTGGGTTCGATGACGGCAGCGAGATCGGCTGCAACGGGCCGGTGACCGGCGGGATGAAATACACCCGGGCGGTCGTCGTATCCGCGCGGCTGGTCAGTGCCGTGGCTCGATCGTCTGCGCGGAGGTCCCAGCCCTCGATCCAGCGGTTGATCCTGCGTCGCTCGGCGTTGTCCGACGCGATCGGATCGATCAGGCGCGGCTGATACCGCTGGCCACTGTTCTGCTGATCCGCATCGGCGAAGTAGACCGACTCGGTGATCGGGTTCAAGCGGATGCCCAGCGCGTCGGCCAGTCGCTTCTCGCTGTAGATCGCGATCGAACTGACGTTCTTGGCCAGGACGGTGTCGCCGGAGATATCGCCGATGATCCGCCGGCGCTCGTCCGGTGTGAGGCTGCCCTGACCGCCCGCGGGGGCCGCGATGACGCGAAGCGCCCATCGCCGCGCGCTGGTGGCCAGATCAAGCCGCTTCCATCTGTCCTTGTTGTTCGGATCATTGGCAGGAGCGATCTGATCGCGTTCAAGCCCTGAGGCCCGCTGAAGCACCACGATCGCGCCCTGGCCGCCCGCGGCGATCGCTCGCCCGGTGCCGGCCTCGAACCGCACCATGAATGTCTGGCGAGCGCCGGCGTCTTCCTGCGTCGCGTGATCAAAGAAGCCCGTCTCGGGAAAGACCCACGAGCCCTCGTTCGTCGGGTATCGCTCGGCGCCGCCGCCGGTGGTCGGGCGCTCGTACCAGTTGGCATCCACCATGCGCGACAGCGCGTAGCCACGCACGGACCAACCGGCGGGGAGCTGAAACACCTCATAGCCCTCGACCGGGACGAAGACCTCTCGACGAGTCGCGGCGCCGGTGCTGTCCTGATCGTCAACCTCACCGACGCGCTGACAGACGACGATGCTCGTCCGCCCGCCGGGCTCAAACGCGAAGACCGCTGCAACGTCGCCCTGGCCCGTGCCAGCACGGGCGAGGTCTCTCGCAAGGCCGACGCCCGCGCCGACGACCGCATCGGCGGTGCTCTATTCTTGCGTGCGGATGATGGTGTTGAACGCGGGGATCGCGATGATGATCAAGATCAGGATCACGACGATGACCACCAGCATCTCCAGCAGCGTGAACGCGCCGCGAGCGGCGCGCCCGAGCGTGCGCGAGACCATTGCGGAGGGAGATTGGAGAGCGGGAGCGTTCGTCATTGGCCGATCTCCACGACGTTGTCTTTGTTGACCGGGTCGGTCGGATCGCTCACGCTCAGCAGGCCATCGGGCCCGCCAGAGACCAGGGCGAAGCCGCCGCGTCGGAGCTTGGAGTTCTCGCGAGCATCACCGACGAAAGCGGGGACGCAGAAGTTGGCGACAAGGCCCGCATTCGGATCGGTGGCGGCCACCTGGAAGAAGAAGGGCTCCCAACGCATGTAGAGAATCGGGAAGCCGTAACGATCGACGAGGCGGGTGCGTTCCTGCACGCCCGTGCCGTCAGAGACGAGCCGATCGGTCGAGTTGGCGAAATCAAACAGCGGCGGGAACGACTGGCCGCTAAGGGCGAAGCCGCCGTCGGCCTTCGGGCGGGTGAAGCCCGGGCCATCGACGCCGTCAACGGTGCGCGGGAGCGTGCCCAGGAGGTAGTACGAAAGCGAGAGGCTGCTGAGCCGAGGCGTGGTGCTCGTGGCGTTGCCGTAGAACCCGTTGAGGGTCGTTGGGGCCGCGGAGTTGGTGGGCGGGCTCTCAACCGGAAACTCCGCACCGCCGGGGGCTTGGCTGAGCAGCTTCGGGCGACGGCCGCCGTTGACGTTGATGAGCGGGGCGCCGCCAACGCCGTTGAACGCGTCGTCCACCAGCGGCGGCAAGAAGTTGAAGTCGCTGCGGAAGCGTTCGACGCCGACCGACATCGACCGCATGAAGAACTGGTCGGCCGAGGCGCGCGAGGAGCGGATGGCGCGCCCGACAGCGACGATGATCAGGGCCGCGAGCACCGTGATGATGACGGTGACGAGGACGACCTCGACGAGCGTGAACGCGCGGTTGTGGCGGGCCGCCGGGTGCGGCGAGGGCCTCGGGCGCGTGGCGCTCAGGCAGCTTTGCCGGTGCGTCTGGCGTTGGGGGTTGTGGAGGCTCATCGAACAATCTCCTGGCGGGGCGCACGAGCGCCCCGCAAACCGACCGGTGTGAAACCCACGCCAACCACCACCCCCCCACGCCCGCGAACCGACTCAGACCTTGCCGCCCTGCAGCTTCTCGATGATGGCCACAAGAGGAAGGAACATGGCGACGACGATGCCACCGACGACGACGCCGAGGAACACGACCAGCAGCGGCTCGATGAGCTTGACCAGCGAGTTCACCGCAACGTCGACCTCTTCGTCGTAGTTGTCAGCGATCTTCATCAGCATGGAGTCCAGATCGCCGGTTTCCTCACCGACGTCGATCATGTTGACGACGATCGAGTCACAGACCTTGCTCTCACGCAGCGGGACCGCGAAGGTCTCGCCCTCGCGGATGCTGTCGTGAACGCGCTGGAGCGCCCGCTCAAACACGTAGTTGCCGCAGGTGTCTCGCGTGATCGCGATCGCCTCAAGGATCGGAACGCCGGCGTTGATGAGCGTGCCCAGCGTGCGGGTGAACCGAGCGATGGTGGTCTTCTTGACCAGAGTGCCGATGCCCGGCGTGTAGAGCGCCACGGTGTCGATGGTCGCTCGACCGGGCCCAGTCTTGCGACCGAACTTGAAGACGACGAAGATGATGACCGGCACGAACACAATGAACACCCAGCCCGGGATGCGCTGGCCG
>JALHNK010000090.1 GCA_022843565.1 Phycisphaerales bacterium
CGAGAGCGTGCTCGCGATCGAGCGTCAGGCGCTCGCGGCGGCCTGGGCCGGCGAGCCGACGCGCATGAGGTGGTGGCGCGTGGTCCAGCGCTTCTCGGCCAGGACGAACTGCTCGCCGTGGCGGGTGAGCGTGTTGATCACCAGCGGGCCTTGGAGGTTGCCGGTGAGGGCCTGATCGATCTTGTTGACGATGACAAAGACCTGGGCGTCGGCGAGGTTCGCCAGCGCCAGCTCGCTCATCTGCTCGGGGCGGATGGGCACGTTGAACTCGGGCACAAAGAAGGCCGGGTCGGTCACGACGAAGGCCAGCGACGGCTCTTCGACAGACTGGAGCCAGAAGAAGCACGCGTCATCGGCGGGCTCCAAGAGGCAGAACCGGGTGAAGTTGCCAAAGCCCAAGAGGCCTTTGCTGAAGGTGATGATGCGGTCCTCCGCAATACTCACCAGACCGAAACGAGTCGTTCGCACGTCCATGCGTGTGCGCTCCTGGAAGGGTCCAGAGCCGTCCCGGCGTCCACGCCGGGCGACATCCTGTCGTGTTGGTTTCTATCGCAAGTTGCGTGCCAGGGGAAAGGGGTCGAGGGAACGAGGGATCGAGGGATCGAGGGGTCTGTGGGGAGGGGGCGGAAGGGACCAAGGGATCGAGGGATCGAGGAAAGGCGATGGGCGCAAATAGTCGCTTGATTAGCTCAGGAAGTCGAAGAGGGAGGTTCGGCCGATCGTGCCGGCGGTGCGGAGCGTGGCTTCAAGCTGGGTTTGGAGTTGCGAGAGGCGTGTCGCGGCCTCGGCATAGTCCACGTCTTGCAGCTCGGACTTGGTCTTGGAGTCTGAGACACGCTGATCTTGCAGCAGCTCAAGGGCTTGGTCAACGCGCTGGGCGTATGTGCCGACCAGCGCCTGAGCGCCCGTGAGGCGGTCGGCGTTGCGGTTCAGGTTTGCGCCCGCCTGGGTGATGGCGGCGTTGTCGTTGCGCAGGAGTGCGTCGCGCAGGTCGATCAGGTCGGTGAAGAGGTTCTGGACGCGCACGCCTGCTCGATCTTGCGCGACATAGAGCGATGTTGCGCCGTCGAGTGTCAGGGTTGAAAGGCCGAGATCCTCCGCCGCGGCGGAGTTGTTCAGCGTGTTGAAGCGCATCGGGCCGGCGATGGCGGAGCTGAAGGCCAGGCCGTTGACGCCGGTTGTGAGCTGGGCGGTGAAGTCGCCGGCGGCCAGGGCCGGGGCGGCGGTGTTGTTCTGGGTGCCCACGGCGGCGGCGAACTGGCTGTTGATCCGGTTGATCACGGTCTGGACGGTGGTGATGTCCTGCGGACGGAGGTCTACGTCAAAGTACTGCCCGTTGTTGAGCGTGACGCGGAAGTCGGAGTTCAGGGCCGGGTCCACGCTGCCGGTCACGGGGTTCACCACCCCATCGACGATGCGGACGGAGCGCCCGTCGTTGAAGTCGGCGATCAGGGTGTCCAGGTCCAGCGTGCGGAAGCCGAGCTGGCTGGCAGTATTCGCGCCGCCGGGCACTTCCTCGATGCTCAGGGTGGGGCCGGCGATCTCGCTGACGAGGTTGATGCCCGTGCCGACAGAGTTGATCTCCAGCCGGAGGCCCGGCGCGGCGGTCTCGATCGTCGATCGCAGCTCGCCGAGTGTGGTCGCGCCAGCGAGGTTGATGTCGATCGTGGTCGATGAGCCGCTCTGCGCGAAGCGGGCGCGGATTGAGCCCAGAGGCACCGAGAGGCCCGAGAGCGTGATCAGCGGCGTGTCCCAATCCAGCGTGGGATTCAGCGGCCAGCCTGTCTGCACCGGGTTGCTGAAGACGCCGGGGGTGAGGCCCAGGTCGGCGGCGGTGGTGCCGCCGGCGGGGTCGGAGAAGGTCAGCGTCGGTGCGCCGGCGGCGACGACCGGGAAGTTCAGCCCGGTGGGGCCTGCGGTAACGCCTGCGGGGCCGAGGACCGAGACGCCGTTGGTCGTCTCGTACTGGCGGATCGCGGCGGTCAGGGCGGTGGCGACGTCCTGGGCCGTCTGGGCTTGGGAGAGGTCGACGGTGCCGACGGCGGGCGAGCCTGAGAAGGAGAAGTTGACCGAGCCGGGGGCGATGCCAACAGAGCGGGCGCCGCGCAGGTCTTCGAGGCGTGCGCCGGGCCAGAGTTGAGGGTTCAGGTTGCGGGTGGAGCGGATGCGAGCGGAGGTCTCGCCGAGGGCGTTGTTGCCGCCGAGGGTGATGGGGAGCTGATCGGCGAGGCCGAGATCGGTGTTGGTGCCCGAGCCGCGGGCGATGTAGCGGAAGCCGCCGGCGACTTCGACGAGCGGTGCGCGGTTGGCGGTGTCCCCGCCGAAGATGTAGACCCCCTGCGGTGAGCCGTCGTGGGAGCGGTTGACGAGGGTGTAGAGCTGACGGATCATCGCGTTGACGGTCTGGGCCTGATTGGCGCGGGTCGCGGCGTCGGAGGTGACGCCGATCTGCGATGAGGCGAGGGACTGGGCTTCGCGGACCAGGTCCGCCGCTTCAGTCAGCGAGGAATCCAGACGTGAGAGGACGGTGTCGGCGTGGGCGAGCGAGCGCTCGCGTTGCACGCTGTTGAACAGACGGGAATCAAGGACGCCGATCGCGGCGGCGCGGACGGAGTCTTCGCTGGGGCTGTTGATGAGCCGCCCGGAGCTGAGCTGGTTGCTGACGTCGTAGAGCTCGAGGTTGGTGCGCGTGAGATTGCTGAGGCTGTTCGTGCTGTTGAGCAGGAGCGGGACGCGCGTGACGGTGACCGGTGAGAGGTTCATGGGGTGCTCGGGGGGGGAAGGCACTGGGCACTGGGCATCGGGCATCAGGAGGAGCGTCGCGGCGTGAGCGTGCTGTTCTCGCGATTGCCGATTGCCGAATCCCGATTGCCGTTTGCGTTAACGGACAAGTGACAACAGCGTTTGCGTCAGTTCGTCGACAACGGTGATGAAGCGTGCGGAGGCTTGGTAGTGGCGCTGGGAGTTCAGGAGGTTGATGGCTTCCTCATCGAGGCTGACGCCCGAGAGGCTGGAGCGCTGGGCGTCGAGGTTCTCGCGCACGACCTTGGCGGCGCCGGCGTTGGTGCGTGCGGCGCTGGTGCGGACGGCGATGGACTGCACGGCCTGGTCCCACGAGTCGTTGAAGGTGACGCCGCCGAGCTCGCTGATGGGTGTGGACTTGAGCTGGGCGATGCCCAGCGCGCCGCCGTTGGCGCTGGGGTTGCCGCCGGTCGTGCGCCCGGTGGCCAAGAGGTTCGGGTCTTGCGAGAGCTCGGTGCGGACGGCGATGTCTTCTGCGGTGGAGCCGGTGAAGAAGGTGTTCACACCGAGGTTGGCCAGCACGCCGGAGGTGTCATCCGAGAGCGTGATGTCGTAGCCGGTGTCGGCGGTGAGCTGGAGCTGGCCGGAGGCGTTGACGGTCGCGGTGAGGTTGCCGATGGCGTTGATCGACGAGGTGAGCGAGGTGACGGTGGTGTCGTCGGCGGTACCGGGGGTGAAGGTGCTGGTGATGCCGTCCAGATCGACGTTGATCGTGGTGCTTTGCAACGCGCCGGTGGCTGAGTTTCGGAGCGTGACGACGAACGAGCCGCTGGTCGGGCGCAGGGCGCTGGGGAGATTCGCGAACGACTGATTCAGCGGGTCGTTCATCGCCAGGCCCTGATCGGACGTGCGGATGGAACGGGTGCCGGTGAACGATGTCTGCGGCGTGCTGGGCGAGCTCTGCGAGTGCAGCCGATTGACGCGAGCGATGAGGGCGCTGGCAACTTCATCAAGGCGGGTGATGGTGTCGCCGACGAGCTCGGTGCGCTGGGTCAGCAGTGAGCCGACCTGACCGCCGGTGATCGGGATGACTTCTTTGTTGTCCTTGGCGACGACCGCGGCCTCGGTCGCGCCGTTGATCGTGCGGATGCGCAGCTCGATGCCGCGGCTCTGGCCGGCGAGAACGATGGGCGTCGAGCCGACCAGGAGATCGAGGTTGCCGTTGGATTGTTCGATGGGGGTGACGTCGAGGTACTTGGCCAGCTCGGTGACGATGGCGTCTCGCTGATCGCGGAGCGAGCCCGCGTTGCCCTGCCCGCCCTCGGTGACGACGATCTGGGTGTTGAGCGCTGCGACCTGGCCGAGCAGGTCGTTTGCGCGGTTGACGTTGGAGGCGAGCGTCTGGTCGATCTGGTCGCGCTGGCCGGTGAGCGAGGTGCGCAGGTCGCGCATGTACGCCGCGGCTTGCCGGCCGGATTGCACGACGAGCGAGCGGTTGCCGGCGACGGAGGGCTGATCGGCGAGGTTTGACCACGAGGAGAAGAAGGAGTTGAGGCGAGCCGGGAGGGAGTTGTTCTCGTCCAGAGCGCGGAGGGAGGTCTCAACGGTGGCCAGGAGCGAGAGGTCGGACGAGTCGCGAGATTCGCTGGAGATGCTGGACCAGAGGCGCTGCTGGAGGGCGTTGTCGACCTGGCGACGGACGCCGAGGACATCGACGCCGCGACCGACGAGCGAGGTGCCGAAGCGGCCTTCCTGCGTCGGCCCGAGCGAGAGGACTTGGCGCGAGTAGCCGGGCGTCGCGGCGTTGGCGACGTTGTTGCCGGTGACCTGGATGCCGAGCTGGCTGGCCGAGAGGGCGGAGCGACCGATCTGGAATGCACTGGAGAGGCTCATGGGCGGGTGTTCTCCGAGCGGGACGGTCGGTCAGGGCATCGACCCGAGGGCGGGTCGATGGCACGGGTTAGCTGAGGACATCGACGGCGGAGACGACGACCGGCAGAGCGCTGGTGGCGCCGGGGCGGCGGTAGTTGCCGGTGTGCGAGAGGGCGCGGCCGACGCGGTCCATGAGGCCGTGCATGTGTTGCACGAGGGATTGAGCCGCGGCGCGGAGGATGCTCTGCTGCTGGGCGCACTGGTGGGCGAGGGTGCGGAGTTCGGTTGCGAGGGTGTTGAGTTCGTGTTGGTTCGGCTGTGGGCAGCGGGCGATGAGCTGGCGGATCGTGATGGGTGGGGCGTTGTGATCGGTGAGGGCGAGGGCGGCGCGAAGGGGGATGTTGCCGTGGACGATCGCGCGGATGAGTCCGGCGCGCTTGGCGTCGAGGTTGAGCAGGGATTGGGCGATGGCGCGTTGCAGTTCGGTGCAGCGGGCGATGGCGGGTGCGTCGGCGGTGCTCAGCGCGGTGCGGTGGGTGTTGATCGCGTCGAGCTGGGCGCGTTGCTGGGCGATGTAGTCGGTGAGCAGCTCGCGCAGTGCGGCGGCGTGGGCGGCGTTGAGCGCCGGGAGGGCGGCGGCGGCGGGGGCCTTGGCTTGCGTGGGCTGTTTGGCGGTCTGGGTGCTCATCGGGCGAAACCTCCGCTGGGCAGTTTGAGCGACGGGGACGCGAGATCGGCCGATGCCCCGGCGATCATCGCGGCGGTCGGCAATGCCGATGCGCCGGCGCGATTGCCGGCGCGAAGGATGTCCGACGCGATGCGGTCAACCAGCGGGAAGTTCGCGGCCTTGACCAGGTGCTGGGCGTGCGAGGCGTCCAGCAGTGAGCGGAACTTCTTCTCCGCCGGGCCCGCGGCGAACGGAGCCGCGGCGTTGTCGGTCTCGCGGAGCTGCTTCATGACGGGTTGGATGAACGCGACGGCGACAAAGTCGCGTGCGGCCTGCGTGGCTTTGTCCTGCGTCGATGCGGTGGCGTCCTGGCGGCGGCTGAGCACGCCGGCGAAGCTGTTCTGGCGATCTCGCAATGTCTGATCACCGACGCGCATGAAGGCCGATGGCGAGGTGGTGATCGTCGAGTTGTTGGTGGAGATGGTCATGTGGTCAGCCGTCAGTGGTCAGTTGTCAGCAATCAGGAGTCAGGAGTCAGGAATCAGCACTCAGCACTCAGCACTCAGTCTTCCCTCCGTGTGCCTCCGCGATCTCCGTCGTCTCCGTGTACGAGTTCATGTCTGTCCTCTGCGTTTCTTTGCACTCCCTGCGTCCTCTGCGTACTCGGGCTGGGCTCCGGATGCGATGCGCTCAGGGCTCTCTTGATTCGATTACTCGATGACGAGCTGCGCGTGCAGGCGACCTGAGCGGTGCATCTGGGTCAGGATGTTGATCTGGTCCGCGACCGGGACGTCGAGCTGCTTGAACGCCTGCAGCAGGTCTTGAATGCGGGCGCGCTCGCTGGCGCGGCTGGTGGTAGATGTCGAAGTCCAGCGCGAGTTGCGTGGCGTTGCGGGCGTCGGGGCGGCCGCGGGTTGGCCCGGCAGCGGCTGCGTCGTAGTCACGACGAGGTCTTTATGCGCGACTGCGACGGGCGAGATCTCGACGTTGCCGGTCACGATGATCGTGCCCGTGCGCTGGTTGACGACGACCTTCGCGGGGAGGCGAAGCTCCGCCGGGTCCATGCTCGCAGTCAGGCAATCGGCAACGAAGCCCGCGGGCTCGCGACGGCTCTCGGGCGGGACGGTGACCTCGACGACGATGTCATCAATCGCGCGGGCGATGGCGGGCGGCGTCGCGCTCGCGTCGGCACCCTCAGCGAAGATCGCCGGGTCCTGGAATCGCGCGTTGATCGTCGCGGCCATGCGCTCGGTGACTGTGAACGACCGCAGGTGCGGGTGAACGACGAGGCGGAAGCGATCAGAGCCGATCGGCATGAGGATATCGTGGGTGATTTGGGCCCCGCCGCGGATGACGGCGACGGTGGGGTTGTTGGTGTCTTCGACAAGCAGAGCACCCTCGGCGATGGCAAAGACGCCCTGGCCCGGGAGCGGGCCGGACAGCGGCGAGAGGAAAAGCCGCCCGCCGGCAAGGCTGGTGGCGCTGTGCGAGACGGTGATGTGCGCATCGAGCTTGTCTTGTACCCGAGCGCCCTGAGCGGGGATGGTGACGGAGACGAAGACGAGGGCCGCGGACTTGGCCTTGGCCAGCTCGCGCAGATCACCCAGCGGGTTGCCGTTGCTCTCGTAGATCTTGGCCAGCGGGCGAGCGAGGGCGAGATCTTGGCCGGAGTCACCGGTGCCTTTGAGGCCGGTGACGATGCCGACCCCGCGGAGGATGACTTCGCCCTGGCCTTCGAGGCGGGCGATTTCCTGAATACTGATGGCGTCGATGGTGGGGCGGGCCTCGGGCTCGCCGGTTGCGGCGGTGGCGGCGTTTGTGCCGGTGGGCGTGCCCGTGCCCGGCTGGGCGTTGGCCAGCGCGGTGAACGCGAGCACGAGGAGCAAGAGAACGAACAGCGAGACGCCAGCGCCGCGCGAGGCCAGTGGGCGATCGGCGAAGTGTGCGCCTGTGGTCGCACAACGGGCCGAAGTTGCGCGATGGAACGTCTGCATCCTGCTCATACTGCCGCACTCCGTGCGAAAGGGGAGATCCGGAGGAACAGGGAGCAAGGGCGGTGCCAGCGGGGGGAGGGGATCAAGGGGGGCGGAGGGCCGAGGGATGAGGGCCGAGGGCCGAGGGGAACGGGCTACCTTGGGTGTGAAGAGGAAGCACACGACGCTACGGCACCGACCTGAGGACAGGTCGGTGGCACGGGCGCTCCGGGCTCCCTTGGCCGTGGGGGCTTCACCAACCCCGCATCGGCACGTTGACACCCTTCTCGTCGGCGCATTTCTGCGCGAGCTCATAGCCAGCGTCGGCGTGGCGGAAGATGCCCATGGCGGGGTCGTTGGTGAGGACGTTTTTGAGGCGGCGGGCGGCGTCGGGGGTGCCGTCGGCGACGATGACTTGGCCGGCGTGTTGGCTGTAGCCGATGCCGACGCCGCCGCCGTGGTGGAAGGAGACCCACGAGGCGCCGCTGGCGATGTTGACCATGGCGTTGAGGATGGCCCAGTCGCTGATGGCGTCCGAGCCGTCGAGCATGGCCTCGGTTTCGCGGTTCGGGCTGGCGACCGAGCCGCAGTCCAGGTGATCGCGGCCGATGACGATGGGGGCTTTGACTCGGCCCGTGGCGACCAGGTCGTTGAACATGAGGCCGGCCTTGTCGCGCTCGCCGTAGCCGAGCCAGCAGATGCGCGCCGGCAGGCCCTGGAACTCAAAGCGCGGTGCGCACTTGGCGTAGTCGCCGGCGAGCAGGGCCTCGGGGTGCTTGTGACAACCCAAGATCCACGCGTGCAGGCGCTCGGCGTATTCGCTGTGGCCCTTGGGGAACAGTTTGAGGATCTCGTGGTCGGTGACGTAGATGTCGGTCGGGTCGCCGCTGAGCGCGACCCAGCGGAAGGGCCCGCGGCCGAGGCAGAACTGCGGACGAATGAACGCGGGGACGAAGCCGGGGAAGTCAAAGGCATCGGCGACGCCGGTGTCGAGCGCCCGCTGGCGGATGTTGTTGCCGTAGTCGAAGGTGATGGCGCCGCTGCGCTGGAGCGTGAGCATGGCGCGGACGTGGCGGGCCATGCTGGCCATGGATTGGCGTTGGTACGCCGCGGCGTCGCGAACGCGCTCGACCTTGGCCTGGTCTTCGGTCATGCCGATGGGGACGTAGCCGATGAGCGGGTCGTGGGCGCTGGTCTGGTCGGTGAGGACATCGACCTTGATCTTGCGCTCGATGAGGCGCTCGAGGAGTTCGATGGCGTTGCAGTGGACGCCGATGGAGAGGGCTTTGTGGTCTTTGGCGTATTGCACGGCGCGGTCGATCGCGGTGTCGATGAGGTCCAGGGGAGGCAGGCGGGACGCCTGCCCCACACCCCCCATGGGGGAGGCGATGACTTCGTCGAGGTACTTGTCGGCGGCGCGGCGTTGAAGGCGTGTCAGATCGACATCGGCCATGAGGCATGTGCCCTTGGCGAGCGTGATGGCCAGGGGCTGGGCGCCGCCCATGCCGCCGCAGCCGGCGGTGACGCAGAGGCGACCGGACAGATCGCCGCGGGGGGCGAAGTGGATCTTGCCGCACTCGGCGAAGGTCTCGTAGGTTCCTTGCAGGATGCCCTGGGTGCCGATGTAGATCCAGGAGCCCGCGGTCATCTGGCCGTACATCATCAGGCCGCGCTTCTCGAAGTCGTCGAAGCGCTCTTGGGTGGCCCAGGCGGGGACGATGTTGGAGTTGGCCAGGAGGACGCGCGGGGCGTCGGTGTGCGTGCGGACGACGCCGACGGGCTTGCCGGATTGGATCAGGAGTGTTTCGTC
The DNA here is from genome assembly GCA_022843565.1 of Phycisphaerales bacterium. Lineage (GTDB taxonomy): Bacteria > Planctomycetota > Phycisphaerae > Phycisphaerales > UBA1924 > JACVCS01. The sequence goes on from JALHNK010000090.1 coordinate 9,065, forward strand.
GGGTTCGAGTGCGATGAGGCACTTGATGATGGCGTCCAGCGCGGGCCAGTTGCGGGCGGCCTTGCCGCGCCCGCCGTAGACGACGAGGTCTTCGGGCCGCTCGGCGACGCTGGGATCAAGGTTGTTCAGGAGCATGCGCATGGCGGCTTCGGCCTGCCAGGATTTGCAGGTGCGCGTGAGGGCCGCGGGGCCGCGGGGGGCGGTGAGCGTGCGCGGGCCGGAGCCGGTGATGGGGTCCGAAGCGTGCGAGGGCGTGGCAAGCGTCGTCATAGTTCACAGGATATCGCGCTGGCTCAGGCCTGCGGCCCGAGGACTTCGCGTGCTTTGATCGAGGCGATGAGGTTGAGGCTGCCCTTGCGTTCGAACTTGGCCAGGCCGGTGCGAAGTAGGAGCAGCGATGCGGTGGGGGGCTGGATGCTGCCGACGGGGATCGCGCTACCGAGGAGCATGGACTGCATCGCGCTCGTCGCGGCCTGGAGTGTGCGGCTGTCGGTGGGGATGCGGTCGCGTCGGAGCCGCCAGCCCTCGACGATGCTGGCGGGGCCGTGCATCATCAGGGTCGCGCTCCCCTCGGCGAAGTTCTTGGGGTTGATCGGCAGGCCGGTGGCGAGGTAGCCGACCTTGTACATGCCGATTTGTTCTTCGATCGAATCGGTCTGGCCGCGGCCGGGCTCGACACCTCGAAGGGCCGAGACCCACGCGACGACGAGGAAGACGCCGAAGATCATCGAGGCCAAGAGCAGCGTGCTGATGCCGAGTGAGCGAGCGAAGATGAGGCAGACGATGTAGGTGAAGGCGAAGATGAACGCGAGCGTGATGACGCCGATCGTGATGGCCATCCAACTGCGGCGGAGGACGTCCGACTCATGGTCCTTGATCACGCTGAGGAGTTGCGACTCGGTGGCCATGTTGAGTGCTCCTCAGTGCCGTTCGTCCGGGGGATGCGAAGGGGATCACTGGACATAGTTGGCGTGCGGGTTGTTGCTGGCCGCGGCGCCGCCGGAGCCGATGGTGGGGCCGATGATGTGTGAGTTGACGTTCACCGCCGAGACGGGCGTGGTGGAGAGGCGGAAGTGGTTGCCGGTGACGAGGCAGTCGCTGGAACCGCCGAGGCTGATGCCGGTGTCGCACGCGGAGAACGTGTTTGACTGGATGGTGGTGCCGGTTGTGGCGGTGATCCCCGTGACGGTGGCTGAAGCGGTGGCGATGATGAGGTTCCCGCGGATGATGGAAGCGCCGCCGGAGTCGATGCCCGTGAACGGCGTGATGTCGTGACCGCATCGGATGACGTTGCGCTCGACGATGCCGCCGGAGCCGGCGTCGATGCCGCGTTCACCGCCGGTGGCCTGGGTGATCACGCAGTCGCGAACGACCGAACTCGAGCCCGTGCGGATGCCGGGGTTGATCCCGCTTCCGGCGATGTCGACCACGCGGCAGTCCTCAACGATCGAGCCGCTACCGACCTCGATTCCCGCGGCGTCGACCGTCAATGTCTGGATTGACCGGATATCGCAGCGCCGGATGCTCGCGTCGTTTCCGGTGATGATGCCGAACAACGTGCCCTCGACACGGATGTCCTCGACGACAACACCTGAGATGTCGGCCAAGGCGATGCCGCTGGGCGTGCCAATGCCTCCGGCTGAGCGGATGCTGCCGTTGCGAATGGTGACGGTGCGCGACAGTGCCGAAGGTGCGGCGCTGATTGCGGTGCTCAGGATCGAGCAACTGATGGTGTGACCCATGAGATCGATGGTGACGTCACGGGCATTGGCGCCGATGTGAATCGCGCTCTGGCCGACGATGCTGACGTTGAACGGCAGGTAGTAGCTCCCGCTGGCGGCGATGATGTACCGGCTGTCCCCGTCGCCCGGCGCGTTGGTGGAGTTGATAGCGATGCGCGGCTCAACCTCGCTGAGCGTCTTGTTCGTCGGCGCGATGGGGCCAGCCGGAGGGTTGAGCGGGCCCGCGAGGGCGACAGCGGCAACGGCGAAGAGGGCGAACGCGGCGATGGTGGTGCGTTGCATGGATTTGGTTCCTTTCAAGTGGAGGGTGGCTCGATGTGGGTCACTGCGCGGTCGGTCACGATCTGCTTCTGCTGCCGTTGGATGTCCTTCACCGCCAGCATGGAGATCCGAGCGTCGTCAATCTCCGCGGCGTTGCCGTAGGCACGGCCGGTGTGCGAGGTAGAAAGCGCGAGCTCGAATGTGAAGGCGGTTCTTAACCTGATTCCACTTCCGCACGAGCGGCATTGTGGGCGGCGTAATCAGCGTTGAGTGGTTGAGGATGAACCGACGACCGCGGCGGAAGGTTGTGCTTGTGCTGAGGGCTCGTCACTCGCGCCGCGCTGCTCGGCCTCTCGGGTTTGCTTCATCGCTTTCTCGTGAAGTTCCTGACGCTTGGGCCAGAGTTCGTCGGGCTTTGCACCGTCGGGGAGGCGCTCGGTCCAGGGTCGGATGATTTCCATGTTCTGGAAGCGGGCGCGGACGGCGGTGACGTGCCAATCGAACTCGTAGGTTCCCTGCCCGCGCATGAGCTCGCGGACCTCGAACGAGTCGGTGCCCTTTCGCACGACGGCGAGGCCCATCGAGTCCTCGGACTGCGGCGTGACCTGGACGGTGAGCCCGCGCGCGGAGGCGAGGTCGGTGAAGTGCTGCGGGAGTGTGACGATGGCGCGGCCGTCGACAAGCTGCGCGGTTCCGCGGACGTACATGGCTGCTTCGGGACCTTCGAGGCTGGCGTAGTAGATGTCGGTGGCCTGGTCGCGTGGGTTGGGCTCGACGAAGTTTTTGACGTCGGCAAAGCTGGTGGTGGTGAACTGGTTGAAGTCGATGGAGACGCCGCCGGTCATCACTTGACTAAAACTAAGCACGCCCATGAGGGCACCCCCGCCTGTTCTGGAACCGGCGTACCAGATTTTATTGGTGGTGGAATCGACGGTGGTTCCGAAGATGGTCCCGTTGAAAGTACCGGAACCAGCGAAAACCGAGCTCTCAACGTCGAGCGCGGCCTGGGGCGAGGTGGTACCGATGCCGAGACGACCGGTGCGGGTGAGCGTCATCTTGGAATCGAACGACGAGGCGCCGGTCATGTTGCCGAACTGAATGCTGGCGGGACCGAAAGAGCTGGAGGTGTAGAGCGCGAGGATGCCGTTGGTGAGCTGGGTCATGCCGTAGCGGTCGTTGTCGGCGTAGTGGGACTCGATCATCCCGTTGAAGGTGCCGCCGGCGCCTTGGAAGCCGCTGCTGCGGATGGTGCCGTTGCTGAGGATTCGAAGGTTGCCGGCGACATCGAGCGGAGCGGCGGGGGTGGTGGTGGCGATGCCGACGTTGCCCGCGAACGAGTTGGTGAAGTTGCCGAAGGCGTTGGCGGCGTCGGTGCGTGCGGCGATGGCGGGGAGTCGAGCGGCGGGGAGAGTACCGGTGGAGAGGTTGGAGGCGTTCAGGCCTGTGAGCGAAGCGCCGGAGCCTGCGAAGGAGGAGGCGGTGATGGTGCCGGCGGCGAAGTTGCCCGAGGCATCACGGAGGACGAGGGTGTTGGGCGTGTTGGTTGCGACGCCGGTGGTGCGGGCGTTGGGGATGGTGCCTGTGGAGAGGTTGGAGGCGTTCAGGCCTGTGAGCGAAGCGCCGGAACCGGCGAAGGAGGAGGCGGTGATGGTGCCAGCGGCGAAGTTGCCCGAGGCATCACGGAGGACGAGGGTGTTGGGGTCGTTGGTGGTTCTGGCGGTGGTGCGGGCGTTGGGGAGCGTGCCAGCGGAGATGTTGGAGGCATCGAGACCCGTGAGCGAAGCGCCGGAACCGGCGAAGGAGGAAGCGGTGACGGCGTTGGCGGCGAAGTTGCCCGATGCGTCGCGGAGAACGAGTGAACTGGGCGTGTTGGTTGCGACGCCGGTGGTGCGGGCGTTGGGGATGGTGCCTGTGGAGAGGTTGGAGGCGTTCAGGCCTGTGAGCGAAGCGCCGGAGCCTGCGAAGGAGGAGGCGGTGACGGTGCCGGCGGCGAAGTTGCCCGAGGGATCGCGGAGGACGAGTGAGTTGGGGTCGTTGGTGGTTCTGGCGGTGGTGCGGGCGTTGGCGATGGTCCCCGAGGCGATGTTGGAGGCGTTCAGATTGGTGATGCTGCTGCCCGATCCGAGGAGCGTGTTGGCAGAGACCGTGACTGCGGTGAAGGTCGAGGGAACCTCGACGAAGCCGGAGGCGTAGACTCTCAATCGTGGCACGCCGGCGGTGATGAGATCGAGCCCTTCAAGATTTGTTCCTTGCGCTTGGTTGGAAGCGATGCCGACGCGGGCGACCTCGTTGCCGAAGAGCAGTGCGTGGTCGAGCGTTCCGGCGTTGGCACCGGCACCGTCAACGCGGATGGAGGATTGAACGCTGAGGCCGCCGGTGCTTGGGCGGGGTGCGGAGCCGATGGCGACGGTGGAGAGCGACTGCAACGCCGGAGGCACGGTGGTGGCGCGGAATCGCAACGCCGTGCTGTGGTTAAAGCCTGCGCTGATGGCGACATAGACCTGATCACTCGGCAGCAGGGGAACGTTGAGTTGCCCGTTGCCGTTGAATCCGTAGGAGATGATCACACCGTCGGTGCGGAGTGCGAGGCTGTGGTTCCCACCTGCGGAAATGGCGGTGTAGGTCAGGGGCGGGTTGAACAAGGGGATGTCGAGCTGGCCCTGAGCGTTGCTTCCGAAGGCCGCGACGGTGCCGTCGCTGCGGAGTGCGAGGCTGTGGTTCCCACCTGCGGAGATGGCGGTGTAGGAGACCGTCGGAGGAAGCGCGGGGGCGGTGGTTTGCCCGTCCGTGTTGCTTCCGAACCCCACGATGACCCCGTCGCTGCGCAAAGCGAGGCTGTGGTTGAACCCGGCGGAAATCGCGGTGTAGGTCACGCCGGGCGGCAAGGCGGGGACGGTGATCCGATCGTCGAGGTTGCTTCCGAAGCCCACAACAATCCCGTCGCTGCGGAGTGCGAGGCTGTGCTGCTGACCGGCGGAGACCGCGGTGTACGTGACCCCGGGCGGGAGCGCCGGGACATTGAGCTGGCCGCTCACGTTCGCTCCGAAGGTCGCGATGGTGCCGTCGCTGCGGAGTGCGAGGCTGAAGGTATCGCCGGCGGCGACGGCGGTGTAGACCACACCGCTGGGGAGGGCCGGCGCGTTGAGTTCACCGTCATCGTTGGAGCCACAGCCCACGATTGTGCCGTCGCTGCGCAGGGCGAGTGTGTGGGTTCTCCCTGCGGAGATCTTGGTGTAGCTTTGACCGATGGGCAGCGCGGGAAGATTGGTCTGACCGAAGAAGTTGCTGCCCCAGGCCGAGGCGTCCTGAGTTGGGGGCACAGAGGGCAGGGAAGTCCATTGGCTGAGGACGCTTTCGATATCCGGCGCGACGCGGCTGCGCGTGAGGGTGCCGGGCTGAACGTTGGCGCCGTCGAGGTTGAGCAGCCCCGCGCCGTTCCCGGAGAAGGCCCCGTTGAAGATGTTCAGCGAGTTGGAGAGGGTCAGTTGCCCGGTGAAGGTCTGATCGGAGTTGAGCCGTGCGACGTTGCCGGAAAGCCTCTCGTCGCTGAGCGTGCCGGTGAGATTGGCGGCGTTCTGATAGAAGGCGGGGTTTTGCCCGTTGAGTGTCAGCGCGTTGCCCGCAGTGGCAGTTGAAGATGCGTTGAGCGCGAAGGTTGCGTTGGGTGAGGCCGTGAGTTCCTGTCGCGGGGCCAGTGTCTCGAACCCGGTGGTGATGGTGCAGTCCGCGCCGGCGTCGGGGCGGACGTCGATCTCGAGGAAGCGTTTCTGCCCGGTAAAGACGTCGCCGAAGTCAAGGTTGACCACGAAGCGCCCGTTGGTGATGAACAGGTCGTTCCGGCAGATGTCGGAGCCGATCTGCGAACCGCTGCCGGCGGCGTCGTAAAGCCGGAAGCGCAGATCGAACGATCCCGAGGCCGGTTGACCGGAGGTTTGGAGTTCACCCTGATAGGTGAACGACGTCGTCAGCGGCTGGGCAAAGACCGCGGCGGCGTGCGAGGCCAAAACAACACAGACGAACACGACGAGCGAGCGGAATGTCATGGAGCAACTCCCACGATTGTCTGAGCGAACGGTCGTTCACTTGACCGACGAATCTGATGCGTGAAGACAGGGCCGGTGCGAATGGAAACACGGCGCGAGAATGCGCCGGTGCCGGTTGCGCGAGATTACCAGTCGGCAGAAATCCGGTGCCTCTAAGGATGTTTGGAAACGCGGCGGATGCCGCGATGGAGGCTGAAAACGCCGAAACCAAGGGGAAACCCTTGTGGTCGTCACGATCAACTTTGGGCATCTTCTCGTGAGCGCGAAGGTCTGGGAGGACGACCGGCAGTTGAGGAAGGAGGGGGGGTGGGGAGGAGCGAGGAAGGGAAGATGGGCGAAGCTCGTTTAGATCGTGCTCGGCGAGGCAACGGGTTCGGCGGGCGGGTTGAGCGGGCCTGCGTAGAGGGCGGCACCGGTGACAAGCAGGGCGACGGCGGAGAGGGAGAGGACGGTGCGGGCGGGGGTCTTGAAGTTCTTGGTGGGCATGGTGGGATCACTCGGTGGGGGTGGGGGGAGGGGGTGGGC
>JALHNK010000091.1 GCA_022843565.1 Phycisphaerales bacterium
CGCCGGGCTCACTCGCTGCTGCAAGCACGAGCAACGCCGCGCTGACTTCTCGAATCTTCGAACGAACAACGACCGATGACATGCGCGTCTCCTTGACCCTCACGGGGTCGCGGAGCGTAGCAGGAGAACTGTGAAATCCATTCCTCGTGGCCTGGTCGATTCCTGATCTTCACAATCGAAGCGCCGCGACGAGTGCCCTCTCACCGATGCCCGCCGGTCAGAGCGCACAGCCGTCGAAGAACAACGAGAAGAACAGGTTGTAGTCGCCCTCGGTGACGCCGTTGTTTGTCTGCGGCGCGCCGAATGGCGGGAGCGGCGAACCGTCGTCGCCGGCGATGTCGCACTGGGGTTGCGCGTCAAAGAACCCGGCGAAGAACACGTTGTAGTCGGCCTCGGTCACGCCAGCGTTTGAGCCGGTCGGCCCGACGTTGTTCGGTGCCAGCGGGTTGCCGCTGTCGTCGGCGATGTCCGCGGGGTTGCAACGCGTCGGCGGCGGCGGTGGTGGCGCCGTGAACACCAGCACAAGCTGGCCCGTTCCGGTCGCACTGGCATATCCACCAACACGCAGCAGGTACTGCTGTCCGGCGACGACTTCAAACGTCACCGTCGATTGCAGGTTGTTGGTGCCGCAGTTGTCATCGCTGCACGCGATGGCGGTGTTCGGCGTTGTGCCCGGGCAGATGCCAGTGCCGTAGACCGCCAGCTTGGTGTCCCATGTCGCGCCGGTGCAGGTTGACGCAGTGATCGAACCGGTCGCCGCGGCGGTGTGGCGGTACCACACGTCCTGCGACACTTGCGAGTCGCTCGAGAAATCGCAGGCCGCCTCGACCGGCCCGTCGGTGCTGGCGCCGACGGTCGTGAAGTTCGTGGTGCCCAGGCCAATGGGCGCCGCCGCGACGCAGAGGTTGTTCGACGGGCCCGACGGCGTGACCACGGTGTAGGTCATGGTGTAGGTGTTGCGGGTCGAGTTCCCGAACATGTACACGCGATAGAAGAACGTCGAGAACGGACCGCCGGCGTTGCTGATCGTCAGCGTCTGCGTCGAGCCGGTGCCGGCGCTGGTGCCCAGGGCGGTGCCGCCGCAGGTTGCGAACGACTGAAGCCCGAGGTTGCCGTTGGCGCTGGTGAACGAAATCGTGACGGTGGCCGAGCCGCCGGCGGGAATGTTCACGCTGTACCAGTCTTCGTTGGTGGACTTGACGACGAGATTGTTCCGCGTGCCCGAGGCGTTGACGATCGCGATGATGTTCGCGGTCGAGCACGTCGCGTTGGGCTCGTAGATGTCGTCGCTCCCGGCCGCCAGCGAGCTGGAGAGCCCGCCGCCGTACGCCGATGTGAAGTCGCCGTAGCTGTCGGTGAGGCTCGTGGCGGGAGCGCCGCAGAACGACGGCCCGCAGCTCAGCACGCCGATGAGCTCCTGGGTGTCGGCGCGGAAGAGGCCGGAGCCGGAGGAACCGACTTCGGTCACGGCGCTGGTCCAGTTGGCGCGGATGTGCTGCGTCGGGCTGCACGGCGGCGTGCTGGTCGAGCGCGTGCCGAAGCTGATGCGTTTCCAATCACCGTCGGGGTGGTGGATGCCGACGACGGATGTCGCGTTCGCGGTGGAGGTCGTGCGCCATGAGGCAAAGAAGGGGTTGACCGGGAGTGAGCCGCGCAGGAGAAGGAGCGTGAGGTCGTTGGTCGAGTTGGTGTAGACGAGATCGGCGACTGAGGACACCGGCGAGTTTGCGAAGGTGGGCACGGGGCCGTTGCAGGTGGTCTTCTGATAGAACCAGTAGACAGCCGCGGTCGTCGCGACCGCCTGCGTGCTGATGCAGTGGTTCGCGCTCAGGAAGTACGGCGTGCGATCGTTGTTCAGCGTCCGCACAAGCGTGCCAGAGCAGTTGAACGTCGAGCCGCTCTCAACGAACTCCAGCAATCCCGTTGCGCGTGCGACGTTCGCCCACGTTGGGCTGCACGCCACGTCGTTGTGGCACGTGCCCACTGCGGGCGACACCTCCCCCGCGGCCGGCGGCTGCCACGGGCGATAGATGTGCGCGATCTCATCGATCCGCACCGGCGCGCTGGCCGCGGGAACGCCGCCGCCGGTTGCGGGCACGTACACCTCGACGCGTGCGCGGCTGTTCCAGACGCGCGGTGCCCAATACGTGCCGTCTCCGACGGGGCCGGAGTCCTCGATCGGGCCGATGCACTGCGTTGCGTCGTCGGGGTTGTAGATCACCATGCTCGCGCCGGCGGGCAACGCCAGGCCGCTCACCTTGACACGCATCGCCTCGGCGTTGGGCGACCAGATGTCCATCACCCACAGGCGACCGCCGGGCGCGTTCACCCACTGGCCGATGCTCGGGTCAAAGCCCGTGCTCCGCACCACGCCGGTGCGCAGCCGCTTGTTCGGGCCGGGGTTCAGCGCGTCGAACTGCATCTCCGCGTTGTTGTCCAGCGGCAACAGCGCGATGGTCGGGACGCTCGCCGGGAGCGCGATGCCGCGAAGCTCAGAGATGGGCTGGGCAATCGCGCTGCGCCCGCACAGCGCCAGCAGCAATCCGACGACGGCGGTGCCCAGCGACACGCCACGATCACAGCGACGGTACACACCCATAGGCCGATCTCCAGGAACACCCAAATCGGGACCAACGAGACCGATCGCGGTCCGGCCACTGCGGAGGTCCAGACGGACTTCACCGTACCCCATTCCCGTGCCATTGCCATCCAAATGCCGCGACTCGCCGAGCGATCGGTCAATCAGGCCGTGGGTCAAGTGCCGAACGTCCTGTAATCAGAGCCGTCTGTGGTCAGCGTTCAGCCAGCAGCCCGCAGCTTCAAACGAAAAACCCCGGCGCACGGTGCGCCGGGGTCTTGGTGCATCTGGCTTTCCACGATTGCCGATTGCCGAATCCCGATTGCCGGTGACTCAGCACTCAGCACTGTGCCTTAGAAGGCGCAGCCGTCGAAGAAGACCGCGAAGAAGTAGTTGTAGTCGCCTTCGGTCACGCCGTTGTTCACGACGGTGCCGGGGGCGGGGGTGGGAACGCGGCTGCTGTTGTCGTCGTTGGCGATGTCGCAGACCGGGAGGGCATCGAAGAAGTTGGCAAAGAAGATGACGTAGTCGGCCTCGGTCACGCCGTTGTTGGTGCCGGTGAACGGGCCCGGGATGGCCGGCGTGCCGTTGGTGCCGTCAACGATCTCGGCGCGGGGGAGGAAGTCGTTGTTGTCGTAGGCGATGTCGGCGCCGTTGCAACGGGCGGGGAACACGACGCCATCGTTCGAGCCCGCCGCAATGTCCATGCCGACGAAGGTGCCGCCGGAGAAGCCGCGGAAGTTCACGCCGTTGTTCGCGACGAACATGGTGTTGAGGTCGGAGTTGAAGGCGACGCGATCAACGGTGCCGCCGATCTGCTGCAGGTAGACATCGCCGTTGGAGCCGAAGGCGATCTCGCGGATGCTGGGGGTGGTGGTGCTGTAGTCGATGCCGGCGGGAGCGACGCCGAATGTGTAGTCCGGAGCGGTCGGGGCGGTGATGATCCAGACGGTGCTGGAGAAGACCGCGGGGTTGCCGCCGTCGGAGGAGTTGGCCGAGACGATCAGCTTGTCGTTCAGCGGCGCCGGGACGCTGGGGTTGAAGTCCACATCGGTGAAGCTCGCGCCGGTGACGGGCAGCGAGAGCGAGGAGACGAAGGTGACGTCGGTGGCGCTGACCGCGTAGACGCTGACCTTGATGTCGCTCACGGTGGGCTGGACAGCCACGAAGTGGGTCGCGTCGATCCAGGTGGTGCCGACGGTGCGGGCCGAGGCGGAGTTGTTGATGCCGTCGTTCATGGCGCGGCCGTTGGCCAAGGTGGCCTGGCCATCACCGGTGTTGGCGTAGTCAAAGACGTAGAGGGCACCATTGTCATAGCCGGCGACCGCGATCTTGCTGTTGTCCGGGGCGACCGAGAGGCCGCTCAGACGCGAGGCGGGGATCGAGCTGGTGGTTGCGCCGTGGGTGAAGGTGGTTGAGTCGGTGAAGGAGCCGATCACGTTGCCGCTGAACGCGCCGAGGCTCTGGGTCGGGAACGCCCAGATCGCGGCGTCGAGCGAGGGCGAACCGAAGTTGACACCAAGCAGGTTTCCCTTGGCGTTGCTCTTGGTGCCGTTCTTGCTGTCAAACTCGACGGACTGGATCGGCGCCGCGTTGTAGGCCTCGGGGATCAGGGCGCTGGTCGGGGCACCGCGCCAGAGCTGCAGGGTGTTGTTGATGTTGGTGAGGTTCAGGCCAACCGCCAGATCGTCCTGCTGGACGGTGTTGGTGTTGTTGAAGATGACAACGCTGGTGTTGTCAGTATCGGTGCCGGGGGTCGAGGCGAACGAGACGGCCAACGGGCCAGCCTCGGGAAACTCGACACCAGCGGACATCGTCACGCTGAAGTCCGGCACGGTGCCGCCAGCGGCGACGTTGCCGAGGTTGACCGTCAGGACGTTGCCGGTGAAGGTCACGTCACCGGGTGTGGGGAAGGTGCTCGAGACGAACGACACGCCCGAGGGGAACGTGGCGGTGATCTGAGCGCCGGTGGCGTTGACCGGGGTGTTGTTGGCGATCGAGCTGAACGTGTAGGTCACGTTGCCGGGAACGGTGCCGATGACCGGCGAGTTGACGCCGACGTTCTTGGTGACGCTGGCGGTCGCGGGCACCGTGGTCGAGAACGTGAAGTTGTCGATGGCCAGGCCCGCGTCGTTGCCGGCGTCGTTGGTGTCAACCCAGCGGAGGAAGACGGTGTCGCCGGCCGCGATCGGCGAGGCGGGGACGATCGTCGCGACGACGTTCTTGACCGTCGGGGGCACGAGCACGCCGTTGGAGCCGACGAAGGGGTCGCCGATGATGTCGGCCTGGGTCGCGGCGACCAGCGTGGCGCTGGTGAGGTAATCCGCGAGGGTCGCACCGCCGCTGGCGGTGCCGTAGCTGAACACAAGCGTGTTGGTCACGCTGGTGGACGAGCGGTACTGCTCGGCGTCGAAGGTGATGGTGAAGGCGTTGATCGGAGCGCCGGAGTTGTTGGTGATGGCGACGCCGAAGGCCGGGGTGTTGCTGCCGGAGGAGATGGTGCCGAGGGCACGATCGGTCGTGGCGGCGGCGGCGGCGAAGCTGTAGATGCCGCCGCTGAAGGCCGAGCCGTCGCTCTCCACGAACGGCATCGGGGTGCCGCCGTTGCCGGCGACCTTCGCGCCCGTGAAGCCGAACGCGCCAGGGACGCGATACTGCTCGCCGATGACGGCGGTGAAGGGGTTCGTCGTGACGACGATGCCGTCGAAGTTCTGGGAGAGGTCCGGGCCGGTGAACGAGATGGCCTGGGGGCTGAAGTCAACCGGCAGTGCGACGACGACGTTGGTCGGATCGCTATCGCTGCCGGGGAGGCTGAGGAAGGTCGAGCTCAGGCCGGTCGGGGCCGGGAACTCGACGCTGGCGGTCATGACGATCGAGATGTCCGGGAAAGTTCCGCCCGCGGCGATCGCCGGGAGGGAGATCGTCAGCGTCGGAGCGGTGAATGAGGCCGTCGCACCCGGGGGCAGGATCGACGCGCCCGCGTTGTACGACACGCCAGCCGGGAAGTCGGCGGTGATCGACGGCGTCGAAGCGTTGCCCGTGCCGCTGTTGGTGATGCCGGTGATCGCATAGGTGATGTCACCCGGGACGGTGGTCACGGGGTTCGGCGTCGCAGCGACGGTCTTGACGATCTCCGGCGACAGGACCACGGTCGGGCCGCTGAAGGTGAAGTTGTCGATCGCGAGGCCGGCGTCGTTGCCAGCGTCATTGGTGTCGCGCCAACGGAAGAAGATGGTCTCGCCGATCGCGATGGGGCTCGCGGGGGTAAACGTCTTGGTGATCGTGGTGCTGGTCGGCGGGACCAGAGCAATGCTGGATGCGGCGGGCGCGGCGCCAACGATGTCGATCTGCGTGTCCACCGTGAGGGCGGCGCTGGTGATGAAGTCGCTGGTGGTCGCGCCGGAGGCCGAGGTACCCCACGCGGCCGCCAAGGTGTTGGTGGCAGTGGTCGACGAGCGGAACTGCTTGGCGTCAAACGTGATCGTGAACTCGGTCAGCGGAGCACCGGAGTTGTTGGTGATCGCAACGCCGAAGCCGGGGGCGTTGGACCCTGACGAGAGAGCGCCCAGAGCGCGATCGGTCGGGGACGCGGCGGCACCGTAGCTGAACAGGCCGCCGGAGCCACCGGAACCGGTGTCAGCCGTGAACGGCATGGGGGTTGCGCCGTTGCCAGCGAGCTTGGTGCCGAACCAGCCGCTGACGCCGGGAACGCCGGCGTGAACGCCGATCGTGGCGGAGAAGGGGTTCGGCGACACGACGATGCCGTCGAAGTTCTGGGTGATGGAGGCGCCGGTGAAGCTCACCTGGGCCGAAGCCGCAGTGATGCTGGCCAGAGCGCCGGCGAGGGCACAGAGGGCACGAGTCTTGGACATACGCATTCGAGGATCTCCGGTGTTGAGGTGGTCTGTGGAGCAGCGGCAGAAGGGTGATGGCGCGGGGCTCACATGAGCGCCGAAACGGCTTCAGGTGGTTTCTTGAGCCGTAACGCTAACTCATGTCCTAGGTGAATCCAGCCAACTTTGCGCACTTTGACGGACCTTTGTCGAGTTTGCGTCAGAAAACAGCAAATTCACACCGCCATGACGCTCTGTTTGGTGTTTCGTTAGACAGCACAAACCCTTTACAATCTTCAAAACGGTCTTGCCGATGCCCACTTGGCAACACTATCAAAATACGAACTCATCGTCGAGAACCTAGGCCGATGCGTTGGCGTGATGCCGCATCCCGGTGCCTCTGCGGCGATGAGCGTGCGACTCTGATCACGCTCTTTCGGGGACCGGCTTCTTTCTACACTTCGCGATGCAGCTTGCCGTCATCATCCCCGCCGCGGGCGCTTCGCGCCGGTATTCGCAGTCTGAACACGGCGCTCTCGGCGCGACGAGCGCGCGATCCAAACTCGACGAAGACCTCGGCGGGCGGCCGGTGCTGCATCGCACGATCGAACTCTTCACGCAGCTTGATCAGGTCAAGGCGATCGTCGTCGCCGGGCCCGCCGACGACGAAGCGTTTGAGGCGTTCAAGCTCCGGCATGGAGACCGCCTGGGCTTCTACGGCGTCACGCTCGTCCGCGGCGGCCTGACCCACCGCTACGAGACCGTTCGCAACGCGCTGGCGCACGTGCCGGCGACGTGTACGCACGTCGCGGTTCATGACGCGGCGCGCCCGTGTACGTCGCCCGATCTGATTGCACGCGTGCTGGAGGCGGCGCTCGATCACGATGCGGTCATCCCCGGCGTGCCCGTCAGCGACACGCTGAAGCGCGTCGGCACGCCGCTCACCGACACGAAGGCCGACCCACTGGCCGCGATCTTTGGCACGCAGCAATCCCCGGCGAACGTCGTGCGCCCCGTCGAGGCGACGGTGGATCGCGCGAGCCTCGTCGCGGTGCAGACGCCGCAGGTTTTCCGGCGCGAGCTGCTGCAGCGCGCGTATCAGCAGGCAAACCTGGAGAGCACCGACGATGCGCAGCTCGTCGAGCGACTGGGCGAGCGCGTTGTGAGCGTCGCGGGCGAGCCGGGCAATATCAAGATCACGCTTGCGGGCGACCTGGCCATCGCTCGCGCGATCCTGGGCTTTCGAACCCCGACAGACAAGCCGGCACACCTGAAGTTCTGAGCGTGCCACCACGTCTGACCCGTGCGAATCAGTTCGTCGAGTACCCCACGCGCGTGATCCCCGCGCCCGAGACCAGCTCGTGCATGCGCACGACCTCGCGATACGGCACGCTGCGGGCCGGAGCGATCAGCACTTCGATCTTCGACAAGACTTCTTCGCCGGCCAACCCGTCGGTGAGCTTCTTCAGCGACTGGCCCATGGCTTCGGGCGTCGCGTCGGTGAGGCCGTTGCCGCTGACGCGAACACGCGTCGGGTCCGCGGGGTCGAGCTTCATGTCGAGCGTGATGCGTAGCGGGCCGAGCGTTGCGCCGCCGGCGCCGGTGGGTGTCGAGGCTGCCTTCGCGGCGCTCTGAGGCAGCAGCGTGCGCAGAAACCACTCGGGGCCGACGAACGCGGCGGAGACCATGAAGAAGACGAGAATGACCATGACGACATCGACCATCGGCGTCATGTTGGGGCCGAAGTGCTGGGTGTGCTGATCCAGCGCACCGCGGCGGCGCAAGCCCCGACGCTGACTTGAACTTCCGAAGTCGCTCATGGTGCGCGCTCCGTCACGAGGCGCACCGCGATCAGCCCAGCGTCCTTGCACGCGCGGAGCACCGGCAAGATCCCGGCGTACGCCAAGTCTCGATCCGCTCGCACCTGCACCGGCACCTGATTCCGAGGCAGCTCCGGCACTGTGCGGACAAGCTGGGTGTGGAGCTCATCGGCACGCCGCCCGATGGCATCGGCGAGTTTGGACTCGTCGTCGATCGCAACGCCATCGACCGCGATGCGGATGCGCACGCCCGCGTCGATCTCCACGCCGCCGGGCGAAGTGCCGGAATCTCGCGCGACGACGACGATCACCGATCGCTGCTCATCCGGCCGCCCCGACGCGCTGGACGGCAAGTTCACCGGCGGGCCCTGGATCGTCGCGAGCTTGCCGACGATGAGGAAGAAAATGATCAAGCACATGACCACATCGATCAACGGCGTCACGTTGATCGCGTCAAAGCGAGTTGGGCCGGGGGCGTACCTGCGCACTTACGCGGATCTCCCGCTGGCCTGCACCACCACCTCGGCCATCGGCGGCACGCCGGGCACATCGCGCCCGCGATCTGACCCGACCTCTCGCGTCGCGTGCTGCGCCAGCAGCAAGTCCACCAGCTCAGCGCTGACGATCATCGCTCGCGTACACAGACGATCAACGCGCTGGCGATAGAACCCGAACACCGTCAGCGCCGGCACCGCCAGCAGCAGGCCCAGCAACGTGTGGAAGAGTGCCTTGGCAATGCCCGCGCTGAGGAGCACCGGCGACGCCTGCCCGCCCGTCGAGCTCAGCGCGCTAAACGCCAGGATCATGCCCCACACCGTGCCCGCCAGGCCCAGCAGCGGGCCGAGGTTGCCGACGATGTTCAGCGGCTCCAGCTTGCGGAACCAGTTGGCCGCCTGCTCGCTGGCCACAAGCTCCGCCGAGTCTCGCGCGCCGCGCTCATCGGCCCCGCGACGCAGCGCGTCGGACGCGGCTCGCACGACGATCGAAACAAACGCCTCGTCGCGACGGACGAACTCGTCAAGCCGCACAAGCTCGCCACGCGTCAGGTGCTCTCGCATCACGCGCTCAGACTCGCGTGGCAGCACCCGCGCCTCACGGATCTCCATCACGCACCGGACGATCACCGCGCCCGCCACCACCGATCCGAGGATCAGCACGACGGTGAACGCGTCGAATGATTCGAGAAACAGCGACTGGATGCTGCGGGTTTCGGGCGCCGCCGCGGCGGCCAGGACAATCACAGGGTCAATCATCGGCAATACTAAGCGCCGAGCCGTCGGGCAACGGCGCCTCGCGAGCAATTCAACCGACCGTTACACCGGAGCAACGCCCGCCCGCCGATGCGGGACGCCTGCGCCACGATCAACGCCGGCGACGCGACGCCGCGAGGCCCGCAAGCGCCAGCACGCCCACCGCACCGGGCGACGGGATCGTGCCGTTGAAGCGGACTTCCGCGAGGCCGGTGTACTGCGTCGAGCCGTTATTCGCGAGGATCGTGAAGTCGACGCTGCGCACGCCGTCAACGGTCGCGAAGTTGTAGTTCTGCGCGATGGCGATGTTGGGCAAGGCGGTCTGGTTCAGGAGCGAGAAGATCGCGGTGCCACCTGCATCGCGGAAAACGATGTCAAATCGAGTCACTGCGTAGTTCGGGTCTGCACCGACGCCGCCCTGTCCCTGCGGCGTCGAGCGGTGATTCCACATGTTGAAGGAGTAGATGGACTGCGCGGTGTCGAAGAAGAACGACGCGCGTGCGTTGCCGGCCTGCAATGCGCCGGACTGCGTGGTCCAGTGGTTGTTCGTGAGGTAGACGTTGTGCGAGCTCGTCACATCGAACCCCGCCGGGAGACCCGAGCCATCGATCACGTTGCCGATGTCGTACAGCGAACTGAACTGGCTCGCCGTCGTCGCCGAGTTCGGCGCGATCATCTGGGCGGTGGCGGACGATGCGACACACGCCGCGACGAGCGCGGCGGACACGGGCGACATGCGGTTCATTGAGCTTCCTCCAACGAGTTCACGACAACTGAGAGAGACCGGTAAGCTACCACAGGCTTTGCGTCGTTGCCAACAAAATCGCCATTCGCGGCCAAAAGGACGCAGCGAAGGCACGCCGTTCGCCTCGCGTACGCTTGGCCCTATGTCCAGCACAAGCAACTCCGCGACCACGCCGTCAACCGGCACCAAGGCCCGCATCCTCACCGGCGACACGCCGACCAGCACCGGCCTGCACCTTGGCCACTATGTCGGCTCGCTTGAAAACCGCCTCGCGCTTCAAGACCAGTACGACTGCTACTTCCTGATCGCCAACGTTCACGCGTTCACCACGCTCGCGGAGAAGCCCGAGCAGATCCGCGCCAACACCATCGGCATCGTCAAGGACTGGCTCGCGGTCGGGCTTGACCCGGATCGCTCGACGTTCGTGCTGCAATCGGAGATCCCGGCGATCGCTGAGCTGACGTTCTTCTTCGCGATGCTCATCCCGTTCAACAAGGTGATGCGGAACCCGACGCTGAAGACCGAGATCGAGACCAAGGGCCTGGGCGAGACGTACCCGTTTGGCTTCCCGATGTACGCGGTGGGCCAGTGCGCCGACATCCTGGCGTTCCGGCCCGACCTCGTGCCCGTGGGCGAGGACCAGGAGGCGCACATCGAGATGTGCCGCGACGTGGCGCTGAAGTTCAACCAGCTCTACTGCGGCGTCAACAACCGCACGCCGCCGGAGCGCCATCACCTCGAGGGCGGCGTCTTCCCGATCCCGCGTGCGAAGATCGGGCGCGTCGCGCGCCTCGTCGGCATCGACGGCACCAACAAGATGAGCAAATCGCTCAACAACGCGATCTTCCTTTACGACACCGCCAAGGACGTGCAGAAGAAAATCAACAAGATCACCACCGGCCGCCAGAGCCCGACGGAGCCCGGTGACGTGAACAACATCCTCATGCAGTACGTGGACGCGTTCATCGCCAGCACCGACCCGGCGCGGGCCGCGGAGATCAAGCGCCGCTACGCCGCGGGCGACAACCTGGGCGATGGTCACGTCAAACAAGAACTCGGCGAAGCGATCAACACGCTCATCGAGCCGATGCGCCTGCGTCGCGAGAAGCTCGAAACACCCGCCGGCGAGGCCATGGTCCTGGATGTCATCGCCCGCGGCGTAAAGCGTGCCAACGTCATCGCCGAGGAAACGCTGGCGCTGGCGAAGAAGGCGATGCGGGTGGACTTCGGCGGACGCGTGGTGGGGTGAGCGGGAAGTGCTGAGCGATGAGTGCTGAGCGAAACGCAGTCGGAAGTCAGAGCCGCGTGCGCAAGCACGCGGAGCGCATGACCGCCTACGCCCCGATCCGCCGCACGCTCTCACGCACCAGCGAGAAGGCATGAGCGAGCGGTTCCGCACGCGGCGCCAGCCGATACATCGGTCGTGGCGGGTACTCCTCAATCACACCCCGATCGATGAGCTCGCACGTCGAAAGGTCTTTCAACGTCTGCGACAGCGCACGCGGCGTGATCACTAGTTGCGCGGAGATCTGCGCAAAGCGCGCTTCCTGAAGCTCCGCGACCGCGCCCAGCACCGGCAAAGACCAGCGGCGGAGGCACAGGTCGCTCACCTGCATGGTTTCGAGCTCGTGGTTCAGGGCGCTGGCATTCGGTGCCAGCCGCTCGCCCAAGCGCGTCAGGATGTACTCCGGCCGCAGCGGGTGCCCGTGCCCGGGGTTGCGCTGAACCCACCCGACCTCGATCAAGTGGTCCAGCGAATCTCGCACCGCGGACTGATGGGCGCCAAGGCGGTGACACAGCGTCACGAACTTGCTCCCGCCGCTGGCGTGCAGTTGCGCCAGCACCGGGAGCGACCAGCGTCGATGGAACAGGTGCAGGATTCGCGGCGAGTCGGGCATGGCACGCAAAAAACGTCAGATGATCGCTCAACTTGACAGCCAGAGTATAGCTGCTATATTCTCACCCGTCGACTCGCCGCGCGGCACTGGCCGGGACGTTCCCGAATCGCCAATCGCACGCCGGCCCCGTCGAAACGGAGTACTCGCCATGCCATCCGCACTCGGCTACGTCCCAGGTCTGACCATCTCGATCCAAGTCAAAGACCGCAAGGTTTCAACCGCCTGGTACCGCGATGTCATGGGCTTCACGTTCCTCTACGACCTGGAGGACATCGGCTGGTGCGAGTTGGCGACGGAGGTGCCGGGCGTGAACGTGGGGCTTTCAGAAGTCGAGAAGCCGCAGACGGGCGCCGGCCCGGTGCCGACATTCGGCGTCAAGGACATCGACGCTGCGAGGAAGATTCTCGAATCCAAGGGCGTGCGGTTCGATGGCCAGACGATGACGATCGCCGGAATGGTGAAGCTGGCAACGCTCTTTGACCCAGACAACAACGCGCTCATGCTCTTTCAGGACTTGTCGAAGCACTGAGCGGACAAGTATCAGCAACCGTCGGTCAGTTGGTTCAAGTGTCAGCAACTGTCGTTCGGGTCTGTCAATCACCACCGCACGAAGTCTTCCTCAAGGAGTTCGCACATGGTTTCGTCCACGAAATGGCGGGCAGTCTCCGCGGCGGTCGCCACGCTCGGCGTCGTCGCGGCGTGCGCGATGATGGCCCACGCTGAACCGGAATCAAAGCCGAGCGCCGCGGCGCCAGTGGTCGCCGCGCCCGCCGGCGACAACGACTCAGCGCTCGGGATCGAGCGTTTGTCGTTCCTCACCGGCACATGGCGCGGCTCACTCGCCGCGGATCCCGCCACAAAGCTCGAAGAGCTGTGGACCGAGCCCGCTGGCGGCAACATGACCGGCGCGTTCCGCTGGGTCACCGCCCAAGGCAAGGTGCTGATCCTGGAGATCCTCAGCATCACACAGGACAACGCCGAAGTGAAGCTGCGGCTGCGCCACTTCGCTCCTTCTTTGGATGAGATGGCCAAGACGAAGGCCGGGCCGCTGGTCCTCACGCTGAAGAGCGTCGATGGCCGCAAGGCCGTGTTCGCCAAAGGCCAGACCGACGCGTCCGGCGACCTCGAGTCCATCACCTACGACGCATCGGCTGACGCCGGCGCGACCATGACAATCACCGTCGCGTTCACCCAGCCCGCACCGGACGCATCAAAGCCACCTCGCAAACCGCTGGTGATGACGATGAAGAAAGCCGGGGCCGAAGCATCCCCCGCGGCCAAGCCGAAGTGACGGTTGCAACCGAGCGTGAGCGTGCCTCGTAGTGTCCACTGATGAGGCGACCGCTTCCAAGATGGCGAATTCGGTTCGCACATGTGTGGCTGTCGCTGGTCCTCGTCGTGTTCCTGACGTGGAACGCGTGCCAGCAGCCGTATCAGAACGGCGTGACGGGCGGGCGCACCGCTGTCGGGTCGTTTGCGCACTGGGCAATTGGCGGAAAGATCCGGAAAAGTCAGCCGCGGATCGATTACTACGTCATCGGGCGCGACGGCGACGGGTGGATCGTCCGCGACAGCTCGGACGACATCGATGAAGGTGCCCGCATCGCGCAAGACCCCGACGTCACGATCCAACACGATCGAAGGAACACCACCGGCGGAATCTGGTCGGCTGTCTACAGAGAGAAGAACGACACGCTCAGCGTCCAGCGCCGTGGCGACCCGACGATGGGCACGCTCGCAACCCAGTTCGCTGTGCAAGATCAACCGCTCATTTACGCCGGGCTCGCCGCGATCAATCCGGATCGCTTCACCGCGGATCGCATGGCCGAGGACCTCGCGGGCGGTCGCGCGGCAACGTCAGTGCTCTGGATCGGCGTTCTGAACGACGCCGTCGTCGTGCTCGCTTTCGCCGCGCTCTGGCTCACCCGCCTCGGCTGGGTCCGTCTCTCAGCAAAGCTCCATCGCCGATTCGCACTCTGGCGCCGCGCCGCGCAACACCTCTGCCCCCACTGCCGCTACGACCTGCGCGGCTCGCCCCACGGCCCGTGCCCCGAGTGCGGCAAGCCCCGCAGCCTGTACTACCCGTCACGCTCGTAGCTTCGCTGAACAAATCCAGCCACCGAGTGAACCTCTCCGGGCTCTCCAACCCTTAGAGTCTCACGCATGAAGCGCCCGGTTCCCAGATGGCGGATGTGGTTTGCGCGACCCTGGTTCTCAGTTGGGCTTGCGCTGTTCCTAGTTTGGAACGCCTGTCAACAGCCGTGGGACAGCTTCGAGTGCGGCGGCCGCACGATCGTCGGCGCGCTCGCATTCTCGATTCGCGACGGCTCCCTCCCGTATGGCTACCTGCCCACCGATCGTTACTTGGCTCGGCGCGTCGGCGACTCTTGGATCGTTGAACGACGGTCGGAGCTGTTCGACTACAACGCCGACTACGTCGTGGTGAAGCACGATGAATGGAACAAGGGACAGGGGCTCTGGTCCGCCGTGTACTTGGAGAAGACGGACCGAATCATCATGTACCGGGATTGGAGAGAGGTAGAGTCACCCGACCGAGACCGGAAGTTGGCCGTGGCACCCGAAGTCCCGCTCAGCGATCGAACGCTGATCTATGCGGAACTTGCGAAAATCAGGCCCCAGCGATTCACGCCGGAGCGAATGGCCGAGGACCTCGCTGGCGGGCGAGCGAGCATCACTCCGCTTTGGCTCGGAATCCTGAATGACGCGCTGGTGGTGCTGACCTTCGGCGCGCTTTGGCTTAGCCGCATGGGCTGGATTCGAGTGGCCGCGAAGCTCAATCGCCGCTTCGTGCGCTGGTGGCGCGGACCCGAGTATCTCTGCCCCCATTGCCGCTACGACCTGCGCGCCTCTCCTCGCGGCCCGTGCCCCGAGTGCGGCAAGGCCCGCAGCCTGTATTACTCCAATCGCTCGTGGTTCCGTTAACCCAAGCAACCGCCCCGCCCGTCCCCGCGAATCTCCTCACGTCATGAAGCCGCCGATCAGCCGCTGGCGCGTTCGACTCGGCCACCCCGCGATCCTCGCTGGGCTAATCGCGTTTGTCGTGATCAACGCCCATCGCCAGCCCTCGCACCGGGATTCACAAGGCGGCGGCACCGTCATCGGGGAACTCGTGGATTCCGTCTATGCCTCCGTCAACGGAC
>JALHNK010000092.1 GCA_022843565.1 Phycisphaerales bacterium
TCATCGATGGCGAGAAAGAAGGCGTGCAAGTCACGCTCACCGAGGCGATGGCCAAGTACAAGCCGCTGGACATCATCAACGACCATTTGCTTGCAGGCATGAAGGTCGTCGGCGATCTGTTCGGCAGCGGGCAGATGCAGTTGCCGTTCGTGTTGCAGAGCGCCGAGGTCATGAAGATGGCGGTGGCGTATTTGCAGCCGTTCATGGAAAAGAGCGAGGGCCAGACCAAGGGCTCGATCGTGCTGGCGACGGTGAAGGGCGATGTGCACGACATCGGCAAGAACCTCGTGGACATCATCCTGAGCAACAACGGGTACACCGTGCACAACATCGGCATCAAGCAGCCGGTGGCCGACATCATCAAGGCCTGGCGCGAGACCAAGGCGCAGGCCATCGGCCTCAGCGGCCTGCTTGTCAAGAGCGTCACGGTCATGGAAGAAAACATCCACGAGCTGAACGCGCAGGGGATCGATGTGCCGGTGCTGCTGGGCGGCGCTGCCCTGACGCGCCACTACTGCGAGGGCCACCTGCGGACGCTCTACAAGGGACGCGTGTATTACGGCAAGGACGCGTTCGAGGGCCTGCGCACGATGGACCATCTGGTGAACAACCAGGAGGCGATACTGAACGACGAGATCGAGAATCGCGTTTCCAAGCGCTCCGCGGCGGAGGAAGTCATCGCCCGCTCACGCGCCGACAGCGCGCAGAAGATGGCAACGTTCGAGGCCGGCAAAGCCGCGGCGGCCGCGAGTGGTGGGGGCAGTGGGGGGGGTGGGGCGGGCGGCCCGCCTGCCTCCGGGACCATCAGCATCATCGAGCGCTCCGATGTCCGCACCGACGTGCCGATCCCCGTCGCGCCGTTCTTTGGCTCGCGCGTGGTGACGGACATCGATCTGGACCAGGTCTACCCGTTCATCAACAAGGTCGCGCTCTACCGCGGCCAGTGGCAGTTCAAGCAGGGCGCCATGAGCGACGACGACTTCGAGCACCAGATCGAGGACACCGTCGCCCCGATCCTCGCGCGCCTCAAAGAACGCTGCAAGCGCGAAGCGATCCTCCGCCCCAGCGTCGTCTACGGCTACTTCCCCTGCAACGCCGACGGCAATGACCTGGTCATCTACGACGCCATCGACCACGCACGCGAGATCGAGCGCTTCACCTTCCCGCGCCAGGACTCGCGCAAGCGGCTGTGCATCAGCGACTACTTCCGCGATGTCTCCACCGGCCAGCGCGACGTCATCGCGCTGCACTGCGTCACCGTCGGCAAGCACGCCACCGAAGCGGCGCAGGAGCTCTACAAGAGCAACCAGTACACCGAATACCTCTATCTCCACGGGCTTGGCGTCGAGACCGCCGAGGCGCTCGCAGAGTTCTGGCACAAGCGCATCCGCCAGGAGCTGGGCATCGGCAACGACGACTCGCCACGCGTGAAGGACCTCTTCACCCAGAAGTACCGCGGCTCGCGCTACAGCTTCGGCTACCCCGCCTGCCCGGACATGAGCGACCAGGAAAAACTCTTCCGCCTGCTGGACCCCTCACGCATCGGCTGTGAGCTCACTGACAACTGGCAGATCGACCCGGAGCAGAGCACCAGCGCGATCGTGGTGCATCATCCGGAGGCGAAGTACTTCAACGTGTGAGAATCGGCAATCGGGATTCGGCAATCGGGAATCGTGACGGCAACCGAAACAGTCCACCCTCACCGCGCCATTGCACCCTCAACCCCGACCGGCAGCGTGTCGAGGATGTTTCGGATCACCGCATCCGTGTCCACACGCTCGGCCTGGGCCTCGAAGTTCAAGATCAATCGGTGCCGAAGGGCCGCGAGGGCGACGCCTTTGATGTCGTCCATCGAGACCGCGGCCCGCGCGTCCAGCAACGCGCGGCACTTGCCGCCCAGCACCAGCGCCTGAGCGGCGCGGGGCGATGCCCCGAAGCGCACGAAGCGGTTGACCATCGGCGTCGCGAACTCGCCGGAGCTGCCGCCCTCGCCCGCGGCGTGCGTCGCCATCACCACTCGCACCGCGTAATCCTGCACGTGCGGCGCGATCGCCACCTGCTGCACGAGCTTCTGGTGCTCGACGATCCTCGCCGCGTCCACCACGCTTTCGACTGTCGCGTCGGTGCCGGCGGTCGTGCGGCTCACGATGTCAAACAGCTCGCGCCGGTTCGAGTACCCGACCTGAAGCTTGAAGAAGAAGCGGTCGAGCTGCGCTTCGGGAAGCGGGTACGTGCCCTCCTGCTCCAGCGGGTTCTGCGTCGCCATCACGAAGAACGGCCGCGGCAGCGGGTGCGTCGTGCCGCCGACCGTCACCGAGCGCTCGGCCATCGCTTCCAGCAACGCGCTCTGGGTCTTCGGCGTGGCGCGGTTGATCTCGTCGGCCAGCAGCATCTGGGCGAAGATGGGACCGGGCTGGAAGACGAACTGCCGCGAGCGGCCGCCATTGCCATTCTGATCGTCGGTCTCGGCGACGATCGTGGTGCCGGTGATGTCCGCCGGCATGAGGTCGGGCGTAAACTGCACGCGAGCGAAGTCGAGCTTCAACGCGCGGCTCAGCGTGCGGATGAGCAAGGTCTTGCCAAGGCCGGGGACGCCTTCGAGCAGGCAATGGCCGCCGCAGAACAGAGCGGTGAGCACGCCGTCAACGATCTCGCTGTGGCCGACGATGACTTTGGTGACCTGATCGCGGACGCTGTTGTAGTCGTCGCGAAAACGACGGGCGAGAGAGTTCACTTCGTCGGGGGAGAGCGGTGCGCCGTTGCTGGAAGTGGACATGCGGGGAGTGTAGAGCGTTCAGCCGCCAGCTTTCAGCCGACAGCGGTCAGCAAAGCTCAAAGCAGCAAAGCTCAAACGAAACCGGAGCCGGTTCGCCACTCGCGTCTCGCGACTCGCGACTTCTCCGCCCTCCCCGTCCGAAAAAGGCCGCGGTCGGATTCGAACCGACGAGGGACTTGCGTCCAACGGATTTGCAATCCGTTCCATTCAACCACTTTGGTACGCGGCCAACTGGTGGGAGGGTACGGGGCGTGGTGCGTGCGGGCAAGGTGGTGCCCCGGTGATTGTGCAGTGGCGGCTGCGCTGGTGTGGGTTGGAACAGCCGGGCGGTGCGGGGTTGATCGCGGTAGCATTCAGTCGGTGGCGGTTCCGGTCGATGGTGTGTTCGGGCGTGAGCGGATGAGTGCGTCGCGGCTATGGTCCGGGGCTCGCGCCGCCGCGGGCAGATTCAGGAGTACGACGATGCAGACGAAGAGCCGGGTTCGCGCGTGTGTGGTGGCGGGCATTTCGATCTTGGCGATTCACGCCAGTGCGATGGCACAGAGCGCTCCGACCGTGGGACCTCGCCCGAAGGATCCACCCGCGCCGGCGGCCCCCACACCTCCCGCCGCGCCCGCGCCGGCAAAGCCCGCTCCGTCCGCGCCGGCGACGCCGCCCAGCGACGCCAAGCCCGCCGCGCCTTCAGCGCCGGCATCCGGCGCAGCGTCCTCGCCAGCTCCCGCGTCGCCGACGCCAGCGGATCAGATCATGCGTGACCTTGAGCAAGCGGCTCGTGGTCGCGACGCCGCCGCGGGGGGGGCGGGCGGAGCAGGGGCGGCGGGCGCGCCGGCGCCCGCGGGCACAGCCATCGCTCCAGCCGGCACCGCCGATCGCCAGACCGGCCGCCTCATGCGCGAGGGCGCGTTCGTCAACAACCGTCGCGGTCGCATGATCCGCGGCGCTGGCGGCGAGTTCCTCTTCAGCTTTGATGGCGACGCCAACGGCAAGGTCGATCCCGCGATGGTGCTGATGCCCTCGATGAACCTCGCCGCGATGGAGCGGCTGTTTGAGAAGGGCGGCGACAGCGTCTCGTTCACGCTCAGCGGCCAGGTCTTCCTCTACAAGGGCCGCAACCATGTGCTGCCGACGGTGTTCCAGGTGAACCGGCGGGCGGAGCTTTCGCCGAATGGGTGATGGGGAAGGGCCGAGGGTTGAGGGCCGAGGGCCGAATTCGCCGCGACGCAACGAGGGCGGATCGCGTCGGTACATAACGCCATGTACCAGCACATCGCCCGTCTGAGTGACACCCCGGCACAAAAGGTCGAAATCCCCGGCGTCACGATGCGGACGCTCTGGATGCATTCGGACACCGGCGCGTTCACGGTGGTGACGGAGATGGCGCCGGGCGCGAGGATCCCGCGTCATCGTCACTCGCACGCCGATGAGACGGTGTATGTTCTCGACGGTGATTTCGTCGAAGACGGAAAATCACACGGTCCGGGCACGTACTTCGTCGGTGCCGCCGACACCGCCCACGGCCCGCACACCACGACGCGCGGCTGCAAGCTGCTCACGCACTTCTCCGGGCCGCTCGACTTCTTGATCGTCGAGATGTAGAGCACGCGTCCGAAGACCGAGCGATTGGGCATTGGCCGCGCACAGCATCGCCGTCGCGATTTCCAAAGCGGCCATCGCGTATGCCGAATGCCCAGTGCCTCTCCACTCAATGCGCCGACATCGGCGCCGTCATCGAGCGCGGGTCGTCCACGCGCGAGATGGTCTGAAGTGATGGTGTTGCGGGCTGGCCTGTTGCCTCCAGCGGGCTGAACCGTGAGCCGGCCAGCGGCAGCCGGCGGTTGGAGTTCGCCTTCGGCATCAGCGGCTGCACCGCCAGCATCAGCACGCCCAGGCCGATGTTCATTGCCAGCATCGGCAGCATCGTCGCCAGGTCCAGGTAGACCAGGACCGCGTTGCCGACCACCGCCAGCAGCGACAGCGGGATCACCGCCTGCCAGCCCATCTGCATGACCTGATCAAACCGCAGCCGCGGCAGCGACCACCGCACGACCATCATGAAGCAGACCAGGCCCACCGCCTTGCCGAACAGCACGCCGAACTTCGCCAGCGGCGCCCACCACTGCGTGTCCTCCGGCGAGAGCCCCGGCAGATTGATGAACGGTGCCACCTGCCAACCGCCCAGGAACAGGATCGCAAACAGCGCCCCGCCGACGGCCATGTGCGTGTACTCCGCAAGGAAGAACAGACCGAAGCGCATCGACGAGAACTCGGTGTGATAGCCGCCGACGAGCTCGCTCTCGCACTCGGCGTTGTCAAACGGTGCGCGGTTGCACTCCGCGAGGATGCAGATGAACAGGATCGCGCCCACCAGCGGCTGCGACAGGATCAGCCAGCCGTGCTCGGCCTGCCACTTGATGATCTCGGTGGGCATCAGCGATCCCGCGGCCAGCAGCACGCACAGAATCGTCAGCCCCATCGGGATCTCGTAGCTCAGCATCTGCGAGCTGGCGCGAAGGCCGCCCAGGAACGAGAACTTGTTGTTGCTCGCCCACGAGCCCAAAGCCACGGCGTAGATCGACAGCGAACTCACCGCCAGCAAATACATCACGCCGATGTTGATGTTCGCCCCTGCCACCGTCGCGGTCTGCGCCTCAAGCGTCCAACCAAGCAGCGGGATCTTCCACTCCGGCAGGTCCACCATGCCGCCCCAGGGGATGATCGCAAAGCCGATGAGCGCCGGCACCACCGCGAAACCCGGCGCGAGCCGGAAAAGCACCTTGTCCACGCCGGTCGGCGTGAAGTCTTCCTTGAGCATCATCTTCACGCCGTCGGCCAGCGACTGGCCCAGGCCCCAGAACGAGAAGTTGCCGGTGAGCTTCTCAACCAGCGGCAGGCCCAGCCCGAAGCCCACGCGATTGGGCCCGATGCGATCCTGCATGAACGCGGAGATCTTGCGCTCCAGATAGATCGAGATGCCGGCGAGGCCGAGCAGGATCTGCATCACCACCGCGATCGTGACGACGGAGATGACCAGTTGCCAGGTGAAAAAGGAAGGCTGCTCCATGGTGCGAAGCGTAGTGGATTCGCCACGCAAAGGGAAGCGGAGGGGGGAAGAAGAAGTGCTCAGGGCCGAGGGCCGAGGGCCGAGTGATGAGTGATGAGTGATGAGACAGCCTTTGTGGGGCAGGCGTCCTCGCCTGCCTCCCGCAGACACCCGTCGCACAGTGGGGCGTTGAGCTCAAACGGGGATCGCAAGCACGCGTCCTCGCCCGGACGTGCTCACCCGCAGACCAACGCGGACCAAAACGAAAAGCCCCAGACAGATGTCTGGGGCTTGTGAAAGTCATCCGTACTCGGCAGAGCTCAGGCCAGCACGGAAGGCAGAAACCACTCCATCACTCTGCCACTCTGCCACTTCCCGATCAGTGCTTCTCTTCGCTCTTGATCATCATGCCGTAGAAGCTGCGGTAGACGAAGTACATCGAGATGAGCAAGAACGCGACGGAGAGGCCCATCGTGATCGGGGTGTGCTTGAAGCCCGGGTCTTTGACGTGGATGGCCAGCTCGACCGCGAGCAGGCCGAAGAGCGTGGTGAACTTGATGACCGGGTTGAGCGCGACGGAGCTGGTGTCCTTGAACGGATCGCCGACGGTATCGCCGACGACGCAGGCGTCGTGCAGCGGGCTGCCCTTGCCGCGGCCGGTGCCCTTGAACTCCGGGTCGGTCTCGACGATCTTCTTGGCGTTGTCCCACGCGCCGCCGGCGTTGGCCATGAACATGGCCTGGTACAAGCCGAAGAGCGCGATGCCGATGAGGTAGCCGATGAAGAAGAACGGCTCGATGAACGCGAACGCCAGCGTGCCGAAGAAGATGCCCAGGAAGATGTTGAACATGCCCTTCTGCGCGTACTCGGTGCAGATGGTCACGACCTTCTTGCTGTCTTCGACGCTCGCCTTGGTCGCGCCGTCGAGCTTGATGTTGGCCTTGATGAACTCCACGGCGCGGTACGCGCCGGTCGTCACCGCCTGCGTGCTGGCACCGGTGAACCAGTAGATCACGGCCCCGCCGGTGACCAGCCCCAACAGGAACGGTGCGTGCAGCAGGCTCAGCTTGTCCAGGTTCGTCTGCAACCCGCCGGTGAGCACGACGATGATCGAGAAGATCATCGTCGTCGCGCCGACGACTGCGGTGCCGATCAGCACCGGCTTGGCGGTGGCCTTGAAGGTGTTGCCGGCGCCGTCGTTCTCTTCCAGGAACTCCTTGCCCTTCTCAAAGTCGGGCGTGAAGCCGAAGTCCTTCTTGACCTCTTCCTTGATGCCCGGCGTGGTCTCGATCGTCGAGAGCTCAAAGACGCTCTGGGCGTTGTCGGTCACCGGGCCGTAGCTATCCACCGCGATGGTGACCGGGCCCATGCTCAGGAAGCCGAAGGCCACGAGGCCGAACGCGAAGACCGCCGGTGCGAGCATGATCGTGCCGAGTCCCAGCGTGCTGATGCCGTACGCCGCGGCCATTAGGGCGATGATCGCCATGCCGAGCCAATACGCCGAGAAGTTGCCAGCAACGAGGCCCGAGAGAATGTTCAGCGAAGCGCCGCCCTGCTCAGAGCTCTTGACGACCTCGCGGACATGGCGAGACTCGGTGCTGGTGAAGGCCTTGACGAGCTCGGGGATGATCGCGCCCGCGGCGGTGCCGCAGGAAATGATCGCCGAGAGCATCCACCAGAGATCCGGGTCAAGCCCGTAGGTCTTCGCCGCCTCGCCGCCGAGCATGAACCACGACGCCGCGAACGTCAGGGCGATCGCGATGAAGCTCGTGATGAACACGAGGTTGGTCAGCGGCTTCTCAAAGTTCATCTTGTTGGCGTTGGCGTAGGTCGCCTTGGCGATGCCCTCGTTGATGAAGTACGAGATCGCGCTGGCGATGACCATCAGGATGCGCATCGCAAACAGCCAGACCAGGAGCTTGATCTGGATCGTCTGGGCGTTCTTGACCGCAGGCTCGACGGCACTCTTGGCCGCCTCGACCGTTGCGGGGTTGCGCACGTCCTCGGCGAGCTTCTGGAGCTTGGCCTTCTCGACGTTGTCGGTCGTGAGCGAGGCGCGGGTCTCCAGCGCCTTCTCGAACGCTGGGTTGACCTTCGCGCCGCCCTTGTCCTTGGCGGTGATGTCGTAGACGCTGGTGGCGTACGCGTAGCTGACCATGCGGGGCGCATCGGTCGTGCCGAGGTTGACTTCCTTCGGCGCGAACATCGACGGAGTGACGGCGATCATGGTGAACACGATCAGCGCCACGCCGGTGACGCCATAGGTCTCAAAGCCGTCGGCCGAGGGGCCGACCGAGTCGCCGGCGTTATCACCGACACAGTCAGCGATGACGCCGGGGTTGCGGGCATCGTCTTCCTTGATCTTGAAGACGATCTTCATGAGGTCGGAGCCGATGTCGGCGATCTTGGTGAAGATGCCACCGGCGATACGCAGAGCCGCGGCTCCGAGCGACTCACCGATCGCAAAGCCGATGAGGCAGGCGCCGGCCAGGTCGCTGGGCAGAAGCAGGAGGATGGCGAGCATAATGAACAGCTCGACGCTGATAAGCATCATGCCGATGGACATGCCGGCCTTGAGCGGGATGGCGTAGCAGGGGAAGGGCTTGCCCTTGAGCGAGGCGAAGGCGGTGCGCGAGTTGGCGAAGGTGTTGACGCGGATGCCGTACCACGCGACGCCATAGGAGCCGAGCACACCGACGATGGCGAACGCGATGATCAGCGCAACGCGATCAAGGCTGAAGCCGGACTGGAACTCGCCGGTGGCGGGGTTGATGGCGGTGGTCGGCGCGAAGACGCCGAAGTAGACCGCCGCGATGGTGCCGATGAAGAGGAAGAGCTTGGCCAGGAACTTGCCCTGCTGGATCATGTACGCCTTGCAGGTCGTATAGATCAGCTCGCTGACCTCCAGCATGCTCTTGTGAACCGGCAGGTTCCTGAGCTGGACGAACATCACCGCGCCGAAAAGCAGGCCCAGCAGCGACACGCCGAATCCGGTGAGCAGCAGATCATGCCCGCCGATACCGAAGAACTTGACGTCATTCAGATTCGGGATGACAAGGTTGGCCTCGCCGCCGGGCTTCTGGAAGACCGGGACATCCACGCCCGCGGGCGCTGCCGCCAGCGCGCCGGGCGTCGAGAACAGGCCGAGGCACAGGACCATCGCGACCGCAAGCGTCGGAAGCATGGTCGCCAGCCGACGGCTGAACGATTGGGTGGGAAGCATGTCGAGGAACCCAAGTGTGAACTTCAAGCGCGACCTCCGTAGGGGTAAGCCGAGTGTGGCAGACCGCCGGGTGTGATGACCCACGATCCCGCGATCAAACGATCGCGTCCCGCCAAGCCCACCTAAGGGCATGACGGGACGCGAACGATAACACACTGAGTCGATTTTGGAAAGTCGGGGCCAAGAAGTGTGAGCAAGTTTGGCGAGCGTTCAGGATCGGCCGGCGCACGCGAAAGCCGTGGGCCCAGGTCCGAAAGGCCGCCAGAACCGATCACATGCGGCCGCCGCCACCGCCGCTGCTGCCGCCGAACCCGCCGCCGCTACCGCCACCAGGCCCGCCGCGACCGGCGCGCATCGGGCGCTTCGGCAACTCGCCAGCAAGCTCCATCGCCTCGCGGATGCGACGGCCGATGGCCTTGCGCATGTCGCGACGACGACGCTCGCTGGGCTTCTCGTAGTATTCCTTGCGCTTGATGTCCTTCGTCAAGCCCTCTTTCTCGCAGAGCTTCTTGAACCGACGCAGCATCTGGTCGGTGGATTCGCCGCTACGAGACTTCACACGGATCGCCATATCGTTCCTCAAATCGGCAAGGGGCCAGCGGACGCGCAGATCACACACGCAACGCCCCAAGGCGCCGCGGCGGACAGGAGGGAAGTAAAGGGGGCAACGGGGGGCGGGTCAAGTCGCGGGGGAGCCTTCAGTCGCCAGCGGCCGCCTTTCAGCCGGCAGACGTCAGTCTTCAGTTGTCAGTTGTCAGTCTTCAGCCCGAAACGAACCGATCAAACCCCAGCCTGGGCTTGCACGGCCGCAAGCCTCACGCCTCCCCTCCCCCCATGCTCCTTGTCGACGTCTCCAACGTGCTCCACACCACCGGCGTGCTCCCGCCGGAGATTGCTGGCATTGATGTCGATGGCCTCGTTCGCCTGCTCGGTATCAGCCGCTATGCCAAGCGACGCATGGTCCTGGCCTGTGACGGTCACCCCGGGCGCGGGCGGCCCGCGCCGACCGGTACCGGCGGGCACGCCACGCTCGAGATCGTCTACGCCGGCTCCGGCCGACAGGCCGACGATCTGCTGATCGATCGCATGAACGCCTCTCACCACGGCAGGCACGCCACGCTCGTCTCCAGCGATCGTGAACTCATCAGCGTCGCCGCCCGGCGCGGCTTGCGGTCGCTCACCAGCGCGTCGTTCCTCCTGCAGCTCTCGACCGACCACCGCCTCAGCCCCGTGCGTGCCAAGGCTCGCGATCGAAACGAACGCCCGGACTTCGCTAAGCGTGTGCCACTGCCCGCGGCGGAGGTCGGCGTCTGGCTGAAGATCCTTCTCGGTCAGCACGCCGCGGAGCCCACGGCCGCCACCTCGCCACGCTCATCTCAATCACCTGCCACGAGTACGCGCCCGCCGACCGGTGTGCCGAGCGGGCCGTCGCGGAGCGGCCATGACCTTGACCCTCAGCAGGAGCACGCGCTGCGGGAGCTTCTGGCCCAGGTTGATGACGTGATGTCGCGATTTCCGGGCGATGCCGCACGCCCGGATGTGAAGTCGCCAAGTGAGCGCCGCCGCGGGCTGCGAAAGCCTGAGCAACACGACCCACCGGCGGGCGACCATCAACGCGGTGCGCCCGGCCCGGTGGTGCAGGTTGACGCGGAACTGGCGCGTTTGCTCCAGGACTTCAGTCTGGAGCTGCATCTGCCCGATCTGGAGAGTGTGATGAACGCGCCGGGTGCCGCGCCGCCCCGCGCCAGGGACGAAGCACGCCGCGGCAAGCCCCGCTCGCAAGGACGCCGCCGATGAACGCACGAAGCACGACCACTCCCCGCCCGCTCGATCGCCGCCGGCGCTGGGCGCTCAGAACTTGCCGCGTGATCGTCACCGTCGCGTCGCTGTCGCTGATCTCCACGCTCGGCGCTTGTCAGACGTCGGTCGTGTCCGTCGGTCAGGACGGCCGCGCCGCGAGCTACTCGTTCGGCACGTTGATGACCGACCTGGGGCCGGAGGTCAGCGTCCTCACCGCCGCGGCGGCGGCTGAGAAGGCGATGGCCATGCGGGGCTACGCGGTGATGGGGCGATTCACCACCGAACGCGAGAGCCGCCTGACCGGCGAGTACGCCGGAGCCGCGGATCGCAACGCCTCGGAGATCCACATCTTCACGCTGCACACAGGCATCCGCATCCGCATCACGGTCAAGCCGCTGGGCGACTTGGCCGAGAGCCAGGCGCTCATGGACGCGACGTTGGCGCAACTGGGCAAGTAGCACGCAGCGGACTGGGCGCAGCACCGGCATCCGAGCGTCCTGTGCGTCACCCTCCACCGGTTCCTGCCGGGGGAGGTGCCGCGCCTCGCGGCGGAGGGGCCAGGGCTGCGATGGACTCGTTGTCACACGAATCGTTGGGAGCCGAACGCCCCCTCTGGCTCGAAGACTCGCCATCTCCCCCGGTAGGACCGGGGGAGAGTGGGGAGGCGTGCTTACTGCGGCGCTCGACTCCGCAGGTTCTTCGGTGCGATCGTCGGGTCGGTCTTTGGCGCGTTCGCGGTCGCCGGCGGCGTCTCGACCAGCGGCGGTCGCATGCGTTTGTCCGCCTCTTCAAGCTCGCGAATTTGCGCAGCGATCTCGCCGGCCTTCGCCTCGGCGGCTTTGGGCACCGGCGCCTCAGTGCCCCACAGCGCCCACACCACCGACCCGACGCCGACGATGGTCAGCAGTGCGCACAGCCCAAGGAGCCGCTTGCGCTGAGGGCTCAGGCCGCGCGACGACTCCGCGGCTTTGGCCGGCTCGGACATCTTCTGGCGGGATTTCTCGGAGATGAGTGAGTGCATTGGAATCTGGAGCTTGGCGGATCAGCGACGCAAGAAATCCCGCCCGCGGATCCCGTCCCGTGTGGCCCAGAAATAGGCGGGGCCGTTGTACGTCCAACTGAACCCCTGCGGCAAGCCGTACTCAAGGTACCCGGCCATCTCCGCCTCGCCGGGGTTCCAGGTTCCCGACGGCGCTTTGAGCATGTTCGCGTCCGTCGAACTGATCGACGTATCGGTGATCACGTCGCGCATCTTGATGATCGTCGCGCTCGCGTCGCCCGCAGCGATCCTGACGCTCGCCCTCGCGTCGTTCCACATCGGCCGCTCGGGGTGCAGATAGTCGCGACCCTCGAACAGCAGGACCTTGTTCGACGGGCTGGTCATGTCCGTTTGCCGGTTGCGTCGGATCCAGTAGTCGTTCATCGGCAGCGGGAGTGATCGCGTCGGGCCGCTAAATCGGCGGGCGTCTTGCCAGAAGACCGGCGGATACCAGTACGACGACGGAAAGATCCACTCGATGTCCGATTGGGCCGCGGCGTTGGTGCGCAGCCACGTCTGCAGCGCGATGTCTCCGGGTGCCGCGATGATCGGGTTCCGCGAAAGGGACTCCGAGTCCCAGTAGAACATGTGCGCGAGCCAGTGATACCCGTAGCTCTCAGTGCCAGAGCTGCTGAACCCGGGCCCATACGGCCAGCCGACCGTACACGTCCGTCGAGGCGCCCACACCCAGTAGAGGCTGTTGGCGGCGCACGCGCTCGTAGATCCGCCCGGGCCGGTGCGTGCGAACGGGTTGAGCATCTGCTCCTTGTTGTCGTTGCTGTAGCTGGAGAGATACCCGGCGTGCTGGCGAAGGTTGCTCAGCGAGAGCGTCGATCGCGCCAGCGTCCGGGCCTTGCCCAACGCCGGCAGCAAGATCGAGATCAGTAGCGCGATGATCGCGATCACCACCAGCAGCTCAATCAGCGTGAACGCGGCACATCGCGGGCGTTCACGCGGGGCCTGGGTTGTCATGTTCGCACTCCCACGAGCATCTGGCATTCGACGTTCAACGCATCGCTCTCGGAACCGCCGCCGGCGTCACGCCGATGAGTTGAACCACCGCTCACTGCGGCACGCGCAAGTTCTCAAACACGAACGTGTAGTTCTCGTTCTTGAACGAGCGAGGCGTCGCGCCCGGGTAGACCTCAAGGTAGTCCACGTGCCCATCCAAAAACGCCATCACGGACTTGTTGACATCGCCGTAGCCGTTCTTGAGCCGGAAGTTCGGGTTCGTGCAGTTGGCCACGACGTCGGCGTATTGGTCGTTCAGCCAGACCATCTTCGAACTCACGTAGCCATCACTGACGCGGAGCCGCTGCGCGCCGAAGTTGAACGCGCCGAAGAACGCGCCGCCGAGCGTCGGGCGGGTCCACTGGGCGTAGATCGGGTCGAACCACTTCACCTGATAGTGATAGCTCGTGCCCACGTCCTCGTAGCTGCTGATGCCCACCGTCGGTGTCGGGTTCGCTGCGTTCCAGGTCCGCTGATACGTCACCAGATCCGACGGATCGTTCAGCACTTCGCACACCTCGGCCGTGCGGCGAGGGTCGTTCGCGGCCATCTGCTGCGGACGTGCCGGCGCATCAAACACGTTGCTCACCAGATACTGGTTCAGCGGGCGATCGGCGGCCTCGATGTCAAACGCCCGCCCCGCCCAATACGCCGCGTTGTTCTTGCCACCAAAGCCCCAGGTCGCGAGCCCCTCAAGCCCCTGGGCCGGGTTCAACGGGTTCGGCGGGTACCACGTCCGCGTCCAGGACATCACCGCCGGCGTGTACCCCTTGGAGTCAATCCGGTACTGCCCGAAGCCGATGTTCGCCTGCCGCTCGTTGCTCATGCTCTTGACCATTTTTGCCAGCGTTCGAGCTCGGCTCAGCGCTGGCAGCAAGATCGAGATCAGCAGCGCGATGATCGCGATCACCACCAGCAGCTCGATCAGCGTGAAACCAGTCTCCGAGCGACGGCTCCGGCCGCGGGCGATGAGCAATTGCGATAGCGAGAATGAACTCATTTCGGTTCTCCGGAAACTCGCCGTGTGAGGGCGTTCAGACTTCGGGCCACGACAGCCCGCGTTGCACAAGCCAAGGCAGAACGCCCGGCTTCACCCTGTCCACCCTCGACCAGCCCCACGACCCCAAGGCTCCGACACAGTCGACCACCCCACCCCAACAGTTTGCCCGAACTACCAGCCGATGTCAAGGGGAAAACCCGAATCAGCCGTCAGCCGTCAGCTTCGAACCCAAAACCGCGTGTCGCGACCCCCGAGGTCTTGAGTTGAGGGCTGAAGGCTCCCCTACGCCATTGCATCCAGTGTTTTCGCCAGATCGATGTCCTTCTGCGTGATCCCCCCGGCGTCGTGCGTCGAGAGCGTCATCGTGACCTTGTTGTAGCGGATGAGGATGTCCGGGTGGTGCTGGTGGCGCTCGGCCTCCGCCGCGGCTTTGTCCACGAACGCCATCGCGACCACGAAGTCCTTGAAGATGAACGTGCGCTGAATGGCCTCGCCGACGTGCCCCCATTCCGGGCATGCCAAGAGCGCCTGGGTCACTTGGTCATCGCTCATCTGCAAGTGTGCCAGCGGGGCCGCGGGCGGCGCGCCTTTGGCAGAAGTGGTGGCGGATTTCGGACCTTTGGGCTTGGCCATGGTGGGCTCCGTGCGCGATCGTTCGACACCGCATTGTAGAGGCGGCGGTGTTCGGTGTACGGGCGGTTCCGGCGGGTGTGGATGAAATGGCCGTACGCTGCGTGCGTGAGCGAGCCGCCCTCAACTCCACCGGCGACCAACCTTCCAGAGGTCACGCGCCTCGCGCCCTCGCCCACCGGCGCGCTGCACCTG
>JALHNK010000093.1 GCA_022843565.1 Phycisphaerales bacterium
TGTGCAGTTTTGCCATAGATCTCTCCTCAAAGGTGGCCGCGTGTATGCGGCGTTGTGGGTTGATGGTGATGTGAATGATGAAGTGGCGGTACGCAGATGGTGGTAAACCAGCGACTCAGCGACAACGCGCGGTCTGCGGGCGCCGCCTTGTCGCAGCGACCAGTCCGCCGAGCGCGAGCATCGCCGCCGCGCCGGGCGCGGGGATTGGGCGGGTCCAGAGCAGGGCCTCCTCAATGCCCGATTCCGTGTTGAACCCGCTGCCGGAGATGTAGATGTTGACCCCGTCGCTGTACATCGCTTGGGCTCGACTGGAGGAGAACGAGGCCGGAACGAACGCGTGGAGGTCAAGCCGCGATTCGGCCGTTCCGCTCCAGAGGCTGGCGCGGTCTGAGTAGTCAAAGGTGCAGTACCCCGCCTGCAGGTTGTCGCTGACGGCATAGGCGATCGAGAAGGTTGCGCCTGCCGGATGCAAGTCGACCCATGACGCGGCCGTTCCGCTCCAAACGCTGGCGTGAACAACATTGTCAAGCTGGGTCACGCCCACCTGCTGGTTGGCGCTGACGCCATAGATGGCAGACGTCGACGGGCCATCCGGGTGGAGATTCACAAATGACGCGGCCGTCCCGCTCCACAGGCCCGCTCGACGCATGCCGCCCACAAAGACAGCTCCACCCTGCTGATTGCCGCTGATGGAATAGATCTCCGAGCTTGACACTCCGTCAGGGTGGAGGTCAACCCGCGAGTCGGCTGTGCCGCTCCACAGACTGGCGCGATAGGTGCTGCCAATGAGTACGAACCCGCCCTGCTGATTGCCGCTCACGGCATTGGCGCCCGAGTTGGACGCCTCCGCCGGGTGCAGGTCTACCCACGAGTCGGCCGTCCCGGTCCACAGGGACGCGTGATTGCTGTCGCGAATGCGGACAACCCCGACCTGCTGGCTTCCGCTGGTGGCGGTTCCGAAGGACTGCGATGCCGCCGCCGGGTGCAGGTTGACAAACGATGCGGCGGTGCCGCTCCAAAGGCTCGCACGTCGCAGCCCGTCGAGGCGAGTCGTGCCCGCCTGCTGGTTGCCGCTGACGCCATAGGCGATGGACTCGGTCGATCCTGGCGGGTGGAGATTGGTGACGGTCCACTGGGCGTTGGACGTGCTGGCTCCGGCCGCGAGCGTGAGGGCGGCGGCGACGAGAGCAAAGCGATTGCGATTCATGGTGTTCTCTCAGTTGGCCGCACGTGTGCACGGCTTAGGCTCCAGGGATGGCGCGTCACGTTCGTGACGCCGCGGGAGTGATCCACGGCCTCGGCCATGACCCGCACACTCAACAGCGCAGGCCAACACGCTGTGTGACCGGGAAGACTCAGAAATATTCAGTCGGCGTCCGACGGATCGCCGGGCGGTGCGGGAGCTGCTGGCGTGGAGGCCGCCGCGACCTTGGCTCGCACCGCTGCGGCTTCGCCCTTTCGCCCCAGCTTCTCCAAAGCGCCAGTCAGCACGTTGGCGATGCGTTTGGTCCAGGCGTCCCGTGGGCCCATGGTTGCGAGGGCACTGTCAAGGGCCTGCTGCAACCCGACCACGGCATCATCGAGCCGCCCCGCGGCGACCAACGCCCGCCCGCGCACCCATTCGAACTTCAAGCGGTTCTGGTTGTTCGCCGCCAGCGCCATCGCGTGCGGCTCGACGATGGTGACCTGCTCCAGTGCTCCGGCGTCGTCGTCGGGGAGCTCGGTCAACGCGAGTTCGAGCCGCGTGTTGATGGTGTACCGGTTCGCTTCGCCGACCACGCGGACGTAGCGAGCGATCGCGTCTGCGTAGACGGCGCGGGCTTCGTCGCGCTTGCCCGCACCATCGGCCTCGCGCAGCACAAAGCCCACGGCGGTCAGCGAGTTGATGGTGCTGATGTCATCCTCGCCAAGGAGCTTGGTGTTGAGCGCGACGATGCGCCGCTGCGTCTGCTCGGCGAGCGTGAAATCGCGCGTTGCCAGATACAGCGTCACCAATCGATTCAACGCGTTTTGGTGATCCGCCGAGCCGTCGCCGGGCCACTTCTTGTAAGCATCCGCGACACGCTCAAGCACGCGGCGTGCTTCGACGAAATCGCGCCGCAGCGTCGCAGCGCCGCCAACCTGAGCCAGCGCGTAGAGCCCGTCGGCGTTCGTCAGCGCCGCGTCTTCGCCCAGCAGTTGCACGATCTGAGCAAAGACTTCGATGCTTTCGGCCTTCTGCCCGCTCGCATTCAGCATCTCGCCCCATTGCCGGAGCGTTGAGATCGTGTCCGGGTGTGTTGGCCCGAGCGCCTTGCGGCGAGTTTCCAGCGCTGCGCTGAGTTGCTTTCGAGCGGTTTCAAAGTCGGCGGAACTCGCCGCGGCTTGGCCGAGGAAGTGCTGCACCGCCGCGGCGGCCAGGGGTCGATCGGAGAACGTGCGATCGACGCGCCCCGCGCCCAGGCGGATGGCGTCGATGACGGTGAATGCTGCGGAGTCGCGTTGCCCGCGTGTGGAGTTGAACATGCGAGAGACGAAGCGGTTCATCTGCAGGATCGTCTCGTTCGCCGCGATCGCTTCGTCCCGGCGCGTCTCGGCCAGTCGCTCGGCGGCGAGCGCGCGATTGCGCTCGTTGGCGATGCGGCTGATGAACGCGAACGTCAAGACGCCGGCAACGAGAACCAGCGAGGTTGTCATGAGCACGCCGGTTCGATGGCGGCGCGTCCAGAGGCCCACCAGATGCAGCGGCCCGCGCGGGTCGGCCTCGACGGGCCGATGCTCAAGGAAGGCTCGGAGGTCTGCCGCGAGGCGATCGGCGGAGGTGTAGCGTGCCGCGGGCTCGTGCGCCGTCGCGCGATCAACGATGCGGGCGAGTGCGACGGGAAGCGCCAAATGCGTGCCAACCAGCGGCGAGAGTGGCTCGCGCCCGATGCGAGCGAGCATCTCTCGTATCGGCGACGCAACGGTCGCGCCGCTGTTCTGTGTTCTGGGTGCTACGCCGGTGAGCAGCGCCCGCAGCGTGCAGCCGAGCGAGAAGATATCTGAGAGTGGCGTCGCGGCCTCGCCGCGGGCGACCTCCGGCGCGAGATACGCGGGCGTACCGGCGATGCGGCGGCGTGTTTCGGGTTGCGACGTTGCGGCTGATCTGGGCTCGCCCGCGCGGCCTCGCGGCTCGTCCGGTGCGTCGATCGCGGCGAGGCCGAAGTCCGAGAGCATCGGGTCGCCCGCTGCGGTCATGAGGATGTTCGCGGGCTTGATGTCGCGATGCGTGATCCCGCGCGCGTGTGCCGCGGCGACGGCACCGGCGATGACGCAGACCAGGCGTGCGGCGCGCTGCGCCGGCATCGACCCGACGACGACAAGATCCTCGGCGGTCTGAGACACCGCACGCGGCGGGGGCGCGTCAACGCTCCCGGCGATCGGGCTTTGGTTCTCGATGCGTCCGATGAACTGCGCATCGATGAAGCACACGCCGTCGATGTGTCCGGCCTCGTGGACACGCACGATCGCCGGGTGATCCAGGCCCGCCGCGGCGGCGGCCTCGGTCAGCACACGCTCGTGCGCCGCACCGTCACGCGCCCCGTCACGCGCGTCGACGGTTCGCAGCAGCTTCAACGCAACGTGCCGACGCAGCTGCTCGTCCCACGCGAGCCAGGTGTGTGCGAACGCTCCAGCGCCCAGGAGCGCGTCGAGTCTGTACTTGCCCACGCGGCTGCCCGGCCCGTGGCGCGACGCGTCCAGAAGCTCATCGCCCTGCACCACCATCGCGATCGTCGCGACGGCGTCGATGTCCGCCCGCAGATCCGGGTATCGCGAGTGCAGATCGCTGCGGACGTGTTCGACCCAGCCAATCTCGCCAGCGCGGCATTGGTCGATGAACTCGCCGGCGAGTGCCGCGCGCCGGGCGGGCCCGTTACTGGCGATCACCGGCCAGCGCTGCGCGTAGTTCAGAAGCCCGCATGAGAGCCCGCGCCGGCGGCGCTGCTCGATGTCTTCGCTGAGGACTTCGGCAAGGAGCGAGCCGCTCGCAGTGGCATCGGCGAGGATTGCGCGCGTCAGGACTTCGTCAATCGCGGGCGGGCGGGCGGCGGTCCAGAGCACGCGCACCGCCCCGATGGCGTCAGAAACGCGCGAATCGGGCTCGTTGTTCGGGCTGTGCGGCATCATCGTGGCGGTGAGCCTTCTTCGCTATCCTAGCGAGAAGTGGTGCTCACTTGTCCGGCGCCGCGATCGGCATCGGGGAGTCAAACACCATCGCCCGCTCTGGTCGTGTCGGTCGGCCCGTTGCCGGAAACGTGACTTCTCCCGGCGTCGCGCTGCGAGGTGCGAGCACGATCGCCCGGATGTCCGCTCGCAGCCCTCGGAACGCCCCTGTCTCCCTCCCCCCCCCGAGCGCCGTCTTTGACCGCGTGTGACCGCTGAACCCAGAATTTTGACCACATGCCTGATGACAGCCTGCACAACCTGCTCTCGGGCGCTCGCGGCGGCACATCAGACGCCGACGACGCGGCGTTCTCCGAACTGCTGCGCCTTGTGCGGCTGCTCGTGCGATCCGGCATGGGGCGACGCCTGCGCGACTTTCGCGAATCGGCCGACGTTTGCCAGTCGATCGCTCGCTCGTTCATCGCCGACCAGCGCGCCGGGGCGATCGCGTTTGAGTCCGAGCAGCAGCTCGTCGCGTATCTGCGCACCGTTGTGGCATCAAAGCTCGCGTCGATCGCGCGATCGGATCAGGCCCTCAAGCGCGGCGGCCCCCGCGGGCACGACCACGCATCGGGCCAGCGCGATGTCGAGCAACTCGCCGACACGCGAGGCGCGGCGCGAGGGCACGCCATTGATCCATCAACGCCGGCGGTGAACTCCGAGACAAGCGAGCAGGTGGACGCGGCGCTGACCGATGACGATCGCGAACTGGCCCGCCTGCGCCTGCGCGGGATGGACTGGTCGCAGATCGCAGAACACCTCAACCAAGACCCGCAAGCCCTTCGCAAACGCTGGAGCAGGATGATCGGACGCCTCGGCGAAGCCCAGGACGACGCACGCTGACACCGGCGGACCGCGAACGCGAAACGGCCCCAGGATCGCTCCGCGGGGCCGTTGGATAGAGAGTTGGTTGTGTCGCAGGGAATCAGGAGCGGCGGCGGCGTGATGCGAGGAGGCCGGTGAGGCCGAGCAGCGCCGCGGCACCCGGCGCGGGGATGGGTGTGGAGACGAACTGCGTCACGGCGCCGCCGAGTGTGTAGATGCCGGTGGCGGTGATGCCGGGGCCATTGGTGAAGACGCTGGCGGTGCCGTCGGGACTGGCGGGGTTGGTGGTGTCAAAGCGGGCGAAGCCGCCGAAGGGGCTGTTGCCGCGGACGGTGTTGCCGGCGGGGACGGTGATGTCGAGCAGGAGGTTGCCGTCGGCGGGGTTGTAGTTGAAGGGGTTTTGGAGGGTGATGATGTAGTCGAAGGCGAAGGTGCCGTTGGGCAGTGTGGTGGCCTGGGTCATCAGGGTCAGCGCGCCGCTGTAGACGACCTGAGCGTTGGCGCCGACGTTGGAGTCGAACGTCGTGCTGAGTTGGTTCATGCCGGCGTCGTTGCGCTGGGTGGTCGAGAGGGTGATCGTGAGGTTGGTCGCGGTGATGGTGTTGCCGGCGAAGATGAAGGGGGCTTCGATGGGGCGGAAGCGGATCTCGGTGATCGAGTTGCCCAGGGGCGAGAGGTTGCCGAACTGCGAGGCCATGTAGAGCTGCTGGCTGCGGCTGCCCAGAGCGCCGGAGCCGACGGTGGAGGTGAGGGGCTGGGCCCCGCCAAAGCCGCCGTTGACGTTGGTGTTGGCGTTTGGCGCGGTGGTGAGGGTTTGAGCGAGGGCGGTGGATGTGTGGAACGCGACCGCGCCCGCCGCGAGGCAGGTCAAAGCGATGGATGACTTCATTTGTGTGCCCTTGGGAAAATGTGCGTCGCACCGGGACTCATCGGAGTCCAAAGGTGCGACGGCACAGGTCTATCGCGGGCCACGGGGCACTGGTTTTTGCGATCACGGTTTGGCGGGCGGGTTCGTCGCTTTGGAGACGCGATCCACTCGCCGATCGCGGATCATCTCAACCTGCTTGGCGGTCGGGGGCACGATGACCGACACGCCGGACTTGATCGCGGCCTCGCCGACATCGGTCGTGCCCGGCAGGTACGACCAGCGGGTGCCGTCGTGGATGATCGTGCGATAGCGACCGGGCTTCATGGTGCTGGTGAGCCAGCGCAGGTTGCCATCTTTGGTGTAGGTCTCGGTCTCGTCGCGAGTGAACTTCACGCTCGGTTCGCGCCAGCCGGCCGGGAAGCGGGGCGACTCGATCCAGCCGTTGTAGAGGGCCTTGGTCTGCTCGGGGTAGACATCGAGTGTGCCTTTGCTGAACCACCAGACATGGCCGCCGGCGCCGCTGGCGCGCGTGTAATCGACGGCTTTGCGCAGATCGTCCCACGCGACGGGCTTGGGCTCGCTGCCGGTGCTCATGATGCCGGCCAGGAGGTCGTTGACCTTGCCGCCGCCGAGCTGGTTCATGTGCTTGACCTGGTCTTTCCACGTGGCCTCGAACGCGGGGTAGTTGTAGCGGTAGTTCTGCGGGATGTATTCGTCCCAGTGCGGCGCGGTGTTCGTGGCGTTCGAGTCGCTGAGCTTCATCGCGTCGGCCTTGGTCCATGACGCCCACTTGGGCCACTCGAGCAGATAGTTCTCAAAGCACCACGGATACACCGCGGGGCTCAGGCTGATCTGCACGCCGGGGACTTCCGAGCGAACTGTCTGCGTGAACATCTTGGCGTACTCGTTGACCTTGTCGGCGCGCCAGCGCATCCAGGCGGGGTCTTTGTGATCCGCCGGCGGCTCCTTGCCGTCGTTCTCTTTGGCGTACGCGGCTTTGGTGAAGTCGTCGTAGCCCATATTGATATAGGGCCAGACGATGCGGTCGTCGAGTTGCACGCCGTCGAGGTCGTAGTTCTTCGCGGCTTCGACGACGAGATCGATGAGGAGCTTGCGGGGTTCGGGGTGCAGCGGGTTCATCCAGACGAAGCCGTTGGGAGCGACCTCGTTCCCCTTGATGTCGCGCGAGAGCCACTGCGGGTACATGCGGCGGAGGTGGTTGTCGGTGTCCTTGTGCGCCGCCATGAAGCCGTATTCGAACCACGCGACGTAGATGAGGCCGTTGCGATGGGCCTCGATCAGTGTTTCTTCGAGAAGGTCGCGACCCTCGGCGCGGATCGTCTCGGGCGTGTCGCTGGGGTCGCTCTTCATGAGCGCCGGGCGGCGGTCAACGCCGATGACCTTCTTCAGCGCGGCGCTTGGGAACTGCGTGTAGCCGTTCTTCCACGTCTCGACATAGACGGTATTGATGCCGATCTCCCGCAAACGCTTCATGGTCTCGCCGGTGTTTTTGGCGTTGGCGATCGCGTCGTTGGCGGTGGTGGTGACCCAGACGCCGCGGACCTCGGGGCGTGTGTTGGCCGGAACGGCGGGGAGGGCGTTTTCGGCTTTCTTGCGAGCGTCCTCGATGGCCTTTTCGGCGGCGCGTCGGGCCTCGTCGGCGGGGTCTGGGGCTTTGGGCACGCTGGGGAGCGCCGGCTTCGGCACCGACGGCACGGACGGCACCGACGGGGGCTTTGGGAGCGAGGGGAGGCTCGGCAGTTGCTCGGCGCACGCCCCGCTCAGCGAAAGACCGGCAAACGCCGCGAGAATGAACGCCGCTT
Organism: Phycisphaerales bacterium; assembly: GCA_022843565.1. Lineage (GTDB taxonomy): Bacteria > Planctomycetota > Phycisphaerae > Phycisphaerales > UBA1924 > JACVCS01. Next base: position 7,699 of record JALHNK010000093.1, read on the forward strand.
TGGAAATGCCTTGACGCATACGCCTAACCTCCCCGCCTCACGCGGACTCTCCGGACACCGGAGGACAGCGACGGGCGTGTGAGTGAATGAACAACAATCTCGCTCGGCGGGGTTCGCCCCGTGAGCGCTCCGGACAACCAACCTCGAAGGAACAGATTATGGCAGACGGGATCTTTCGTTTGGCAATCATCGGCGCCGGCGGCATCGCGGGCGCTCACGCTGGCGCGATCAAGGCCTCGCCCGAGCGGCTGGCCCTCAGCGCGGTGGTTGACCTGAATGCCGACGCGGCCGCGAAGCTCGCGCAGGACGTGAACGCCAAGACGTTCGCCAGCGCCGCCGAGCTCTTCAAGGCCAACAAGGCCGAGCGTTTCATCGATGGCGTCATCATCTGCACGCCTCCCAGCGCCCGCATCCCGCTTGTCGAACTCGCGCTCAAGCACGGCGTTCCCGTCCTCAGCGAGAAGCCGCTGGCCCACACGCTCGCGGATGCCAAGAAGCTCGCGAGCCTGAGCCGCAAGTACAAGAAGACGCCCGCGTTCGTCGGCTACTGCCACCGCTTCGTCCCTGCGGTCCACGACATGCTCCGGCACACCGCCGGCGGCAAGATCGGCACGCCGGTCCGCTGGGAGAACGCCTTCGCCTGCGACCTGCCGGGGCACGAGACCAAGTGGTTCAGCGAGCCCAAGAAGTCCGGCGGCGGCGCGTACCTGGACATGGGCAGCCACTCGATCGACCTGTTCCACTTCATGGCCGGCCCGAGCAAGACCCTCGGCGCTGTGTTCACCAACAAGTGGAAGGGCCGCACCGAGACCGCCGGCACCGTGCTGGTCAAGAGCGTCAAGGCCTCGAAGGCCAGCGGCATCAAGCCCGGCGTCGCCGGCAGCATCTACGCCGGTTGGGCCGAGACTTGCCGCTTTACGCTGGCGCTGGTCGGTGATAAGGGCATGTTCTTCTATGACTACGAGAAGCCCTCGGAGCTGGTCTTCAAGGACCTGGGCGGCAAGGCCGAAGTGATCGCGTGCGAGGCCCATGACGTGCGATTCAACAAGCAGCTCGTGGCCTTTGCCGACGCGGTGCAGAAGAAGGCCAAGACGCACTTGGCCTCGTTCGACGACGGCGTGACCGCCGCGGCGGCGTTTGACGCCGCCATGAAGCTGGCCAAGAAGAAGTAATCTGTCCCCACGCCCCGCGGCGTCGCCTGCCCTGGGGGCGGCGCGGCGTCCAGAGACATCCCGCCGACCACCAAACGCACCGGAACAATCCGGTGCGTTTTTTCGTTTGGGCTTGCGGTCTGTGTCGATCACGGTAAGATTATAGAAGATTCGGCCGACGCGTGCGCCACCGGGCTGGCGAGGGCGGGAGCCGCTGTTCTGGAGCACCGATGAGCCGAACCAAAGCCGCGTCCAGTGACCGATCCGAGGGTTCTGCCAGCCGACGCCCGAGCTACCCGATCGGGCCGACGGAGCTGGCACGCGGGATCGAGAAAATCCCTGTGACGGTGTTTGCCAGCAGCGCCGCGGCGAGCAAGGCGGTGGCTCAGGACATCGCGGAGGTGATCCGGACGCGCGCCGAGCAGGGCAAGCAGGCGGTACTGGGGCTGGCGACGGGCAGCACGCCGCAGGGCGTGTACGAGGAGCTGGTGCGGCTGCACGTTGAAGAGGGGCTGAGCTTTGCGAACGTGGTGACGTTCAACCTGGACGAGTACTGGCCGATGCAGCCGGGGGAGCTGCAGAGTTACAACCGCTTCATGCGCGAGTATCTCTTTGATCACATCGATATTCGGCCTGAGAACATCCATATTCCCGACGGCACGCTGGCGATGGAGAACGTCGGCGCGTTCTGCGAGCGCTATGAGGCGCTGATGCGCCGCCATGGCGGGATTGATCTGCAGATCCTGGGCATCGGGCGCACGGGGCATATCGGGTTTAACGAGCCGGGCTCGGCACGCGACTCAAAGACGCGGTTGATCACGCTGGATCGCGTGACGCGTATCGACGCGGCGAGTGACTTTTTCGGTGAGTGGAACGTGCCGCGCAAGGCGATCACGATGGGCGTGGGGTCGATCCTGGCGGCCAAGCGCGTGGTGCTGCTGGCGTTTGGCGAGCACAAGGCGGGGGTGATCAAGCGCGCCGTTGAGGACGAGATCAACACGCACGTCGCGGCGAGCTTTTTGCAGGACCATCCGAACGCGAAGATGTTCCTTGATCCATCGAGCGCCGCGGAGCTGACGCGGTTCAAGACGCCTTGGATCCTGTCGAGCATGGAGCGTTTCGGGCTGGCGTGGGATGCGCAGCAGACCAAGAAGGCGGTGATCTGGCTCTCGCGCACGCTTGAGAAGCCGATCCTGAAGCTCACCGAAGAGGACTACAACGAGCACGGCCTGCAAGAGCTGCTCAGCACGCGGCGCGGCGGCGCGTACGACATCAACATCGAGGTCTTCCGCGCGATGCAGGCGACGATCACCGGCTGGCCGGGTGGCAAGCCCTCGCACGCGAACTCGACCGAGGCGCAGCGTGACGAGCGGCGCGAGCACGCTCGCAACGGTGCCGGCGGGGGGGCTGGGGGCGCGGGGGCTGAGGTGTTTCCAAAGCGCGTGGTGGTGTTCTCGCCGCACCCGGATGACGACGTGATCAGCATGGGCGGGACGTTCATTCGGTTGTGCGAGCAGGGGCACGAGGTGCATGTCGCGTATCAGACCAGCGGTAACATCGCGGTGTTTGATGAGAACGCGGTGCGACATGCGGACTTTGTGGCGGAGTTCTGCCGCGCGTTCAAGATGTTTGGTGGCAAAGAGGTCCAGAAGATCGAGGACCGGATCCTGAGCTTCGTGAAGACCAAGGACGCCGGCGAGATCGATAGCGCCGAGCTTCAGATGATCAAGGGATTGATCCGCAGGACCGAGGCCCGCAGCGCGGCGCGGTACAGCGGCGTGAAGCCGGAGAACATCCACTTCCTTGACCTGCCGTTTTACGAGACGGGGCGTGTGAAGAAGAAGCCGATCGGCGAGGAAGACATCCGCATCACGATGGAACTGCTGGAGCGGGTGAAGCCGCACCAGGTGTATGTCGCCGGTGATCTGAGCGATCCGCACGGGACGCATCGGGTGTGTTTGTCCGCGGTGATTACTGCGATTCATCGCCTGCGCGACAAGGCGTGGATGAAGTCGTCAGAGGTGTGGCTGTATCGCGGGGCGTGGGCGGAGTGGGAGCCGTTTGAGATCGAGATGGCGGTGCCGCTGAGCCCGGACGAGGTGGCTCGCAAGCGGATGGCGATCTTCAAGCACGAGAGTCAGAAGGACCGGGCGCTGTTCCCGGGCCCGGATGCGCGCGAGTTCTGGGAGCGTGCGGAGGATCGGAACAGCGCGACGGCGGCGATCTATGACCTGATCGGCTTGCCGGAGTATCAGGCGATCGAGGGCTTTGTGCGGTGGAAGCCGAGCGAGATGGACAATGCGATTGTGGAGGTGAAGCGGGCGAGCGGCAAAGCGGCGAAGTGGCAGGGTGGTGAAGTGCTCAGCGGCCGCGCGAAGCAGAATGGCAGTGCTTCGACGCGAAAGACGCCCGCGGCATCACCGGTCAAGCGTGCCTCACGGCGATAACGTCTCATCCGCTCACCGTTTTCTTCTTTCGCATGTGTGCTTGATCCTTCGAGAACCACGATGACCACTGTGTACTCTCCGCGTCTGGGCGTCTGTTCATGGTCGCTCCAGCCGACGTCGCCGGCGGAGTTGACGGAGAAGTTGCGAGCGTGCGGCGTGAGCGCGACGCAGCTTGCGTTTGAGCCGTTGCTGGACGGGACGTGGAGTGAGATTGAGACCGTCAACCGGTTGCGCGGCGCGGGTATCGAGATCGCCAGCGGCATGATCGGTTTTCGCGGCGAGGATTACTCGACGCTTGAGACGATCAAGGCCACCGGCGGCGTGCGGCTGGATGAGCACTGGGAGCACAATCTCAGCACGGCGAACGCGGGCGCGCGGCTTGCGGCGCGCCTTGGGATTCGGCTGGTGACGTTCCATGCGGGCTTCATCCCGCACGAGCGCGGGGCCGAGCGGACGCTGATGATCGAGCGGCTCCGGCGCGTGATTGATGCGTTTGACGATCGCGGCGTGCGCGTGGGCTTTGAGACCGGGCAGGAGAACGCTGAGACGCTGCTTGATGCGCTGGACGACTTGAAGCGCCCGCACGCGGGTGTGAACTTTGATCCGGCGAACATGCTGCTGTACGCGATGGGCGATCCGATCGCGGCGCTGCGGGCGTTGCTTTCGCGGACGGTGCAGGTGCATGTCAAGGACGCGGTCAAGACCAAGACGCCGGGCACTTGGGGTAGCGAAGTGCCCGCCGGTGAAGGCGAGGTGCGCTGGAGTGAGTTTTTCGGCGTGCTGCGCGAGGGCGGCTCGGTGGTAGATCGGATGATCGAGCGAGAGGCCGGCGGCTCGCGCGCTGAGGACATCCGCAAGGCGGCGACGATGGTGCAGCGAATGTCATGAGCGACGAACGCACGCGACAGATCCCGACGCTGACCACACGGCCCGCCGGGGCGATCCCGTGTGTGAACCAGGAACTGAAGCCTGCGGCCAGATACTCACGCTTGTCTCACGCCTGGTGAGACGCGCGGGGGTGAGCGAGACACGAAGGACCATATGAGCACTGTCAACATCGGCATCGTCGGCTTTGGGTTCATGGGGCGCACGCATCTGGCGGCGTATCAGGCGGCGCGGGCAGCGGGGTTTGACTGCCGCGTGGTGGCGATCGCCGATGGGCGGTTTGCGACGGAGGCGGCGACGCTCTCCACGGTCGCGCCCGCGGGCAACTTTGATACCGGCGCGGCTCGCGCGGAGCTGTTTGATCGGTCAGAGGTGAGTACGCACGCGGACGCGGCGGCGATCTTTGCCGATCCGAAGATCCATCTTGTCAGCGTCTGCACGCCGACGGACACGCATGTTGCGATGGCCAGCGCGGCGCTTGCCGCGGGCAAGCATGTGCTGTGCGAGAAGCCGGTGGCGCTGGACGCACGCGATATCGAGACGCTCGCCGGTGCGGCTCGCGCCGCTGGAAAGCTGTGCATGCCGGCGATGTGCATGCGGTTCTGGCCCGGGTGGTCGTGGCTGAAGGAACGCGTGGTTGATGGCTCGCTGGGCGCGATTCGCAGCGCGACGTTTCAGCGGCTGGGATCGCCGCCGGACTGGGGGATGGAGTTCTATCGCGACATGACGCGCACCGGTGGCCCGCTGATGGACCTGCATATTCATGACGCCGACTTTGTGCATTGGCTCTTCGGCGGCGTGCGGGGCGTCGTCTCGCGCGGCGGGCTCGCCCACGGCACGACGCTTTACGAGGCCGCGCCCGCACACGATGGCGTGCGCCCGCACGTGATGAGCGAGTGGGGGCAGGACCATCACCCCGGCTTCGGGTTCCGCATGCGATTCGTCGTCGTCTTCGAGCACGCCACCGCGGACTTTGACATCGGCCGCACGCCCACGCTCTTGCTGCATCGCAACGGCGCGAGCGAGACGATCGCGCTGCCCGAGGGCAGCGGCTATGACCACGAGGTGCGGCATCTGATCGACGCGATCCAGCGCGGGCGCGGCGCGGGCGAGCTGACGGCGACGCTTGAGGACGCTGTCGAGGTCGCGAAGCTGCTGGCGCGGGAGCGGGCGAGTTTGGGGTGAGGGGGCGAAGTCTAAAGCAGCAAAGCAGCAAAGCAGCAAAGCAGCAAAACAGCAAATTGAATCGGCCGTCGGCGGCGTCGGCGGCTCCCGCGGCTCGCGGTGGCTTCGTCGGACGGATTTTCAGGTCAGGGTTTGAATTTGAGCTTTGCTGTTTTGCTGCTTTGCTGCTTTGCCTTCGCCGCTCCCAAAACGGCCACAGGCCCAGAGCGTTTGCTCCGGGCCTGCGGTATAGAAAGTGAGCCAGCGCGCCGTATAAGCCGAGTTCTGTGCCGTCGCGTGGTTTCCGGGTTCACCTGCTCCATTGACGGGGGCGATGTGAAGCCGGACCTTCGCGAGGCGGCGACCATTTCTCTGCGCCGCGCATTGCTGCGTGGCTGGAGCGGTCTACCCGACGCCTGACTTCGGCTCTTGCGAGCCGAAGCGTGTCCGCCGGATCGGCGGTCGAGCGGCGTGAGCCGATCGAGGCGTCTGCGTGACCTTGCACGCGATGGGGTTTGCCATGCCTCGTCTGTCACCAGCCGAGCGGTGCGCTCTTACCGCACCTTTTCACCCTTACCTGATCCGCGATGCCGGACACGAGTGTCCGAAATCGCGGCCATCGGCGGTATCTTCTCTGTGGCACTGTCCCTCGGCCCTGGCTCATGTGTCGGGCCGGGTGGGTGTTACCCACCATCGTGTCCTGTCGTGCTCGGACTTTCCTCCGGACGGTTACCCGCCGGCGGTCGCCTTGGCGCGCTGATCTTCACTTGTCAACGCTTCTATCGTAGAGGGCCCGGCGGGCATCGCGCGGGCCGTTGCGATAGACTGCGGAACGCCCATGACCGATCGCGACCCCACATCGCCGCCGCGAACCGCTGCCGGGGAGCCACCGCTGGGGATGGAGTCGCCCGCCATCACGCTCTGGCTCTCGCCGGCACAGGAGTCGCTCGGCCGCGCGATCATCGACGCGCTTCGAGCTCGCGCGTGGCGCGGCGCGCTTCGCGTGGGCTCGGCCCAGGCTGGCGGCGCGATGGCCCTGGCGACGCGGCTGGGCGCTGACAGCGCGGGTGATGACTTGCGTGCCGCGCTGGCGGGCGCCGGAGCGATGGCGGGTTCTGGCAACGCCGCGGCCAGCGGCGAGGCGTGCGTCTTCTTTCTGGGATCGCCGGGCCCGTTTGCGAGCTTGCCCGACGCGGCCCAGCGCCTCGCGGATGTCGATCTCATCGAGAGCGCCCGCAAGCGCGGCGTGTGCGTGACAAGCCTGGAGCCGCTGCCGGGCTCGCTGATCCAGCTGATGGAAATCAGC
>JALHNK010000094.1 GCA_022843565.1 Phycisphaerales bacterium
GCGACCCGGACTGCTCCGCTTATGGCTGCTGCGATCAAGCCCTGACCAGGTTCACGGGCCATCCGTGCACCGGGCCCGGCCGTCAACCGGAGCGAGTGAACCCGAGCATAGGCAACGCACGCCAATCCTCCCACCCGGTTGCACCGACCCTGGACGATCGCACCGCGCACCGCCACCGCCGCCACGCCCCTGGATCTACCATCGCTCCCATGACTCATCCGCGCCAGAGCGAGCTGGACACGCTCGTCGAGATCACCAACATCCCCACCGCCACCGGCCAGGAATGGCGCGTCGCCAGCGCGATCCGCGCTTGGGTCGCCGCGCGGCCCGGGCTCGCGCTGTCGTCCGACGATGCGGGCAACCTCACCGTCGCATTCGCGCCTTCGTCAAGCTCCACGGCATCGGACGCCCGCTCGTCCAACGCGCCGCTCTACATCACCGCCCACATGGACCATCCCGCGTTCGTCGTCGAACGCGTCATCGGCCCCGGCACGCTCGAGCTCTCGTTCCGCGGCGGCGTCAACGACGTCTTCTTCCTCGACGCCCCCATCACCCTCTTCACCGCCACCAACGAGCGCGTCAGCGCCCGGCTGATCGGCGATGCCGGCCAATCCTCACCCGCCGGGAAGCACTACCTCACCGAACTCACCGGCGACACCGCCGATCGCGGCAGCGCCCTTGATGTCGGCTGCGTCGGGCGATGGGACACGCCCGACAGCGAGATCATCGACGGCGTGCTGCACGCCCCGGCGTGTGATGACTTGGCGGCGCTGGCCGCGGCCCTGTGCACGATGGATCGATTGCTGGCCGCCCGCCAATCCGGTGGCCTCGCCGCTGGGGTTGATGTGCGTTTGCTGTTCACTCGCGCTGAAGAGATCGGCTTCGTGGGCGCGATCGCCGCGGCGAAGCTTCAGACCATGCCCAAGGGCTCGCGCGTGATTGCGCTGGAGAACTCGCGAGCGTTCCCGGATTCGCCCGTCGGCGGCGGGCCGATCGTTCGCGTGGGCGATCGCATCAGCATCTTTTCACCTTGGCTCACCGCGGCGTGCGCTGCGCGGGCTGAGGCGATCTTTGGTGGGGCAAGTGTGCCGCGTGCGGCGGAGACCGCGCGAGACTCGGCCAAGCGCCCGTGGCAACGCAAGCTCATGGCCGGAGGCGCGTGCGAGGCGTCGGTCTTCTGCGCGTACGGCTACGACGCGACGTGCATCTGCCTGCCGCTGGGCAACTACCACAACATGCCGCACCTCAGCGAGCATCAGGCCGGAACGTACGACGCGAAGACGCTTGGCCCGGCCCGCTGCGAGCGCGAGTTCATTCATACCGAGGACTACCTCGGCATGATCGACTTGCTGGTTGCGCTTGGGCATGAGCTGCCGGGGGCGGAGGGTTTTTTGAATCGGCTGGAGAAGATGTTCGAGGACAAGCGGGGCGTGCTGAGGGCTCAGTGCTGAGTGTGCTCTGTTGAATCCATGTTCTTCAGCCCGGAGGGCTGGCCGAAAGTAGCCGGGGGTTGAGCGAGTCTTCGAGCGAAACCCCCGGAGACTGCCGGCGATTGCTTTGCACCCTGAAGGGGTGCATGTCCTGGAGCCGGCGACGCGTACCCCTTCGGGGTACAGGGGTTCAACGCCGCAGACCGGGGGTGTCGCTCGAAGACTCGCTCCACACCCCGGCTACTGGCGGGCAGCCCTTCGGGCTGAAGAACCCGTCGCCCACCCGCTTTGGCCGAAGGGCGTGGGAGGTTTCAACAGAGCAGGCTGAGTGCTGAGTGCTGAGTGCTGAGTGCTGAGTGCTGAGTGCTGAGTGCTGAGTGCTGGGTGTGGGGCAGGCGTCCCGCCTGCCTCCCGCAGACTCGCGGCGAGTGCTGGATCACTGATCGCTCCCCACTCACAACGAGCAACCGTCACGGCAGCCGGGCCTTGCAGCAACCGGTCGAGGCGCCCGCCCATAGACTGCACCATGAGCCCCGCGACCGAAGCCGCTCAGCCCGAGAGACCGAGACGCCGAAGAATCGGCCGCAAACGCCGCGCGATCGGCTGGGCGATGCTGTCACTCGGCGTGCTTGCCGGCGCGGTGTGGCTCGCGTCGGGTTGGTGGGGCTTCGTGGATCCGGGCGCTTGGACAACCTGGGGTGTCGATGACCGGGTCGCCCACTGGCGCAGGAACACGAGGGATGACCGCATCGCGACGCTCACGGCACAGCTCAACAAAGAACCGGCGACATACGCGGGCAGCGACGCGCAATCACAAGTGTGGGTCGGCGTGGACACAGCGCGGATCGACGCCACGCGGACTCGATACAGCTTCGGCATTGGACAGTTTTCGCTGACCGGCAATCGCATCATGAGCGTCGATGTGCTGCTCTGGCCGCTGCCGCTGGTCATCGGGCTCACCGCCGCCGCGTTCCTCCGCTCCGGCATCGTCGCGCGGCGGCGAGCACTCGCCAGCGGCTGTCAGTCCTGCGGCTACGACCTGCGCGGCCTCAGCGCGGCTGCCCCGTGCCCCGAGTGCGGCAAGGCCGCCGCCCTCGCCGCGTGACAAGCGGTCGCCGGGAGTCTGCGGCAGGCAGGCGGGACGCCTGCCCCACGGGAGCTTTCAGTGGTCAGTCATCAGCCTTCAGCAGATCAGAACGACTGATGCCGCATGCCCAGTGCCCAGTGCCTTTCCCCTCGATCCCTCGGTCCCTCGATGCCTTCCCCCCCTCCCCCCCTCACCTCGGCCCGATCGCGATGAAGTTCAAGGGCGCGTCGGTGGCGGCGTTGAAGGTGTTGCGGACGTTGACCGTCACCGAGTTGTTGGTCGTGCCGGAGATAAAGACGTACAGCGACGCGTTCCAGGGGGTGAAGGTGACCGTCGGCGCGCCGCTGAACGCGGTGGTGAAGTTCACCTGGTAGGTGCCGGGGCCGGTGCGGAAGGCGGTGAAGCCGGAGCCGACGGCGATCGTGCCGCTGGCGTTGAGCGTGCCGCGGAGCATGCGGAGGTTCTCTTCGCCGCTGGCGGCGCGGAGCTCGCCGGTGGTGCCCAGGGCGATGCTGCCGCGGACGTCGAGGGCTTGGACTGGGTTGGTGGTGCCGATGCCGACGAAGCCGTTGTCGCCGACGATGCGCATCCGCTCGAACTGGCTGGCGCCGCCGAAGAACTGGATGTTGCCGTTCCAATCGTCGGTAAACTGATTACGCCCGGCAATGAGATGGATGTCGTTGTTCAGCGAAGTGCCCACCGGCGGCGTCGCGGCGGCGGTGTTGGCGTTGCCCGCCACGAGGCGGAGCAGGCCGCCGGGCGAGCCGGAGTCGTCGGCAGACAAAGCACCGGGCGCCCGCAGCGTGAGCGAGCCAGTCTGGAGCACGCCCTGCGGCCCGCTGATGACCACGTCACCGGCGGGCAGCGCGGTCGATCGGCCCAGGGCGCTGGCCGCACCGGCCAGCGGTGTCGTGGTGATCGGTTGGCGCGGCGTGAGGGCCACAAACGGCGCACCGGCGGGGCTGGAGATCTCAACCTGAAGCCAGGTTTGGATGTCCGTCGGCACCTGCACACCCAGGTTCACCGGCGCGGTGAACAGACCGTTCGTGACGGCGATGCCGCTCACCGTGACCGGCGCGGCCAGGCGGTTGCCAAGGGCACCGAACGAAGGGTGGCTCCAGAGGCTGAAGCGGGCGTTGATGGTGCCGGTGGTCACGCCGCCTTCGAGGCGGCCCTGGTACGTGAATGTGGACGGGGATGACGGCGTGGTTGGCAGGCCGAAGTCGCCGAACTCAAGCTCCCAGCCGCCTGCGATGCTGCCTCCATCGCTACTGATGAAATCCTGAACAAACAAACGCCAGAGTCCATTGGGGCTGCCCGCGATCAATGCCCCCAGCGATGCGGCGCGGGGGATCACGTTGGCCGGGGCGTTGAATCCCGAGTTGCCCCCGCCGGCCGCGAACGTGCCGGTGATCAGCGGCTCCGACAGCGGCGTGGTGGACTCGGCACCAAAGGTGAGCGTCAGACCCGTGACGCCGCTGGAGCCGCCGCTTCGCGAGAGCAGCTCGACGCCCTGGCCGCTGGGGGCCACCAGCAGCACGCTCACATCGCCGGGGTACGTGTGCGTGAAGTTCTTCAGCCGCACGCGCAGGCCATTGGGCGTGCCCACAAAGCCCACGACAGTGATCGGGCTGGGGTAGGGCGCGGCGATGCCCGAGGTGGGGATCGTGATCGCTGTGTTGTTGCCGGCGACCTGGGCACGGGCCGCCGCGAGCGGCAGCACCGCCAGCAGGATCGCGACCAGCGCCGCGGTCCAGCCCAGGCCGAGGGCCGGTGTGGGCCGGGGGGTCGGGGGGGTCCAGGTCAGCGCGGGGGTTCTTGAAGAACGAACAACGGCGGTCGGCATCGGCGGCAACATGGTCAGGTCTCCTGTTCGGACCGGACCAGCATACACCACCACGGAAAAAATGCCCGCTCCGCGTAGAAAATGCCCAGAACCCCCCACCCGCCCATCGCCCAACCCCCACCGCCCACCCTCCGTGTACCTCCGCGCCGCTCCGTCTGCTCCGTGTACACGGGGGAGAGAAATGGCAAATGCGCAAATGAGCAAATCAGAGGGAGCGCGTCGGAGCGCGAGAACAACCAGACCTGAGCTCGCGCTCAGGGCTCCCTTGATCCCTCGATCCCTCGATCCCTCCCCCCCCAGTTTACCGCACGATCACCGCGCCATGGGGCATGCTGCCGACGCCGACGGTGAAGTCGGCCTTGATGAGGTCGCCGGCGCGATCGCCGCGACCGGGCTGGAGCGTGTAGAAGACCAGTTCGCCATCGGCGCCGGCACCAGCCGCGGCGCTGACGCGCGAGACGACCACAGCGCCCTTGTCGGCGGTGAGCGATACGCCCATCGGGATGCCGCCGGCATCGATCTCGCGCACACCTCCGAGCTGGCCGTCGGATGAAAGGTTGAAGAGGCTGACGACACCGCCGGCCCCGCCGCCACCACCGGCACCGCCCACAACGCCGCTGCCGCCGCGGGCGCTGGTCACGATCACGCTCCCGCCGCTGATCGCGAGGCCCGTGGGGGAGATGCCCGCCGCGGCTCGCGCGATGAAGCTGTGATTCGCCTGCGCGACCTCACGACCGTCGGCGCCGGGTGTCATCGTCGCGTCGCGCTCGAAGCGGATGCTGGCGACGCTGCCGGGCGTGGGCGCGCCGCCGGTGAAGCCTTGCGAGACGACGACGAAGGTGTCGCCGTCATCCGTAAACGCGCCGAACGCGGGCGTCTGGTCGGTATCGCCAAGCGAAACCGGGCCGCCCCACGGCGCCAGCCCCAGGCCGCCACCACTCTGATCAACCTCAAAGAACGCGACGCTCTTGGATGCGGGCAGCACCACCGCCAGGAATCGACCCGACGGATGCCACGCGACGGAGTACGCCGCCGCGTTTTCCGCGAGGCCGAGATCCGCAAGGCTCCAGGCCGCGGCGCCGCTCAGCGCGCCACCTTCGACCCGAGCGATGGCGATCTGTGCTCCCTGCTTATCGCAGGCGACGGCGAGGAGATCGCCCATCGGGCTCAGGGCGATCGCGCGGGGCTTCAGCCCCATCATGGCCATCGTGCCGATCTTCGGGGCCATCGGGTCCGTCAGGTCCACCGACACCACGCCATCGCCGGTGCCCTGCCAGGACGCGGGCGTTGGGCCCTTGCCGCTGACCACGAACGCGGCGTTGCCCATCGCCGAGACAGCGACGACGCCCGGGTGGCCGGCCATCGTGTTGGCGATCGGGAGCTGCGCGAAGCTCGTGTCCCACTGCGCGACGCCCGCGGCGCTGTCGGCAATTGGCAACCGAATCAGCGTGAGCGCGTCGGTGCCCTTTGCGGCCGTTCCGGAATCCCCATCGCCGAGAGTTGCGATGTATCGCCCCGCGATCGAGGCCGCGGACGGCGCGGCCGCCTGCTCCGCGGATCGACCGGCGCAGCCGCTGAGGGATCCAGCGAGCAGCACCATGGCAAAGCCCGTGAGGCACGGGCGCATCGAGAGGGCGCGGGTGTTCGAGCGGACGCGGATCGTGCGGCTAGTCATGTCGGTATCCCTGTCAGGTGTGCGAGCGTGAGGAACTCTCAGCGTAGCCGAGAATCCCCCGAACTCGCAAGTATCAACAGCGAGCCGATTCATGCACGCCCGCGCCGCCGCGCGGGCCGCGATTCACGCAAGCAGGCCGCCGATCGTCAGCACGCGCCCGGGCACGTCCGCCGGCTCCTCGGCGCCCGGCAGGTGCCGCATCGCCGACAGCAGCGCTCGCAGATCCGGCGCCAGCGGCGCGACGAATCGCAGCGGCGCGTTGGTCGTCGGGTGCCGGATCTTCAGCATCGCCGCGTGCAGCGCGACGCGACCGATCCCCGGCCAGATGCCACCGCCGCGAGTCGCCACACCGCCGCTTGCGGCATCCTTGTCCGGGGGCATGAGTACGCCGCCGTACATGTCATCGCCCAGAAGCGGGTGCCCGTGGTGGGCGCAGTGAACGCGGATCTGGTGCGTGCGCCCGGTCTTGAGCTCGATCTCCAGCAGCGTGGCCCACATGCGCCCGTCGGGGGCGTTGGTTGAATCATGGCGCGCGCGGTCGCGTTCGTTCGTTGATGGGATGGTGTAGTAGCCCAGTACGCGAGCGATCGTGATCGCCGGTTTGCCGCCGGGATCGTGGCGCACGATCTGCTTCTCGCGATGGCCCTTCTCGCGCGAGATCGAAGGCCCCATCGGCTCGTCGAAGGTCGTCGCCGATCGCTCGAGCCGCCCGTGAACCACCGCGACATAACGCTTGTCAACGCTGCGAAGCTCGAACTGGCGCGCGACCTGCCAGTGGGCCTGCTCGGTCTTGGCGAAGACGATGACGCCGGACGTCTGGCGATCCAGCCGATGGATCACGCCCGGACGCGCAAGCTCTTTGCCCACATCACTCAGCTTGCCGCCGCCACCGACCGCGCCCTGCCCATGGGCGAAGTGATGCGCCAGCGCGTTGATCATCGTGCCCCTGTTGTGCGAGCGCGCCGGATGCACGATGATGTCCGGCGACTTGTTCACGACGATTAGATGCTCGTCCTCAAACATCACGTCCAGCGGGATCGCCTCCGGCTGCACCACGGCGCTCGGCGGCGGCGGGATCAGCACCTCCACCAAGCTCCCCTCGCGCAGCATCGTCGAGCTCTTGGCCTCTCGACCGTTCACCGTCACCCCGCCCGCCTCAATCACCGCCTGCAACTTCGCGCGGCTCATGAACGTGATGCGGTCCACCAGATACTTGTCCAGCCGCTTATTCAGATCGCGCTTCAACTTGAACCGCACCCGCTGCGGCGCGATCTCTTCATCCCCCGCCTCCTCATCGCCCGCGCCCGCCTCCACGCCGGCCGTCGCACCGGAGGCATCATCGCCCGCGTCGCCGAGGTAGTCCTCATCGACGATCGCGGAGCCCGGGTCCGCGTGGGCCTCGCGCTTGGCGCGAAGCTCCTCCTCCGCGGCGCGATAGAGCGCCCGCTTGTCGACTTTGCCGCCGGGCAGGATCAGCTCGCTGGTCTTCGGACGGTCGTACGCGTCTGGGCGAGACTCGGCGCGGGGCGCGCCGCCATATTCAACGCGATCACCGCTGCCAGAGCGATCATCGCCCGGCGTCTGGCCCGGCTTGCTCTCGCCCCGCGGCCCCTTGCGTTTCATGGTTGTCGTTCCTGCGAAGACTGTGCGTGCGCACACACGCATTCTCACTGAGCGGCGTGAATGCCCCTCATCCACGGCATCGCAACCAAGGTGTCCGGGCCCGGTTCGCTCAAGGCTTGGTCGGCGCGGGGGTCACGGCTGGCGCGGGTGCGGACGGGGCCGCCTCGGGCGCGCCGGGTGCCGGGTTCAGCACGGGCGCGGCCGCCGGCACCGGCGCCGGGGGCTTGGGCTTGGCCAACGTCGGCGCGAAGTCCGGCGCGCCAGCCGGAGCATCCACGCGCCGTCCATCGGGCTGCGTCACCATCGGCTCGACCGGCATCCCGTCGCGCACCTGCTCGGGCGTGAGCGTGTACGAAACGACGCGCCGGTCATACTTCGTCTTGACACTTGCCTTCGACGGCAGATCCGCGGCGACCTTGAGCCCATCCAGCGACGCGATGCGCTGGCGCGCGATGTCCGCGGCGGTCTTGAATCCTGCCCGGTCACTCAGCGTGATTACGCGGTCGTAGCTGACGCGTGCCTCGTCCCAGGCCCTGCGCGTCTCGCTGATCGCGGCAAGCCCGAAGGCGCCGCCGATGGCGTGGATCTCCTTGCCGCGCACGTCGCCGAACTCGGTGAGCACCATGCGATACTGGGCCTCGGCCTGAGCGATGCGCTCGGTCGCCTGCGCATCGGTGAGGCGGTCGGTCTCGCTCTTGAGCTTGCCATCGGGCAGGAACTCGGCACCCGGCGCGATCTTGGCGTACGCCGACTCGAGCAGGATGTCCGCGGCCTTCAGCCTGGCCAGCGGCTCGACCGCCTGCTGCCCGGCGTGATCCTCCGCGACGCGCAGCAAGCTCATCGGATTTCCTGACTGCGTCGCGGCGTCAAGTTCCTTGAATGCCGTCGCCGTCGCTTGCAACTGGCGGTTCTGCCACCACTTCCAACCCTGGTAGCCGAGCACAACAAGCGCGACGATCATGAGCACCGGGGCCAGATACGTCCGCAAAAGCTCGATGAAGTCCTGGCTGTAGCGCGACTCTTCGAGCCCCGCGCCAACCTGGATCTGCTGCTGCCGTTTGTCGATCGCCATGAGTGTTCACCGTTCCGTGCCGCGTTTGGTGCGTCGCCCGCGATGGTCCCGCACGCCCTCGGCGTGCCAATATCGATCGGTCAATCGCGAGCCGCAAGTCTAGGCGAAGACCCTTACCAAAACCGCCACGCCTGCTCGCTGCGTTGCACAACGTCCGGCACCAGTGCTTCTCGGACCAGCGTCACGAGTTCCTCCAGCCCTGGAGCCACGTGACGCCCGGCGTGGTGCAGGCTGACGCGCACATCACTCGCCCACGCCGTCGCACCGGCCTTCGCCGGCAAGTCCGCCCGCAGGTGGACTCGCACGCACGGGATGACGCGTGACCCCGACACGCCCCCCGCTGCCGAAAGCGCGTTCGCGTCAATCGCCGGGTGGTCGCCATCACCACAGAGCACGAGCACATCTGCGGCGCGCGCGAGCTGCACCGCGACGTGAATCGCCTGGTCATGGATGCTCTCGCTGGACGCGCCCGCGTCGCCCTGCTCACTGAAAGCACACGGGCCCTGGCCCGCCTTGCGCCACTCGGCCGCCGTGACACCCGGCAGGTCGAGCCATCGCACTGCGAGTCCGCCAAGGTCGAGCGTGACGCCGACGTGATCGCGCGTCGTGCCTGCGTGATCGGCGGTGAGCGAGACGCTCCGCCCCGCCAGGGCGTTGACCAGCGACGACTTGCCGATGTTCGGCGCACCGAGCGCCACCACGGTTGGCGGCGTGATCAACCGGTTCATCACCGCCGAGCGCTCGCGTACCGCATCGCTCTGGGCGATCTCATCGATCAAGATCTCGTCGCCTTGCGATGGCTCACCGGCGAGGCTCCGTCGCTCGCGATCTTGCCGCAGCGCCTGCTCCCACGCGCCCACCTGCTTGAGCAACGCCTCAACGCCTCGCGCGGACTGCGTGCGTGCGAGCGCCGCCAGCACGCGGGCCTCGATCAGCGATCGGGCCTCGGGCCACTGAGCCCGCACATCGTCATCGGTCGCGCGTCCGAGCCCCGCGCTGTCCAGATGCTCCATCAGCCGCCGCACCACCTCCGGCCCGGCGTGCGGCATGATGGTGCATGTCCCGGGCGTCCATCGCGCCACCACGCCGTGATCGATCCCCGCCAGGTCTCGCAACGCCGCGACGCCGACCGGCACGCCCCGAATTCCCGCTCGCTTGAGCGCCGCGTCAACGTCCCCGCGGACCTCGATCAGCGCGATCGCCGCCCCACCAACCCCCCCACTCCCCCCACCACCGCCACCGCCCGCTCCGCCCATCTGCCCACTGCGCGGCTGGCCACCGACCAGCTCGAACACCGCCGCGATTTCGCTCCGCGCCGACATCATCTCATGCCTCGTCGTCACGATCGTCGCTGTGGTCATGCTCATCGCCGGAGTGGATCAGCGTCCACGCGGTCTCCATCCCCATCAGCGCGAGGTCCGGCACGATGTGCTCCACGAGCTCATCATTCTCGAAGATCATCGGCGCGTCTCCGCCGGTGGCGATCACGCGCGGGTACGCCCCGTTCATCGCGCCGTAACGATCAATTTGCAGATGCGTCAGCCCCCGCACGCTCGCGGCACAGCCCAGACGGATCGCGTCCGCCGTCGTTCGCCCAAGCTCCCCCTCGGGCAGCGGTGCCCCCGCGTCCAGGGTCGGCAGCGCGTCGGTCCCGGCGCCCAGCGACTGGAGCATCATGCGATAGCCCGGCGCGATGACCCCGCCCTTGAACACGCCGAAGGCATCGACAAAGTCCACCGTCACTGCGGTGCCGGCGTCGATCACCACGCTCGCCTCGCCGCCCCGCCGGTGCGCCGCCAGCGCACACAGCAACCGATCCACGCCCACGGTCAGCGGCGGGGTCAGCTCGGTGAGAATCGGGATCGGCAATCGCGTCGCGCCGTCGCTGGCCTGATCACCGGAAGCACCCGGCGCACCATCGCGCCGCGATGCGCCCTGGGCCGCCGGGGCCACGAAGCGATACACGCGGACCATCTGGCCGCCCAGCCGCTCGCGCAGGGCGTGCAGCATCGGGGTTGACACGCTCTCGTTCACCGTCGCCAGCACGAGCGCCACCCGATCGCCCACGCTCGCAGCGATCGCGTCGGCCACGCCGGCGACGAGCTGCTCGCGGGGCTCATTCATCAGCACGCGGCTCGGCTGGAGGCCGTGCGTCTTGGCCCCCTCGCCGGAGTCGTCCCCCGGCCCGCGATACGCCGCGACCCGCGTGCGAGAGTTGCCCACCGACACCATGATCACGTCGTCGTAGTTCATCGCGAGGACCGTAGGTCTGTTCGACTTCGAGCGACGTGAGACGAGGGCGTCGTGAGGCATGATGCTCGCGCCCCGAGTTCGCTTGATCGTTACACTATGATTCGACACGCTCCGCTCACCGATGCCCAGATCACCGCGTCGCCCTCGCGTTCTCACACCCCCGGCCCGCCATCGTCAGACGCCCACCCATGCCCCGCTGCCGCATCGACACCACGATTCAGCGCCACACCGTCGATGGCTTCGACTTCCCGCTCGGGGCGTACCCCATCGAGCCGATGACATCACGCGCCGGCTACACGCTGCACTTTGAATCCGCCGACGCCGACGACAACAACGACGACGCCGGCCAGCTCGAGCAGTGGCCCGATCGCTACGTCTTTGACATCGTGATCAAGGCCACACGCGTCGAGTCGCTCTGCCGCTCGCTGTTCAGCATGTTGCCCGGGCGCGTCTATCCGATCCTGGATGTCCTGGGCAACGACGCGTATCGCGAGGCCGACCCGTACGTCGCCTACGACCTGATCGGTCAGGAGCACTTCACCGAGGCGCTGCGTCGCTATCGCGGCTGGTTCTACGAGGACGGCCTCGTCGGCTTCGGCGTCATGAGCGACGAGCCCTTCATCTACATCTTCATCGACGAGCACAAGATCGTCACCGTCCGCGTCGAGGCCTCGCTCAAGCCGAAGGTCGAGAGCATCCTCGCCGCGTTCGATCTTCACGAGGTCGATCAGATCGCCGGGGCCGACGCGGCGCTGCACGAGCATCGCGGCGTGCTTGACTGCCCCACCGACCGGCCCGACCTGCTCTGCCCGGAGGAGATCATCGAAGAACTCCGCGACTCGTGGGGCCTGCAGCTCAACATCGATGTCGATCGCAACCTCGACGAGTTCGGCAACGCCTTGGGCTTCACGCCCTGGCGATGCCTCGTCCGCGTGCTGGAAGCACCCAGCGCCGAGATCCGCTACGCCGAGGTCTTTCTCGTCGCTGATTGCTACAGCGCCGCGGTGCGTCAGGCGTGCGAAGCCGTCGAGGATCTCATCGAAGACGAGGCCGAGAGCGAGGCCGATCGCTCCGGCGGCCGCATGAAGGACCGGCGGGCCGAACGCCCGAAACGAAGCCGCGCGGACGACGACGCCGACAAGGAACGCGACGGGGACAAGGGCTCAGCGTCCAACGAGCCCGACCCCTTTGACGAACTTGACAACGACCCGATCCCCCTGGACGACGCGGGCGACGACGACGACATTCCTGATATTGACGCGCTGTTCTGCGATCGCGTGACCGAGACGGACTTCGAGCACGCGCTCCCGGACAACCAAGGCAAGAACGTGCCGCTGAACGCCGAGCGTTTGATCTTCACGCGCTGGCTGGAGTAGCGTGAAGCCGATGGCATCGCCGTACCACCGACCTGACTTCAGGTGGGTGCCGTGCGATCACGATGCTCAATGGCCCTTGACCTCACTCCGGCAACGAAACGCGGCGCGTGCGACGCTGGGCCCGCAGGTCCATCTCGTCGCCCGGCCCGCCGATGCCGCCCGAATCGCGATCGGCTTCGGCTTCCTCCGGGGCGCCGGGGATGTCCTCGTTGAGCAGGCCCGCCTCGATCGCGATCCGCGTGAGCTCGACGCGATTGCGAACACCCAGCTTGTTGCCCAGCGCCAGGCGATGAGCCTCGATCGTCTTGCGGCTGCGGAACAGGCGCTTGGCGATGGCCGCGGTGGTCAGCCCGCGCGCAACGAGCCGCAGAATCTCAAGCTCGCGCGGCGTCAGCACCGCCAGACGCCCGTGGTCCACAAACTTCGCGTACACGTGCTCGATATCGCCCGTTTCTGATCGGTCCCGATCCGACGGAACCGTCCCGCGGCAGGTGATCAGCAATCGTGTGACACCACCGGACAAAGGCAGGCGACGAAGCGTGGTCCGAGTCCGCACGCCACGCCACACGCTGTGCAGAACGATCGGCTTGCCCGTTGTGCCGACGCGCCGGAAGAGCTCCAGACGCTCCGCGGCGGCGTCCGCCGGGAGCAGCTCGTTCACTGTCAGGCCCACGCGGGCGTTCTCGGGCCTCCAAAAGCTCAGCTTTTGGCTGACAAACAGAAAGCGACCATCCTGGTCGACAACACCGACATCGCAGCCGGTGTCGTGAAGCAACGTGTTCCAAAACTCTGCTGCGAAGACGTCATTCAGTTCGGGGATCGCCGCGAGTTCAGCGTGATCGACTGGTCGGTCGGTCATGAAAAAACCTCCGTGTGGGGGCACAAAGTCGGGATTCGGGGGTCAGAATCGATCAACATCCGGCAGAGAAACTATACACCGGCGTAGGTACCGGTCGAGGAATCAGAGGTTATAGAAGATCATTTTCTTAGGGTATCTCCGCAGGGACAATACCGCGACCGCTACGCCATGTACGATCGCGGCGGGCCGAATGGCGCATAAATCGACGCACTTTTTGTACGTTTGAGACACGCACGTCGCGACGTGCGAAGATGGTCCGAGAACCGCGGACATCCCCACTCAAATCCCGATCAAAAGCCGTTCCGGGCGTTCGAGCGACGACTTGATCGCGACCAGGAACTGCACCGCCTCCGAGCCGTCCAGAAGCCGATGGTCGTAGCTGAGGGCGAGGTACATCATCGGGCGAAGGGCAATCTCGCCGGGCTTGTCGGGGTGTTCGACCGGTCGGTTCTTGATCGAGTGCATGCCCAGGATGGCTGACTGGGGGGCGTTGAGGATCGGCGTGCTGAGGAGCGAGCCGAAGATACCGCCATTGGTAATCGTGAATGTGCCGCCCTGGAGATCGTCGAGCCCGAGCTTGCCATCGCGAGCCCGCCCGGCGAGTTCCTTGATGCCGGCTTCGATCTGCGCGAAGCTGAGGTCCTGGGCGTTGCGGAGCACCGGGACGGTCAGGCCCTTGGGCGTGCTGACGGCGACGGCGATGTGCTGACCGGCGTGACGCTCGACCTCAAGCTCGCCGGCGGGGCTCTTGACGATGTACGAGTTCACCGTCGGGAACGCCCTCAGCGCGCCGACGACCGCCTTCACGAAGAACGACATGAAGCCCAGGCCGATCGCGTTCTTCTTCTCGAACTCTTCCTTGTAGCGCGAACGCAGGGCCATGACGTTGGTCATGTCCACTTCGTTGAACGTCGTCAGCATCGCGGCGGTGTGCTGGGCTTCGACGAGGCGTTGGGCGATGCGCTGACGCAGGGGCGAGAGACGCTCGCGCTGAGCGGGTGCTGAAGTTGAGGCCGACGCAGCGGCCATCGGCGACGCGGGGCGCGGCGCGGTCGCGGGCGCCGCGGTGCTGGCGGCGAGAACGTCTTGCTCGCGGATGCGACCGGCGGGGCCGGTGCCTTGGAG
>JALHNK010000095.1 GCA_022843565.1 Phycisphaerales bacterium
GAGCCCGTGGCCCAGCCGATGGCCCCGGCATCCGGCGAGCCCGCCGCCGCCGCTGCTCCGGCAGCGCCCGACGCCGCGACCGACATGATGCAGGTCGCGCTGAAGGCCGATGCACAGCGCACGCTCGCCGAGGCTGACTCGGCGTTCGACGCCGGTCGCTACGCCGAGGCCCTCCGCAAGTATCAGCTCGCGACGACCTCGCACCGCCCATACCTGGCCAGCGACGAGCTCGCTCGGGCCGATCGGCGTCTGGCCGAGGCGCGTGTCCGCCTTCGCGATAACTCAGGCGGCACTTTGGTCGAAGATCAACTTGTCACGATGCAACGCGTCCGCGAGCGTGCCACCGCCGAGTTCACGAATCAGTCCGACGAGGCCGCGCGGGCGCTCGCCAGCGGCGACACCAAGCGAGCCCGGGATCTGAACGCCGGCGCCGACGTGACGGTGAAGAACGCCCGCTCGTTCTTCTCACAGGCCGAGCTGGACGCGTTCGAGAAGAAGGTCAACGACCTCAACGCCGAGATCGCCCGCCGCGAAGACCTGGCCCGCGCCACCGCCGCGAAGGAGCGCGAGTCCAAGCTGCTCAGCGATGCCCAGACCGCTCAGGCGCGCCTGCGTGACGATCGCGAGCAGAAGATCTTCGAGAGCATCAACCGCGCCCGCGATCTTCAGCGTGAGCGTCGCTACGCCGAGGCCGCCCAGATCATTGATCAGGTGCTCTATCTTGATCCGAACAACCCCGGCGGCCAGCTCATGCGAGACCTGCTGGTGGACCTCCGCCAGTACGACATCTACCAGAACCTGAAGCGCAAGCAGGGCTACGGCGTGCAGAACGCCGAGATGGACACGCACAGATCGCTGGTGCCCCCCACCAACATCATGGACTTCCCGGAGAACTGGCCGAGCAAGACCTTCACTCGCACCGAGCAACTCGGCGCGACAGAGTCGCCGGAGAATCGTCGTGCGATGGCCTCGCTCGATGGCCGCAAGGTGCCGGTGCAGTTCCGCGGCGCGACCCTCGATAAGGTGCTGGCGTATCTGGGATCCTCTTCGCAGACGGACATTGTCGCCAACTGGGAGAGCCTCAAGTCCATCGGTGTCGAGCCCGGCTCGCGCGTCAACCTCAGCCTGAGCCAGGACATCCCAGCCAAGCTCGCTCTGGAGAAGGTGCTCGAGCACGTCCGCAGCGATGCCGGCAGCAAGCTGGACTACTCGATCGACGGCGGCATCGTCACCGTTGCCAGCTCCGACACGATCAAGCGTAAGACCACCAGCCTGCCGTACAACATCACGGACCTGCTCCTGGAAACGCCCGACTACAAGGACGTGCCGGAGCTGGATCTGGCCCGCGTGCTGGCCTCCAAGGCCGACCTGGACACCCGCTCGGGACCGTTCACCAAGGCCTCACAGCGTGACGAACGCAACGAGCGCATGGCCCGCATCCGCCAGATCACCGACATGGTGCAGCGCACGATCGACCCCGAGAGCTGGCGCGAGGCCGGCGGAGAGACCGGCGCGATCACCGAGATCAACGGCACGCTGGTCATCACCCAGACCCCCCGCAACCACGCCGCGATCGCGGGCCTGCTGAGCAAGCTCCGCGAGATCCGCTCGATTCAGATCAACGTCGAGTCACGATTCCTGCTTGTCAGCCAGGACTATTTCGAGCAGATCGGCTTCGACGTAGACGTGTACTTCAACGCGCAGAGCAACGTCGTCACCGCGGCCCAGGGCCTGGACCCGAACATCCGCCCGGGTGACTTCTTTGACTTCACACAGGGCGCGCCGTTGCGTCGCACACTGAACTCGACAAACTACGCTCCAGGCGGCTCCGTGAACCCCATCATCATTCCGCCGGGCACAGCGGCGCAGGCGCTCCAGAACTCCGCCAGCCCTACGAACTGGTCGCCGATCGGTGCCGCGAACAACTCGCTTGGGTTGACGCAGGGCCTCTTGCCCGCCGCGGGCTTTGCGCGTGACATCGTCTCCAGCGCGCCGGCTCTCGGCGTCGCGGGTCAGTTCCTTGATGACATCCAGGTCGACTTCCTGATCAAGGCCACACAGGCCGATCGTCGCACCGTCACCCTCACCGCCCCGCGCCTGACGCTGACCAACGGCCAGACCTCCAACGTCTATGTCGTGACGCAGCGTGCGATCATCACCGACCTTGAGCCCGTCGTCGGCGACTCGGCCGTCGGCTTCGACCCCACCACCGGCACCGTCGCCGAGGGTGTCGTCATGCTCGTCGAAGCGGTCGTGAGCGCTGATCGTCGCTTCGTGACGATGAACATCGACTCGTCGGTGAACGTCATCCGCGAGATCGCCAACTCTGAAATCACCGCGATCGTCGGTGGCGCGCTGGTGAACTCGGCCGAAACCGGCTCGGTCATCCAGCTCCCGGTCATTACGACCACGCGTGTTCAAACGACCGCGACGGTTCCTGACGAGGGCACGCTGCTGCTCGGTGGCCAGCGCCTCGTGACCGAAGTCGATATCGAGACCGGCGTCCCGGTGCTTTCGAAGATCCCGATCATCAACCGCTTCTTCACCAACCGGATCCAGTCCAAGGAAGAGTCCACGCTCATGATCCTGGTGAAGCCCACGATCCTCATCCAGACCGAAGAGGAAGAGCGCAGCTTCCCGGGCCTCATGGACACCGCCCGCACCGGCCTGGGCAACTGAGTTGATTGGCCAGTCGAGGCGATGGTCCCCGTGGACTGGCGCTGAAGCTGACCCGTCTGCCGGTGCTTCGGGCCAACGACGTATCTCCCCCCGCCCCCCCCGCCCGAGCACCCGCTCGGGCGTTTTTTGAGCGAAACCTGCCCCCATGCCGCCGAGGCGACCCATCCGGTGATACAGTTTCCCCAGACTTGGCGGTATTCTCAGCACCCGATCTGATTTGCCCCTACTTGAGCTTCTTCCGACCGCCGCGAGCCAGTAACGCCCCGATCGCCTGCCTTGCGTCTGCTTTGATTTTGGTCAACTTGTGCGCCCTGCCATTTGATTCATAGCGCCCGGTCGACCCGCCCCCGCCCCCCCACCCCCCATCGTTCCCCTCCCTTTGCCGCCGACAGGAGTTCTTTCGATGCCCGCCAGCGAGTCCCGTCTCAAGGTCAAACGCGATGGAAGCGTGATCGAGGTTCAGTTTCGTGATCGAAACATCCTCGACGAAGCCAACATCCAGCAGATCGGCGAAGAGATCAAGGGCATCATCGAGGCCGAGACCAAGCCCAAGCTCTTGATCAACTTCAGCGATGTGGACCACCTCTCCAGCGCCGCCCTGGGCACGCTGATCACGGTGAACAACCGCATCCGCGCACTGTCGGGCCAGCTTCGGCTCAGCAACATCGATCCGCAGATCCTCCAGGTCTTCGTGATCACCAAGCTCAATAAGATCTTCGAGATCCACGACAACGCCGACAAGGCTCGCGCGAGCTTCAAGTAATCCGTCGCCGATCGGCCACGGCGTTCGGCGCGCTCGTTCACGTGCCGCGGCACGCTCACGCCGATCTTCGGTGACTTCCGGCGCGTCGCATGACCACCCGTGCTCCGCGACGCCTGACACCGGTGCATCCTCGCTCTGGCTCCACTGTCGATCACCCGTCCGCGATCGTTTGAGTCCCCCGGGACACGCGTCTTCTCGCCCGAGCCACTGGACATGACCATCCCGGCGAACAACCCATCACCGACGCCCGAGCCCGCACGCGCCGGCGGTGCGTCCGGCGAGCGCATGAGCGGGATGGCCAGGCCTCGCAATAAACGCGACGAGATCGACGCCGTGGAACAAGAGGTACTGAACGCAGTCGACGCCTGCGGCTTTCCCCCGGCGTCACGATTCGCCCTCCGCGTCGCGCTCGAAGAGGCGATGGTCAACGCCTTCCTCCACGGGCATCGCGGCCTCAGTGAGGACATCGCCATCGAGGTGCAGTACACCGTCACCCCACACGAAGTCGAGGTTCGTGTCACCGACCAGGGACCGGGATTCGATCCCAACGCGATTCCCGACCCGACGATGGACGAGAACCTCGAACTGCCCTCCGGCCGCGGCATGATGCTCATCCGCGCCTACATGACCTCCGTTGAGCACGACATGAACGGCCGACGGATCATCATGAAATACGCCCGGCCATAGCCGCCGCACCCGCTGCGGGCCAGTCACGCGTGCGACGCGTCCGGCCTTGAACTCCGCCCCCCCGCCATGCGCCGTTTGTGCTCCGGACTAGCACGATCGCGGACGTCACTTTTGGGTGCCCCGAGAATCCATCTCCAAGGCCCGACCGAAACTCCAGAACGATGAACCAAATCGAGCCGAATGCCGTAACCAGAGTGGTTGCGAGCGAGTCTCAAGGAGGCTACCGTTCGGTGTCCCTGAGATCTTGATTCGCCGTTTCTGGTGTTGCTGGCCGTGTTTCTGGCCCGGCCAAGAAGCGTGTGCGTCGCAGACGAACCTGGAGTTCCACGATGTCGCTGAAGTTGCCGATTTATATGGACCACGCCGCCACGACGCCTTGCGATCCGCGGGCGGTCGAGGCGATGCTGCCCTATTTCACGGAGAAGTACGGCAACTCGGGCTCTCGAAACCACCGATTCGGCTGGGAAGCCGAGGCCGGCGTTGATGAGGCCCGCGAGCAGGCGGCCCTGCTCATCGGTGCCAGCGAGAAGGAAATCATCTTCACCAGCGGCAGCACCGAGAGCAACAACATCGCCATCAAGGGCGCCGCGTACATGTACGAGAAGGCCCCGGCCGGCAGCAAGAATCGCGGGCACATCATCACCTGCACGATCGAGCACAAGGCGGTGCTGGATCCGGTCAAGCGGCTCGTGAAAGAGGGCTTCGACGCGACGTTCCTTGAGACCGCTCGCGACGGCATCGTGACCGCCGAGATGATCAAGGGCGCGCTCCGCCCCGACACGATCCTCGTCACAATCATGTGGGCCAACAACGAGATCGGCACCATCAACGAGATCCGCGAGATCGGCGCGCTCTGCAAAGAGCGCGGCGTCATCTTCCACACCGACGCCACCCAATGGGTCGGCAAGATGCCCACCAACGTCGACGCCGACAACATCGATCTCCTGTCCTGGTCCGGGCACAAGATCTACGGGCCCAAGGGCATCGGCGCTCTGTACGTCCGGCGTCACCGCCCGCGCGTCCGCCTTCAGGCCCTTCAGGACGGCGGCGGCCAGGAGCGCGGCTTCCGCTCCGGCACGCTCAACATCCCCGGCATCGTCGGCTTCGGCAAGGCGTGCGAGATCGCGCGCCTTGAGATGGAGTCCGATGCGATCCGCCTCGGGCGGCTTCGCAAAAAGCTGGAAACCGAGGTCTGCCGCCAACTCGATACCTGCGCCGTGAACGGCCACGCCGAGAGGCGTCTGCCGCACATCGCGAACATCTCGTTCGGGTTCGTCGAGGGCGAGGGGCTGATGATGGCGGTGAAGAACATCGCCTGCTCCAGCGGCAGCGCGTGCACCAGCGCGAGCCTCGAGCCGAGCTACGTGCTCAAGGGCATCGGCGTCGGTGACGACCTGGCCCACAGTTCGCTGCGTCTCTCGCTAGGTAAGTGGACCACCGAGGAGCAGGTCGATTACACAATTTCCGAGGTAGTCAAGGCGGTGAAGAAGCTTCGGGAGATGTCGCCGCTGTACGACATGCACAAGGAAGGGATCGATTTGAGCAAGGTGGAGTGGGCGCACCACTGACGTGGTCGGCACCATCCTCGCACGAACCAAACCAGCCGTGCGTCCAGAATCACTGAACTGACTCGCATTCATCTGGCCATTTGGCCATTTGACCATTTGGAGATTTGCAATGGCCTACGGACCCAAGATCATCGATCATTACGAGAACCCCCGCAACGTCGGCAACTTCGGCTCCGGCGAGCAGATGAAGGCCTCCAAGAGCATCGGCGTCGGCCTCGTCGGCGCGCCCGAGTGCGGCGACGTGATGCAGCTCTGCATCAAGGTCAACGAGCAGACCGGCAAGATCGAGGACGCGAAGTTCAAGACCTTTGGCTGCGGCAGCGCGATCGCCTCCAGCTCGCTGGCCACCGAGTGGCTCAAGGGCCGCACGCTTGACGAGGGCATGGCCCTGCGCAACACGCAGATCGTCGAGGAGCTCAGCCTCCCGCCGGTGAAGATCCACTGCTCGGTGCTGGCCGAGGACGCGATCAAGTCCGCCATCGCCGACTACAAGCGGAAGAACGGCATGCCCGTCGAGGATCACGACCACGACCACGCCGGGACGCACTGAGACCCGAGGGTCGCCACCGGCTCCGGGCTTCCCGCCGGCCGCACGCGCGACATATCGGCCTCGCAGCGTTCTCGGACCCCCTTCGGTGAACGCTCAGACGCCGTGACGCGTAGAATGAGCGTCGAAGACACGATCATCAACGGACACCCCGTCCGCTCTGGAGAACACACCATGTCCGCAGTCCACACCCACGACCACGCCCAAGCCCAGACGTCCCCCGGCCTGATCCTCTCGGCGAGCGCCGCGAAGGAGATCCACAAGATCATCAAGGATCAGGAGCTCGACGCGGAGAAGATCCGGCTGCGCGTCGGCGTCAAGGGCGGCGGCTGCTCCGGCTTCAGCTACCTTCTGGACCTCACCGAGGCCCAGAAGGAGACCGACGAGGTCTTCGAGATGCACGGGGTCAAGGTCATCGTTGATCCCAAGAGCTTCCTCTATCTCAACGGAGTCACCGTCGATTTCCGCGACGAGATCATGGGGCGCGGCTTCGTCTTCAACAACCCCAACGCCACCAGCTCCTGCGGCTGCGGCAGCAGCTTCAGCGCCTGAACTCAGGCCGCATCGTTTCTCTCTGATCAACCCGGAGCCTCGCGAGCAATCGCGCGGCTCTTTTCATTCACGCCCGGCACCATTCGTCACGGTCGCCCCGATGGCCAAAGCACGCACATCCCGACGACAGACATCTCCGAGCGCTCAGAGCAGGCGGCCAGCGTCTCGGCAACCGTCCGTCGCGAGCGAAGGCGCGATCGCGGGCGCGAAGCGCCGAGCTTTGCGCGATGCGGCTCGCGTTGAACCGAGGGAGTTGGCCGAGTGGCGTTCGTGGCTCGTCGCGAACCACACCCAGCGCGAGGGCGTTTGGCTCGTCTACCTCAAGCAGTCATCAGGGGCCGCGACGTTCACCGACGGCGACGCTGTCGATGAGGCGATCTGCTTCGGGTGGATCGACAGCCTGCCCCGAAAGCTCGATGAGCGGCGGACAATGCTGTACTTCTCGCCTCGGAAGACGGGCAGCCCCTGGTCGGCGGTCAACAAACGCAAGATCGAGGCGCTGGAGGCGAGCGGGCGGATGACGTCGATCGGGCGAGCGAAGATCGACGCCGCGAAGGCGGACGGTTCGTGGTCGCTTCTTGACGCGATCGAGCGACTGGAGGAACCCGCCGATTTGACGGCGGCGCTGGCGAAGTCCGTCGCCGCCGCGAAGAACTGGTCGGCGTTCCCGCCCTCGGCGAGAAAGGGCGCTCTCTGGATCATCGCCAGTTCGAAGACCGAGGCGACCCGCGCGAGGCGGATCGCCGAGTGCGTGAGGCTGGCGATCATGAACGAGCGGCTGGGCCAACCTCCGACTCGGTCAAAGGCAATGCCGCCAGCTACGCGTCCGTGAATCGGTCGCATCGCTGGGCGTCGTGACCACCTAGCATCACGCGACACGGGCACCAATCGCAGGAGCTGTCGATGAGTCAGGCTGGAACAGGTTCCGGGACGAGCCTTGGCTACACGATCCCGAGTGTCACGCAGTTCAGCATTTTCCTGGCCAACAAGGTCGGCAAGATGATGGAGCTGGTCAAGGGCTTTGACGAGCACCAGTGTCGAATCTGTGCGCTGGCGGTGCATGAGGCGAGCGATCACGCGGTCGTGCGGATCGTGCCCAACGATGCGACCGAGGCGCGGAAGATCCTCAACGAGCAGAACCTGCCGTTCATGGAATCAGAGATCCTGGTGATCTGCTTCGACAACGGGCACACCCTCACCGGCATGTGCGAGTTCCTGCTCCGCGCCGAGCTGAGCATCCGATTCATGTACCCGCTGATGGCGTGGTCCGGGTCGACGCAAACGCTGGCGCTCGCGGTGGACGACCTGACGCTCGCGGGCCAGATCCTGCGGCGGAAGGAGTTCCGCCTGCTGGGCGAGGCGGACCTGCCGCGCGCCGGCGAGTGACGCAAGGTCTCCGATCGACTTGAAGCGGCGACTTGGACCGACAAAGAAAAGGCCCGCCGATGATCGGCGGGCCTCGAAGGTTGTCGGTGCTTTTGATCGCAGTCCCGATCACCATCACCCGCGGAGCGTGCGCCGTCGCTGGCGCTCGCGAGCGTCGCGGGTGATTACTTCTTCTCGGCGGCCTGGTACTTCTTGAGCGTGGCCTCGAGTTCGAGCTTCATCTCGGCCTGATCGGACGAGAGGGCCGCGATGGCCTTCTGCTGCGTCGCGATCGCGGCGGCCTTGTCGCCCTTCTCCCAATGAGCGCGGGCGAGCGTGTCAAGGATGCCCGCGTCTTTGCCCTTGGCGACTTCGTTGGCGCGGGTCGCGATCTTCATCGCGACATCGAGGTCGCGCGCTTCAACGCCCGGCGCGTCGAGAATCGTCCATGCGATCTCGTTCAGCGCCTTCTCATCGTCCTTGATCACGCCGTCAGCCGCGGCCGTCGCGTGGGCATACGCAGCCTTGGCGTCCTTCTTCTCCATCAGCAGCACCTGGAACTTGGCGCTGGCCATGCGGCTGGCCATCTTCGCGTCCAGCGCGCCGATCTCGTCCATTCCGGCGATGACGTTGTCCCACTCCTTGGCCTCGTAGGCCTTCTGGACCTTGTTCATCACCTCTTCCATCTTGGCCTTCTTCGACGCGCCCGCCTTCGCGTCGTACTTGCCCTCGACGATCGGCGTCAGCACGTCATCGAGCTCCATCGGGTGGCCGATCCACGCGATCTCCTGCTTGTCGTTCACGACAAACGCGGTCGGGATGCCCGACTGGCCGGCCGCCTTCATCCACGCGCCGTTCGTCGCCCGCTTCGTATCCAGGGCCACGCGATAGTCCATCTTGTCGCCCATCTTGGCGACGAAGGGCTTCACCGTCTTGGCGTCCTCATCGCTGATGCCGATGAACACGACCTTCGGGTTGTCCTTCTGCAGTTTGCTGATGTGCGGGATGCTCTCGATGCAGGGCGGGCACCACGTCGCCCAGAACTCAACCACGTAGAACTTGCCCGCCTCGATCTCCTTCACCGGCTCGCCCTTGACAAACTCGGCGATGCTCAGCGCCGGTGCTTTTGAGCCCACCTTGAGTTTCTCGGCCTTGGCCGGCGCCTTCGGCGCGGGCTTGGCGGGCTTGGCGGGCTCGGCGGCGGGCGGTACCGCGGCGGGGGGCGTGGACTGCGCACGCACGTTCGACGCTGTCAGAACAAGACCGGCAACAACCGACAAGGCCAGCACGCGATAATTCATGGGATGCTCCAGACCGCCGACGCTGCGCACGGCACAGCGATCAACGGGCAACAGGGTGAAGCCAGAGTGTAACGAGGAGCCCGTTCGGTGTTGCACCGAACTTGGCCGATTTCTTCCCATCGGGGTCGCGTTAGTCGACGCCTTGGGCCGCGAGCCATCGCTCTGCGTCGAGCGCTGCGACACAGCCCATGCCCGCCGCGGTGACGGCCTGGCGGTAGTGTTCATCCGAGACATCCCCCGCGGCGAAGACGCCGGGGAGGTTCGTGTAGCTGTCGCGACGGTTGAGCGCGAGGTAGCCCTTCTCGGTGAGTTCCAGACCTGAGCCGGCGAGGAACTTGGTCGCCGGCGTGTGGCCGATGGCGACGAAGAGGCCGCGAACGTCCAGGCGTGAACGCTCGCTGGTGACGGTGTCTTCGAGCATGACGGCTTCGATGACCTTGTCGCCGAGAACATCAACGACGCGCTTGTTCCAGAGCACCTTTGCGTTCGGGCGAGAGAGGAACCGCTCCTGCATGATCTTGCTGGCACGCAGCGAATCCCGCCGGTGGATGACGTATACGACCGAGCCGAACTTCGTGAGATACGTCGCTTCCTCCATCGCGGTATCGCCGCCGCCGACGACCGCCAGCGGCTGATTCCTGAACGGCGGCAGCGCGCCATCGCAGACTGCGCACGCCGAGACACCGCCGCCGCTGCGGGCCAGGCGCATCTCGTTCTCGAGGCCGATCCAGTTTGCGACCGCGCCGGTCGCGACGATGACGCTGTGAGCGCGGACGATGCCGTTCTCGGCGGTGTGAAGCGTGTGCGGCACCTTGACTGGGTCGGGCGAGAACTCGCAGCGCACAACATCATCCTGCACAACGCGGGTGCCGAAGCGTTCGGCCTGAAGCTGGAAGTCGTGCATCATCTCGGGGCCAGTGATGCCCTTCGGGAATCCCGGGTAGTTCTCGACTTCGGTGGTGAGCATCAACTGCCCACCGGGCAGCACCGGGCCGGGGTCTTGCTTGGGGATGCCGATGTAGACCACCGGCTGAAGCTGCGCGCGCGCAGCGTAAATGGCCGCGGTCCAGCCTGCGGGGCCGGAACCGATGATGACGAGTTTGTGGGGTGCGCCGGTGTCCATGCTGTTGTGTTGAATGCCGACGGTGCGAAGATGGTTTCAAGATCATCGAACGGGCGAACGCCCCGCGGCGGAGCGTGGCGGCGTCGATGATTGACGATTGCGTTCGTTACTTCAGGGAGCCGCGCTCGACCAGGTTCTGTCGAACAAGCGAGAGCACCGGCGGCCAGAGCAGGTAATCGCCTCGGTCATCGGCCATGGTCTGCGTGTAGCGGAAGTTGTTGTTGAGGATGCCATCGGGACCGACGACGCTGAGGATGAACCGGTCGCCGGGAATCGACAACTCGAACTGCGGCGTGCGAACGCCGAGGATCTCCGGGAACACAACGATCGGGAAGGCCTTGCCGTTGGACGAGGTCAGGTAGTTGACGAATCGCTTCTTATTCGGGTCCGTGGTGTCCAGATCCACCTCGGGAATGATCGACGGACGGCAGGCGGCGAGGGTGGGCGGGATGTTGCGCTGTGCGAGCTGAAAGGCGTATGCCGCCAAGGCCATGCGCGTGCCGGCGGCCTCGACCTTCACGACGGTGCGCTGCGGCAAAAGGGTGTCCAGATCGGCGACCATCGAATCGACGAGCGCGAAGCGGGCACGGTCGAGACGCGCGTAGTCCGACGGGGTCTTGAGTCGCGGGTCGAACGGATCGAGCTTCCAGCGGGCGTCGAAGTCGGCAAAGACGCCGCGGACGCGCTGGGCGGTGTCGTTTGTGTTGGCGTGGATCGTGCGGAGCGAGTCCCACTTGGCCTGCTCGCTGAACATGCGGATCGGGCGATCTTTGCTGATGATGCGAGCGAGGAATCGCGACCAGCGCTCGGGGTCAGGTCCGGCGCTGGGCACCATGACCTGGGCGACGAGTTGCTCGGCGGCGATCAGGTTCGCCTGCGGGGAAGTGAGGCGATCGAGCCCGAGCATTCCGCCGGAGCGCTTCAGTCGCTTGATCACGTCGCGGAGCTGTTCGGCGGTGAGTACGTGCGTGTCCTTGCGGCTGTCGACGTACGCGATGTCGCGGATGCGCATCAGCGCCAGGGTGAGCGCATCGAGCCCCCAGCTCTTTTCTTGGAGGAACTCGCGATCGGCCATCATTCGGGCGATCCAGCAGAGGCGCACAAGCTGGTCCATCGCATCGGCGGGCTTGCCGGCCTCGACGAGGCGCGTCGCCTCGGCCTGGATGAGCAGTTCGATCCACGCGAATCGCTTCATGTACAGGAAATCGGACTGAGCCAGGATGGCTGGCTCGCCAACTTCGACGTACATCTTGGTGATGACGAGGTTGGGGTCGATCTCCGCCGCGGCGTCGGCGCCGTAGGGCAGCGAGATCGCATAGGCCTTCTTCCAGGCTTCCTCGTCGGTGACTTTCTTGACGGCGGCAAGCACCTCGCGCTGCGGCGCGGCGTCGACCCAGGCCTGGACCGCGGGCCAGTCGGTCATGCCGGGCTGGAGCATCGCGGCCCGCTTGGCGTCGATGAGGGCCGCGGGCGGCGCGTCCATCTTGGCCAGGAGCGGGAAGAGCACGCGATCGGCGGAGACCTCGGGCTTGATATTCGAGTAGAGGGCGTTGGCTCGCTTGATGAAGTCGTCGGCCGCGGCGGCGGCGCCGGTCAGCACGAGCATCGAAAGGACGATCGCCAAAGAGCACAGGGCGCGACGCCCCGGGATCGAGAGACGCGGTGTTTCCATAGTCAGCATCGAAAGGGGCTCCATCGGGAAGGAGCGACATCGTAGCCGAAATCGCGCGGGGCGTGGAGGGCGTTGGCGAGGTGCCGATTTACACGAGACCACGCGGCAGATGGAGAAGCTCAAGGGCGATCGTCGCACGGCTGAAACCTCGCATTTCGGCCGGCGCAGGGCGTATGTCCTACCCTCAGCGTCGCACGCCGGATGACCCAGGGTGCATTGAGGCCACGCCACCATGACCGCCACGCCGCCCCACCCCCCCCCCCCCCCACACTCCCCTCAGCCGCCGCGCATCGGCAGCCTGATCACGTTGCTTGGGAATCTGTCTCCGATGATCGAGATCATCGACGTCGGCGCGATGGATATCGGCGACTCGGGCGACCCGATGCAGAACCTGATGCGAGAGGGCAAGTTCCGCGTCGTCGGTTTCGAGCCGGTCAAGGCCGAGTGCGACAAGCTCAACGGCATGGGCAAGCCGGGGCACCGCTACGTCCCCCACTTCGTCGGCGACGGCACACGCCGCACGTTCCACCTCACAGCGTGGTCGCAGACCGCGTCGCTCTACCCGCCGAACTTCGACTTCATCAAGCGATTCCAGACGCTGCCGCAGCTCATGGAGGTCGTCAGCACGCACGAGGTCGAGACGCGCCGTCTGGATGACATGGACGAGATCAAGACGCCCGATGTCTTGAAGATGGATGTGCAGGGCGCGGAGCTGGACTGCCTGAAGGGCGCGACGCGGATCCTGAAAGAGCACGTCGTATTCATCCAGACCGAGGTCGAGTTCGCGCCGCTGTACAAAGACCAGCCGCTGTTTGCCGACGTTGACGCGTTCCTGCGGTCGCAAGGCTTCATGCTGCACTCGTTCTACGCGCCATCGGGCCGGTGCTACTTCCCGTTCATGTACAACAACAACCCCGGCAGCAACGGCAGCCAGGCCCTGTGGACCGACGCGTTCTACATCCCCGACATCACCCGCTGGAACGAGCTCTCGCCCTCGCGGCTGCTGAAACTCGCGATCGTGGCGCACGAAGTCACCGGGAGCTTCGACCTGGCGGCGCTGGCGCTGCAGCACTACGACCTGCGAACGAAGATGAACCTCTGGCGCCGGTATATGGGCCTGTTCATGAAGGACCCGCCTGAGGCGCCGCCGTTGCCGTGAGGCTTGGGTCGGGAAGGCGGTTTTTCAACGAAGTGCGGGAAGGGATGGAAGGTGGGCGGCTCGGAGTCCTCGCGATTGTCGACGGCTTGGATCGCGGAGGGTGCGGAGGGGAGCGGAGAGCGGAGGGCTCTTGGTTGGCTTCGATCCCACGCGACTCTGCGATCTAGAAGTGGCAGATCGGCCGAGGCGTCACGCGATTGAACGAATCGCTCGCGGCTTCCTGCTGACTGCTTCTGCCTTCACTCATGCTGAAGGCTGAAGGCTGAAAGCTGAAAGCTGAAAGCTGACGGCTGACTACGCGTACACCGTTCGATCACCATCGAACGGCCCGGAGATTTCGTCGCCTTCGCCGTCGAAGTGGCCGGGGCGGAAGAAGCGGGTGGGGCGTTCGTCGTTGATCTGGGCGTTGAGTTTGCGGAGGGCTTCGTCGGCGATCTGGCGAACGCGTTCGCGTGAGATGCCGATAGCGCTGGCGATTTGCTTGAGGGTGAGGGGTTCCTGGCCGTCGAAACCGAAACGCATGCGGAGGATTTTGGCTTCGCGTTCGTCGATGGCGTCCAGCAGGCGGCGGATGGTGCGGAGCTCGTCATCGCGGACCATGGATTCGGAGGGCGCGTGCGTGCGGTGGTCGGCGACGAGGTCGCCGAAGTTCATCGATTCGCCGGATTCGTCGGCCGGTGCCTGGCTGGGCGTTCGCACGGCTCGGACTGCCCGCTTGATGATCTTCATCTTGCGCAGCGGCAGCTGCATGTCGTCGGCCAGTTCCTGCAGCGTGGGCTGGCGGCCAAGCGTTTGTTCGAGGCGGCGCGAGGACTGCTTCCACTTGGCGATCAGCTCGACCATGTACGCCGGCACATGGATCGGTTGCACCGCGTTGATGAGCGCCCGC
>JALHNK010000096.1 GCA_022843565.1 Phycisphaerales bacterium
GGCTTCACCATCACCACCGAAGTCTGCACGTTCTACTACGCCAACGGCCGCACCTATCCCGAGGACCTCGTCGCGGAGATGGAGCTGGCGCTCGCCCGCGTCGAGAAGATCACCGGCACGGGCCTTGGCCTGGCGCTTGCGAGGCAGGTTGCACGACTGCACGGCGGGGACATCACGATCTCCAGCCAACTGAACAAGGGCTCGACGTTCACACTCTCCTTGCCCACGGGCGCGCCGGCGACTGAGAGCAAGGCGGCGTAGGGGAGTCGCGAGTCGCGCGGGAAGAGGGATCGAGGGACCGAGGGATCGAGGGATCAAGGGATCGAGGGACGTGGGACTTGGGACATCGGATGTGAGGCGAGTCGTTCGATTTGAGCTTTGAGCATTTGAGTTTTGAGGTTTGTTTCCCGTGCAGATCACTGAACAACAACACGGAGCCGTCACGGTGCTGAGCCCGCAGGGGCCGCTGGTGGGCGTTGATGCGGACGCGTTTCGCACCGCGGCGATCGAGGTGATGGGGCGGTCGCGCGGGCGGTTTGTGGTGGATGCGACGGGGATTGCGTATGTGGACAGCCGCGGTCTGGAGGCGATTCTGGATGTGACCGAGCGGCTGGCGTCCAGCGGCGGCGCGTTGAAGGTGTGCGCCTCGGGCGAGACGCTGCGCGAGGTGCTGCAACTGACCGAGGTGTACCCGATGCTGGAGCACTTCGTTGACGTGAACAGCGCGGTGAGGAGCTTCCTGTGATCGGCGGCGCGAAACCCAGATTGGGCGATGAGCTGGTGAAGCAGGGCGTGATCACGCCCGAGCAGCTCGCCAGCGCGCTGGGCGAGCAGCGCCGGTCGTCGCGCAAGCTCGGCGAGCTGCTGATCGAGCAGGGCGTGCTCACGGCGTCGGCGCTCGTTCAGACGCTTGCCAGTTGCCTGGGCGTGCCGGGGTGTCATCTGCGCCACGGGTTGATTGATCCGCAGTTGCTGAAGCTCATCGGGCCCGAGGAGGCCGAGCGGCTGTGTGCCTTGCCGATGTTCAAGGTCCGCGGTGTGCTGACGGTTGCGATGAGCGAGCCGCAGAGCCTGCCGGCGATCGATCGCCTGCGGCAGATCACCGGCTGCGAGATCCGCCCTGTGCTGGCGATCGAGAGCAACATCGTCGAGTACATCAAGAAATACGCCTCGGGCGATGTCGATGTTGACGCGTTCCTGACGCAGCTTGCCGAGCAGGATGTCGAGGTCATCGAGCGCGAGATGGTGGACGAGGGGCCATCGACGGACCTGGACAAGCTGGTGGCCGGTTCGCCGATCATCAATCTCGTGAACGTCGCGTTGCTCTCAGCGGTGCGCGACAAGGCCAGCGACATTCACATCGAGCCGGACAAGCGCGGCACGCGCATCCGCTACCGACTGGACGGCTCGCTGCGCGATCTGATGAAGCCGCCGGCGGGGATGCACGCCTCGATCGTGAGCCGCATCAAGGTCATCGGGAAGATGGATATCTCCGAGAAGAGGCTGCCGCAGGAGGGGCGGGTGCGGATCGTGGCCGAGGGGCGCGAGATCGACCTGCGCGTGTCGAGCATGCCGACGCTGCTGGGCGAGAAGATCGTGGTGCGCATCCTGGACAAGTCGAACCTGCGGATCAGGCTTTCGGACCTTGGGTTGCGGCCGCAGGGGCTTGAGACGTTCACGCGCGTGCTGAAAAAGCCGCACGGGCAGGTGCTGGTGACCGGGCCGACGGGCAGCGGCAAGACGACGACGCTGTACTCGGCGCTGGACCTGCTGCGCTCGCCGGAGACGAACATCCTGACGGTTGAGGATCCGGTGGAGTACCAGCTCGATCTGATCAACCAGATCCAGGTGAACGAGCCGATCGGCCTGAGCTTTGCGCGCGCGCTGCGGTCGATCCTGCGGCAAGACCCGGACGTGATCATGGTCGGAGAGATCCGCGATCAGGAGACGGCGCGCGTGGCGATGCAGGCGGCGCTCACGGGGCATCTGGTGCTGGCGACGCTGCACACCAACGACGCGCCGGGGGCGGTGGCGCGATTGTCGGACATGGGCATCGAGCACTATCTGATCGCGACGGCCCTGAACGGCGTGGTGGCGCAGCGACTGGC
Source organism: Phycisphaerales bacterium (assembly GCA_022843565.1). Lineage (GTDB taxonomy): Bacteria > Planctomycetota > Phycisphaerae > Phycisphaerales > UBA1924 > JACVCS01. The sequence goes on from JALHNK010000096.1 coordinate 2,109, forward strand.
GCGGACGATCTGCCCGGCGTGCGCGACGCGGGCATACCCGCCCGAGGCGTTGCTGGCCGAGGCCGGGCTGGAGGTCCACGCGGGCCGGCCGTTCCGGCGCGGGGCCGGGTGCAAGCAGTGTCACGACTCGGGCTTCCGCGGGCGGCTGGGGGTGTATGAGGTGCTGGAGGTGACGCCGGAGCTGCGCCGGTTGATCCATCTTGGAGCGCCGACGCACGAGCTGCGCGCCAAGGTGCGCCAGCAGGGCATGCTCACGCTGCGCGAGGAAGGCGTGCATCTTGCGCTGGATGGCAAGACGTCTCTGGAAGAGATCCTGCGCGTGACGGCGGAGGAGGACCCGGCGGACATGAGCGCCGATGTCAAGAGGGGCGCGGCTGCGCAGGGTGGCGCTGCGAGCGTGGCTGTGCCGGCGGCGGCTTCGAGCACGAGCGGTGGCAAGGATGAAGGGAGGGCCGCGGCGTGAAGCTTGCGTACTCCGGGTTTGATATGAGCGGGCGGGCGGTGCAGGGCGCGATCGAATCGGCGGGCAGCGCCGAGGCGAGCGAAGCGTTGCGACGGCAGGGCGTGCTGGTGACATCGCTGCGCGAGAGCGTTGGCAGCGCGGGCGCCGGGGATGGCGTCCGTCGTGTGCTGGCGCGTACGGGGGGCGGGGGCGGGGGGTCGCTGACGGAGTTGGCGGGGTTCTCGCGCCAGCTCAGCGTGTTGATCTCGGCCAAGACGCCGCTGGTGCAGGCGTTGCAGGCGATTGAGCGTCAAACGCCGCCGGGCGCGTGGCTGACGACGTTGACGGCGATGCGAAGGCGCGTCGAGGAGGGTGTGTCGCTTTCGGAAGCGATGGAGCAGTTCCCGCGGCAGTTCAACGCGGTGAGCCGAGCACTGGTGCAGGCGGGCGAGGCGGGCGGCAGCCTGGATGTGATGCTGCGGAATCTGGCGGAGCTGACGAGGCAGCAGTTGCACATGCGGCGCTCGGTGGTTGGGGCGCTTGTGTACCCGGTGGCGCTGATCTCGATCTCGTCGATCGTGCTGGTCGGGCTGGTGTTGTTTGTGCTGCCGCGGTTTGAGGAGCTGTTCAAGTCGCTGGGCGCGGCGCTTCCGCCGAGCACGCAGTTGTTGATTGACATCAGCACGTTCGGGCGGCAGTGGTGGTGGGCGGTGGTGCCGTCGGTGGTGGGGGGCGTGGTTGGGCTGGTTGCTTTCGCCCGATCCGATGGCGGGCGCGGCGTGGTGCAGCGGGCGTTGATGTCAACGCCTCGTGTCGGCATGATCGTGCGATCGCTGGCGACGGCACGGATCGCGCGCGTGCTCGGGGCGCTGCTGGAGGCGAAGGTGGGGCTGCTGGAGGCGCTGAAGCTGACACGGCAGGCGACGACGCTGGAGGCGTACGCCAAGATCCTCGACGAGGCGGAGGAGCGCATCACGCGCGGTGAGAACTTCTCGGCGACGCTCGCGGGCTCGTCGCTGATCCCGCCGGCGATCGTTGAGGCGGTGGCGTCGGGAGAGCGCTCGGGGCAGATCGGGCCGGTGCTCACGCAGGTGGGCAAGTTCATGGACGAGGACAACGAGCTGATCATCAAGTCGCTGACGACGCTGCTGGAGCCGCTGATCCTGGTGGTTCTGGGCGTGTTGATCGGGGCGGTGGCGATCGCGATGTTCCTGCCGCTGTTTGACCTGACGGCGGCCGGTGGCGGCGGGCCGGGGCCGGTGGGGGGTGGCCAATGAGGCTGTACGCGACGCGAACCGCGGTGGGCGTTGACCTGACGGCGTCGATGGTGACATGCGTTCGCGCTGAACGCGCCGGCGGCTCTGGCGCGTCGCGTGCGCCGGCGAGGGTGGTCGCTCACGCCACGGCGCAGCGGACGTCACAGGATCTGGCGGAGGCGGCGGCGCTCGTGGCCGGGCTCATCCGCAGGCAGGACATGGGCACGCGGCGGGTGGTGATCAGCGCGCCAGAGGACCGCCTGCTCACCAGCATCATGGAACTGCCGGCCAGATCCTCCGGCGCGCCCATCGAGATGCTCGCCGCCGGCGAGCTGGCACGCACGCACAAGGTCGACGCGGCGTCGCTGCAGATCTCGGCGTGGGAACTACCGCTGCAGACTCGCGCCGGCGAGGGCGTCAAGTGGCTGGTGGCGGCGCTGCCGAAGGAAGACGGCGCTGATCTGGTCAATGCGATGCAGCACGAGGGGTTGATCGTTGACGCGATCGACCTGCGCGCGCTCTCGGTGGCGCGGGCGTGCGCGGCGGATATCGACGAGCCCGATGCCCTCACGCCGATTCTCCAACTGGAACGCTCCGGGCCCTCGCTCGCGGTGGTGTTTGGTGGCGAGCTGGTCTACGAGCGGCGGCTGGAGAGCCCGCAGCTTCGCGGGGCGATCGGGATGATCGAGCGCGCGGGCATCACCGATCGCCGGTTGGCGCTGGATGTGCTGCGGGGGGCCATGGCCGATGGCGCAGCGCTCGAGGACGGCTTGCACGACCTTGCCTCGCAGGTCGAGTTGGCGATCTCGCGTCACGTCTCGGAGCTGCTGCAACAGGTGCGGCTCTCGATCGCGTACGTCGCGCAGATGATCCCGCAATCGGAGCTGCGCCGTGTGCTGCTGACCGGCGAGCTGGCGGGGATCGGGTCGATCACCGGGGCGGTGACCCAGGGGCTCATGCTGGAGTGTCGAGTCGTGGGGGCGCAGATGGCTGACGGGGGGGTCGGCGCGTCGCGGCCAGATCTGACGTGCGCGCTGGGCCTTGCGCTGAGCGAGAGCGGCGCGGCGCTGGCGGGAGATCCTGGCGCGGGCGCGAAGGAGGCGGCGTGAGAAGTGTGAACCTTGTACCCCCGGAGCTGGTGATGGCCCGACGGCGCGCCGATCGCACGCGCGTGTGGGCCGGTGTGACGGTCGTGTACAGCGTGATCGCGCTGAGCACCGGGGCGCTGGCGTGGAGCGCGGGGCATGTGGGTGTCGACAGCCGCGACCGGCTGACAGAGCTGAGCGATCGCACGCAGAAGCAGGAGATCGCGCTGCGGCTGGCTCGCGAGGCGCTGGCGACCGCGACGCGCAAGCTCGCGGCGGCGCGAGAGGTCTCGGTTCATCCGAACTGGACGCTGCTGCTGAACGCGCTGGCGGCGTTCAAGGGGCCTGATGTGGTGCTGACCACTCTGGAGATCAAACCGATCATGCCCAAGGCGGAGCCGACGGCGCGAGCGGCCGGCAGGGCCGCGGAGCCGGTGACGAAGCCGTCGAGCGGCGCGGGGTCGACGAAGCCAGCGGGATTCTTGATGACCATCATCGGCGACGCACGCACGCAGAAATCGGTGACGGACTTTGTGCTGCGGCTGGAGGAGACGGGGATCTTCGCGTCGGTGCGGCTGGTGGAATCCAAATCCAAACCGGGCCCGAGCGACGCGGGCAAGGCGCCCGCGATCGAGATCATCGGGTTCTCGCTGGAGTGTCGGCTGACGGAAGCTGTCGGAGGTGGTCCATGAGTGCGAGCGTGCTCCGACGGGTGTTGCCGGGTCGTCACACCGTGGTGGTTGACGGCGCGGCGCTTGCGGCGATCGCTCTGGTGAGCGCCGCGGTTTACTTCGTCAGCGTGCGCCCGTACAACGATGCGGTGGAAGAAGCCCGCGCGATGGAGGCCGCGGTGGCGGATGCGGAGGCGGCACTGTCGAAGCTGACCGACGACACCGATCGTGTCCGCAAGAGCCTTCAGGCGGCGCAGGAGCAGGTGTCGCGCCTGAGGGTGACGTTGGACCCGATCAGCAAGGCGAACGCGAGGCTGGCGGCGGTGGCGGATCTGGCGGCGGCGCAGGGTGTGGCGCTTGCGCGGATCCAGCCGTTCGAGGTGCAGTCGGGCGCGAGGTTCGCGGCGATGCCGATCAAGTTGGAGGGGCGCGGGCAGTGGTCGGGCGTCACCGGGTTCATCGCGGCAATGCACGAGCGGTTTCCGGACGTGGCGGTGGTGGGGCTGAAGCTGGGCGCGCAGGAGACGGCATCGGGTCGGGGTGCGATGACGAGCCTGGAGTGTGACCTTGTGTGGTATGCCGGTCCGGCAAGCGCGGCCCCAGTGAAGGACTGATTGATTGCCTTGACGCGGCGTGCGATGAAATGCTCTTTAGGGGCATGAAGCTGACGCGTGAACGGAAGGTGTATGTGGCGGTGCTCTCGGCGGCGGGGGCGATCTGGGGCATCGACCGGGTGCTGCTGTCTGGCGGGCCGCAGGGTGCGCACGCCGGCGTGATCGAACAGCCGGCGGCGGCGATCGTGCCGACCGAGAAAGCCGCACGCGCGAGCGGTGAGGTGCCGAGCAGGGAACGGGCCGCGGCATCGACATCGGCGGCGGATCGGACGGCCCACCCGACGCTGGCTAGCCGCCTGGAAACACTGTCGCGAAAGCTGAATGAGAAGGACCCGCTCAGCGGTGCATCGGGCCTCTTCGAGGAGCCCGCGTGGGCGAGGCCCGCGGTCGTCGAGAAGGCTCCGGCTGCGGATTCGGCCCTGGACGACGCGGAGTTTCTCGCCAGCCATGATCTGACGGCGCTGCTCACCGTCGAGGGCAAGCCGATGGCGATCATCAACGGGAAGTTGCTGAAGCTCGGGGAATCGATCGGGGGTTATCGGCTGGTGGAGATCCAGCGTGATGCGGCGCACTTTGAGAACGGTCGTGTGAGTGTCCGGCTCGCGATTCGGCGGATTGGACAGGCGGCGAGTTCCGAGCTCCGTGGAGAGACAAGCACCGAGCCCGCGGCAGCGGCCGCGGAGGACGGCCCGCCCCGCGGTCAGGACTGATAACCGAGAGGTCGAGGCCTCGACGGTCGTGGGACACCGCAGGCGGCACAGATCGACCTCCGGGCTCAGTTCGTTCTGGCGCGATCGTGATGGAGGGGTGGGTGGCTCGTCGATGATGGGAAGAGCCGCGGTTGGTCGCGGCACTTTTCCGGAGGCCCGTCATGAACTTCTCTCGCTCGCGCCGCTTCGCTGCGTTCACCCTGATCGAACTGGTCATCGTCGTCGTGATCATCGGGATCCTCGCGGCCATCGCGGTGCCTCGCATGAGCCGCGGCGCGACCGCGGCGGGCGATAGCGCTCTGACTGCGAACCTCACGCAAATCCGCAACGCGGTCGAGATGTTCCAGGCCGAGCACGGCGGAACGTTCCCGTCGCTGGCCGATGCGCCGCAGGCGCTCACGATGTACTCGAACGCCGACGGCTCGACCTTCAAGCCCGCGAAGGACGAGGCGTCGGGAGTCATCTACGGCCCGTATCTTCGTTCGATCCCTTCGCTGCCGGTCGGCCCGAATCGCGGCAAGAATGACTTTGTTGCAACACTCGGCGGCAGTGCTGGCTGGGTCTATGACGCGACGACCGGGCAGGTCCGGGCAAATGTGCCGGACTCGGTCGAGGACGCTCGTGGCGTGAAGTACAACGAGTATTGAGTGGCCTGGCACTGACCGACCGCGGTCTGGATGAACCAAACGACCAACAGCGCGCCCCGCGTCGGCATGTCCGACGCGGGGCGTTGTCGTTGGCCAGCGCGGGATTTGTGCGCTTCGGGGCCGGTGTTGGTCAAGAATGCAGACACCTCTCAGTTCCCGGCGCGCCCGGCGCGACCGACTCCGAAAGCTGGCCCATGACCAATGTTCCGAAATCAGACATCACGTCCCGGCCCGCGGCGTGGACCGAGGCGGACCTGGCCAACAACCCGCACGCACGGGCGGATAAGCCCGCGCGGGTGCGGGCGATGTTCGCAGCGATCGCCGGGTCGTACGACCTGAACAACCGCGTGCATTCGTTCGGGCGCGACCAGGCCTGGCGGAAGTATGCGGTGCGCTCGGCGGGGCTCAAGGCGACCGATCGCGTGCTTGACATGGCCTGCGGCACCGGCGATCTGACGCGCGCGTTCGCAGTTGCGGGCGCTTCGAGCGTCTTGGGCATGGATTTCACACAGGAGATGCTCGATGTCGCTGAGCAGCGGCGAATCGAGCAGGCGCGGCGCGCGCCGGGGCCTTTGAGCGAGAAGATCACGTACAAGCAGGGCGACGCGATGGCCATCAGCGAGGCGGATGCATCGTTTGACGTCCTCTCGATCGCGTTTGGGATCAGAAATGTGCTGGATCCGCGCCGCGCGGCGGGCGAGTTTTTTCGTGTGTTAAAGCCCGGCGGGCGGTTGGTCGTGCTGGAGTTTGATAAGCCGCGCTTCGCGCCGGTGCGTTGGGCGAGTGATTTTTACACGAAGCGAATCATGCCGCTGACGGCGACGTGGATCAGCGGCGATCGGTCGGGCGCGTACAAGTACCTGCCGCGATCGGTGGACACGTTTCTGGATCGCGATCAGCTCGCGCAGATGTTGCGTGAAACGGGATTCACGGACGTTCGGCAGAAGGCGCTTTCGTTCGGTGTGTGCGTGTGTACAACCTGCCAGCGTCCGGTGTGAGCGCGGGCCTGACGCGGCCATCGGGCGGCGTGGGGCGGGGTTCGGCGTGATGTGGAGATGTGGAAAAGATGTTCGGCTGCGCAATGCTCGCGCGGCGGGCTTTCGCGCGGATTCTGGCTTCGTTGCGGCAAGATCGCGCCGTGCGACGCGACGTCAGGAACTGCGCGATTTCCGTGCGCTCTGGCGAGGCGATTACCCCGCGGATGAAATCATGTCGTGATTCACTTGATGCGTGCGGTGCTCCCGATGGAAGGGGAACGTCGCCCGAGGAGCACGGGCGTAATGAAGATGGGCCTCACGGTGAGTGGAACTCGCCCGTGAGGTCAGTGAGTTCAGAACGGAGCGAGTTCCATGTCACACGACGCGATCAACGAGCGGTTCTTCAGCACTCTCATTGCGGGCGATCGAAACGGCGCGCGAAAGGGCGTGCTGGATGCGTACGCCGCGGGCTTCACGCCCCGCGATCTGTACACCGAGTTGTACTGGCCGACGTTCCAGATGCTGGACAAGCTGCACCGGGCTGACCAGCTCTCGAAGATGAGCTTCCACATGGCGTCGCGTCTGCTGCGCGTGCTGGTCGATCAGACCGCGGCGAAGCTGGAGCCGCAGTCGACGCTGTCGCGGCGCGTGCTGTGCTTCTGCGGCGCGACCGAGGGCGAAGAACTGGGCGCACAGATGGCGGTGGACTTGCTCGAGGCGGCGGGCTTCAGCGTGACGTTCGGCGGCGGCGGCGTCGCGGCCGATGAGATCATGGCGCTGTCGCAGGAGCAGCAGCCCGACGTGCTGCTGATGTTCGCCTCGGCGGCCAGCGACCTGCCGGGCATCCGCGCGATGATCGAGCAGATCCGAGAGAACGGCGCGTGCGAGGGCCTTCAGTTCGCCGTGGGTGCCGGCGTCTTCGCGCGGGCAGAAGGACTCGCGGAGGAGATGGGCGCGGACATCTGGGCCGACTCGCCGATCGATATGGTCGATGCGCTGGTGAGCGAGCCGACGAAGCGGTCCTCGCCGAGCCAGCGGAACATGTCGAAGCTGCGTCGCAGCCGCGCGGCGTGATGCCTCGGGCTCGTCGTGAAACAGTCTTGATCGCCAAGTGACATCGGACCCGCCTCGCAAGAGGCGGGTTCTTTTCATTTTGGCGGTGAGTGAATCGGAGCGCGAACGCGTGGCGCCGCTCAATCCAGCAGCGGGGCCAGGATCGTGCGCATCTGCGTGGCGGTGTCGCCGGCGTGGTCAATGAGGTGGGCGTTCCAACCGGCTTCGCGGGCGCCGCGGATGTTCTCGGGCAGGTCGTCAAAGAAGATGATGCTGGCCGGTGCGTGCCCGGCGCGCCGGGCAAACTCGTGGTAGATCTCGACATCGGGCTTGGCCAGTGCCAGCAGGTGGCTGGCGTGCAGGTGGCGGACCTTGCCGGGCGTGGTGAACTTCGGTGTGTGCCCGGCGATGTGCGGGTGCGGCGCGAGCTGCGACCAGTGCGCGGCGTTTGTGTTGCTCAGCACGCCGGTGGCGATGTGTTTGGCGTGCAGATCGTCGATGAGCTCTGCGACGCCGGGGTACTCATCCAGGATCCACGCCTGGTGGATGGTTCGGAACTGCTCGCGGGTGTAGCGGCCCTCGGTCGTCAGCGCGATGCGCTCGAAGAAATCGTGCTCCTCCATCGCGCCGATCTCGAACTGCCGCACCAGCGCGCGGCGCTGCTGCGTGATGTGTTCCTGCTGGAGCTCCGGATGATGCGGCAGGCCCGCGGCGGCGCACGCCTCGCCGAGCGAGCGGCAGATGCGCACCACCACGCCGCCGAGATCGAAGACGACGATCGGATCGCTGGCGCTCACGAAGCGTCTCCGTCGGCTGCTGGCGCGCCGGCGTCGGGCTCGCCGGCGGTTGGCTGCGGCTTCATGATCTCCTGCATGACAGTGGTCGCGAACGCGCCGGGAGGCAGCTCGAAGGAGCAGCGGACAAAGAGTCCGTGCTCGTCGGCCCCGGCTTCGACATCCGGGTACATCAGCGGCACGCGCAGGGAGCGCCGATCGCCATCGAGCGTGTCGGGGTTCTTGCGGGCGAAACGCAGGAGATCCTCCTCGCGCACGCCTTGCGAGTGAAGGGCGTCCAGCTCGATGTTCAGCGGCAGGCCGGTCGGCTTCATCATGCGGGAGCCCCAGTGCGGGCCGGAGGGCGAGATGGCCAGGGCTTCGACGCGCGCTTGGGTTTGCGGATCGGCCGCGGTCTGCGAGTCCACACTGAACACGGCGCCGCTGTCGTGCTTGTACGCCAGGTCACCCTCGAGGATTGTGTTCAGCGTGTCATCGGCGAGACGGCGATCCAGCACACTGTTGAACACGGCGGATTGGAACGCGGAGATGAAGAAGCTGCGCTGCGTGGGGTTGATGGCGCGGAGGGATTGCTCGGGGGTTGAGCCGCGGGCCAGCGCGCGGAGGACATCGAACTCCGTCGATGCGCCCGGCGGCATGCGTTTGAAGGCGCCGGTGTAGTCGCCGGCGGCGTAGAGATCGCGAGCCTCAAACTCGAAGGGATCGGGCTTCTGGCCGGGATACAGGTGCGCGGGCTTGGGCAGGAGCAGCTCATCGAGCGCGGCTTTGGCGTCGCCCAGGATCAGGTGTCGGCCCACGAGGTGGTTGTTGGCGAAGTACCCGAAGCGTTGCTCGCCGGCGCGGTTTGGCACGCCGACGCGGGTGAGCAGATCGATGACGCGTTTGGCGTTGATGACGGCGCGGATCTCGACGCCGCGGATCTTGATGGCGAATCGGTTGGCGGCCAGATGCCCGCGCCGGAGCTTGTTGGTGTGCATGTCGGCCCAGAGGACCTGGATGCGCTCGTGCTGGAGGGCGGGGAAGTCTTCGAGCGTGCGCCCGGGAACGTGGATCGACATGACCTGGCGCGTGATCGCGCGTTTGTCTTTGAGTCCGGCGTATCCGATCGCGCCGGTCGGCACGTCAAAGTGGCGAGCGACGATCTGGACAAGCTGCGAGGTGGAGAGGTTGACCTTCTGCAAGAAGAGGTAGACGTGCTCGCCCTCGCCGGCGGGCTGGTAAAGCGGAACTTCCTCGACGATGAAATCCTCAAGGTGATCGCGCAGCCGCCCGCCGATGCCGGGGATGCTCTGGGATCGGTAGATGCTGGGTCGGACGTGGGGCGATTGGTCGCTGGCGATTTGACCACTCATGCCCGAAGCGTAGAAACGCTCGGGGGTCGGTGGCGGTATATTGAGCGGAAGTGAGCGACGGTCGGCCGCGGGAGCGGCGGGCCATGCGGCCGGCGTCAACGGATGACACGCGAAGAACTTGCCAACCTGGATGACCTGGCCCTGATTGACCGCCTCAACGCGGTCGGCGGTCGCGGGCCGGTGGCCGCCGCGGCGTTCACGGTGCTGTATGAGCGACATCGCGACTTTGTCCTGCGGGTGGCCCTTCGCACCTGCGGGCACGAGGGCGACGCGCTCGACGCGGCGCAGGACACGTTCGCGTACCTCTTTCGCAAGTTCCCGGGCTTCGTGCTGACGGCGAAGCTGACGACGTTCCTGTATCCGGTGGTCACGCATCAGGCCATGGCCAAGCGGCGCGCCCGGGCCAAGTCGCTCAGCGGGCAGGGCGGCGACGCGGACGGCGATCTGCTGGATCAACAGGTTGCGACGCCCCGGGCCGAGGCGATGAGTGACTCGCGACTTCAAGACCTGCACGCAGCGCTGGCGGGGCTGACGGCGCTGCATCGCGAGGTGGTGCTGCTGCGATTTGTCGAGGGGTTGCAGCTTGAGGAGATCGCGCTGGCGTTGCAGGTGCCGCTGGGTACAGTGAAGAGTCGGCTGCATCTGGCGATCAGCGCGATGCGTCAGGATGCGGGCGTTCGGCGGTTCTTCGGGATGGAGGCGGACTGTTCGGTGGAGCCCGACCACATGCCGAGCGCGAGTCGCGCGGGGCGCGCGCCGGCGTCTGCTCGGGCTTCTGGAGCTCAGGAAAGGGCGGATTCGGCGTAGTTTCCAGGGCATCCTGGATGGCGAGATTCCTGCTGATTGGGTGAACGATTTGAGCCACCGGCGCACTGAAGGATCGGATCGACGGAGCGCGTACGAATGTCCGAGAAGTCTCTCCCACAACCAGGCGGCCCGATGCCCGCGCCAGACGACGCGGCCATTGAGCTGAGCCAGAGCGAGGCCGAGCGGCTGTCGGAGGCTCTGCGCTCGCTGTATGTCGGCACGCCGGCGGAAAGCCCGATCGGGCCGCGGGCGGAGTTGGACGCGCGCGTTCTGGCGATGATCGAGCGGCAAACGAGCGAGATTGGTGCATCGGGCGGGCCGGCGCTTCGGCTGGTCAACGACCAAGCAGGGCCGGAGCGGAAGACCGGTGGAGCTGCGGTCAGCGGTCGTGAGCGTGGGCTGCGCGTGCCGCGATGGCTGGCGCCGGTGGCGGGTCTGGCGGCGGTGATCGCGATCAGCGCGATGCTGATCCCGTGGTCCGGCTCGAGCTCGAAGGGCCCCGGCGGCCTCGGCGGCAGCACGATGGCCAAGTCCACGGCTGATCGAGCCAACACGTCGGATCGTGCTGGAGCGCCCGCGATCGAGGGCGGGGCGGTGCGTCGCGAGGCTGCCATTGGTGCGGTGCCGGATTCGCGGGTGACGGATCTGGCCCCTGCGGGCTCCGGCGGGCTTGCGAGCGAGGCGGTGGTGTGGTCGTCGCTGGATGATTCGAGCGCTGTTGCGAGCCTGCGATCGGAGATCGACGCGGGCAAGGCCGACATCGTCACGGCGCAGCGACTCGGCGTGCTGCTCTCGCGCGGCGTTAGCATCGATCAATCGATCGTCGCAGTCAAGGCTCGCGATGCCGATGGGAATCTTCGTGAGTATGGCCAAGTTCCTGACAAACGCCCGGCCAGCGCGGGGCGGGCCGGGGGTGGCGGCACGGGTGACGCGAACTTGGCGACTCGTGAGCAGGTGCGCGATCTGGCCATGCGAGCGGTACGGCTCAGTGTGCCGGTCGATTCGCGCGGCGCTCGCGCCGATGAGCCCCTGTTCTGGATGACCGATGATGAGCTCGGCGAGGCGTGCGAACCGGTGACGCTCGTCACGGATCCGAGCCCCGAGCGCGATCGGCACGGTGCGAAGGTCTTGGGCCTTGTCGGCGGCGTGCGATGGACGTCGGAGGAACTGCGATGACGAGCCACCGATTCCTCATCGCGACGATGGCGCTGCTGGTGGCTACGAGCGCTGGCCTTGCGCCCGCACCCCCGGCGCCGCCTCCGGAGGACTTCGTCGCGCTGGATGTGGTGCTCGATGCGCCGGCGCAAGGCCTGGGCTCGTACCAGTTGGAGGTCATTGCGCCCCAGGGCGCGCGGCTGGTGGGTGTTGAGGGCGGCGGTGTGCCCGAGTTTGCGGACGCGCCGTTTTATGATCGCGCCGCGCTGCAGGGCAATCGCGTCATCATCGCCGCGATTGGCGAGCCGCGGGTGACCATGGCGGCGGTGCCGGCGGTGCCGGCGGCGCCGCGTGGCCCGGGAGCGGGCGCAGCGCCGAGCGATCCGGGCTCGAAGTCGGCGACTCCGGGCGCGGGTTTGCCTGATGCAGCGGCACCGAACGCGGCGCCTCAGGCGGCGGCAAGGTCTGTGCGTG
>JALHNK010000097.1 GCA_022843565.1 Phycisphaerales bacterium
CGCTCTTCCGATCTGCCAGTGGCGACCCGGCGGCGGCGGCGAAGAATGCGATCGAGTTGTTGAAGCCGCGGGCGCCGAAGGCGACGTTCGTTGTGCTGCCGGATCCGCTGAAGGATGATGAGTCGCGCGACCTGGCGATCTCGTGGATCCCGACGGCGGACCTGGTGTACTTCACCGGGGGCGATCAGTCGCGGATCACCAAGCGGTTCTTCACCGATGGGCGGCCCAACGGTTTGCACGCGGCGCTGGTGAGCGGGATGTTGCAGAAGGGAACGCCGGTCGCGGGGACTTCGGCGGGCGCGGCGGTGTTGTGTGATCCGATGTTTACCGGCGGCGGCTCTGATGCGGCGCTGGGGTTGCCGGGCAATGCGCCAGAGGTCGAGGCGGATGACAGCGATGCGGAGGTCGCGGAGCCAGCGGCTGCGCCTCCGGCGGGCGCGAGCGGTGCGCCGGAGAAGAAGGCGGCGGCGAAGCCGATTGTCGGGCCGCGGCTGGGGCAAGGGCTTGGTCTGGTGCGGATCGCGTTGCTCGATACGCACTTCTTCTCGCGTGGGCGGCTCGGGCGGCTGGTCGCGGGGATTGAGAAGCACCCGAGCAAGGTCGGCATCGGGATCGCGGATAATCGCGCCGTGTCCATCGCGGGACCGAACGTCACCGCTATGGGCGACGCGGCGTGCCTGGTGGTGGATGGGCGCGAGTTGAAGCGAGAGGGGCTTGATCGTTTGAACGTCCGCGTGACGCTGCTGAATGATCGGGATCGGATGCGGTACTCGCCGAAGAGCACGTCGCCGGGCGTTGTGCAGGCGGGGGAAGACGACGCGCCGGAGTTTGGGACGGTGCTGGCGCGGGTGGAGCGGGCGGCGGGCGCATTGAAGTTGATCCCGGAGGTCAAGGCTCCCGCTGCGGCGAGCGGGCCGGGTGGTGCGGGCGATACGAAGGCGCCGGCGAAGGTCGCGAGCATGGACGGCGCGTGGGATCGTGACGTGGTGCTGAAGATGCTCTATCGCCTCGCGGCGGACCCGACGACGCCGCAGGTTGCCAGCAGCGACAAGTTTACGATCACGATCAGCGCCGATGAGCGCACGCGTCTGCACGCCGATGAGAAGGTGTCTCGCGTAACGGTGATCAACGCGCGGTTGGATGTTCGGGAGAAGAAGTAGCCTTCAGTGTTCAGCCTTCAGTGTTCAGCCTTCAGCCTTCAGCCTTCAGCACTCGGCCCTCGGCACTACTTCACCAGCCCGTGGGCGTTGAGGTGGTTGAGCATTTGGGCGTCAAACGCTCGGACTTCGGGTGTTCTGAGGATTGTGCCGTGGTCCTTGCCTTCGATGAGTTTGATGGAGCCCACGGGTGATGTGGTCGCGTCGAGCTTGCCGCTGGCGACGAGCTCGGTCGTGAGACGCTCGGCGTCGGCTTTCAGGAGCTTGACGGCACCTTCGAGGAAGAAGTTGTCCGCGGTGCCGCAGACGAGGCGGACGCGCTCGGTGAGGATTGGGATCAGGGTCTCGGGCGACTTACGAATGCGGTCTGCGATGTCGTAGCGTCTCCAGTGGTCGAGCTGGGTGGCGTCGATCGTGCCGGTGGTTGAGTCAAAGAGCGCGGCAGGGTGGGCGTGGGGCGAGCGCAGGCCGGCGACGGCTTGCCAACTGGCCCATTGCATGGCGCTGGTTTGGTTGGCACCGATCATGCGCTCGCCGGCGTTCTCCTGGCGGACGGTCATCACGTCTTGACCGGCGCGTCGGTAGCTGGTGAAGTCGGGCTTGCCGTCGCCGGGGGTGTACATGTTCTTGGCGGTGTAGATGTCCACGAGTTGGAACGCGCGGAAGTCCACGGGGTCGGGGCTGGTGGACCACGCGGCGCCGAAGGTGGTGGGATAGGTGAGGCAGAGCCAGAGTGAAGCCCAGCCGCCGCTGGAGTGGCCGCGGAGGAGGCGGGCTTCGGGCTTTGGCGTGAGCGGGTAGCGTTTCTCGATGGCGGGGATGAGCTCGCGGATGAGGGCCTCGCCGGTGGGGCCGTTGTTGTCCGAGTCGGCAAAGAGCGTGTGGCCGTTGGGGCTCTCGGGGTCCAGCACGATCCAGAAGGCCTGCCGGAGCAGAGCTTCTCTCTGGCCGCTCGGTTTGCTCTGGCCCATTCGCCGGGCGATGAAGTGATCGCCGCCGAAGCCGGGGATCTCGTAGACCGCGGCGTAACTGCGCACGGGGTCGTAGGTGATCGGGAGCACGACGCCGGCGCGGAGCATGACCTCACGCTTGTGGAACGTCGAGAGGAGCTCGCTGCGGATCTCGACGAGTTCGACGCGACCGGGGATGTCCTTCCACTGGCGAGCCTTTGTGCTTTCTGTGAGCGACAGCGCAACGGCGGCGGCCTCGCCGGGCTTGATTGTGAAGGTGATATCGCTTGAGTAGAGGTTGCCGTCGCACTGCTTCCAGTTGGAGGAGCAGCGGTTCCAGATGAAGCGAGCCTGGGCTCGGTAGGTTCCTGCGGGCAGGGCGTCGGCGCGCATCATCGAGGCGTCTATGCCCGTTGCGTCGGCGCTGAGCGTGACGCGAGAGCCAGCCGCGGCGGCTTGGAGGTCCATCGCGAACATCGGCTGCTGCTCATCCCAGAACGGCGCGTCGAGCAGGCTGGTGGCCGGTGGCAGTTTGCTGGCGGGTCCGATGAGCGCGATGACCACACGGCCGCTGGCGTTCGGACGGCCGGCGAAGGTGGAGCCCTCGGGGAAGCTCACTTCGAACTTTGCCTCGCCGACCTGGGCGGGGGTGGTGGCGGGTGGTGGTGAAGCGGGTGGAGGAACGGGCGCCGCGGGCGCGATCGTGGAGGAGAAGACGCTGATGGCGACCGCCGCGCCGAGCGCGATCTGCCGGGCGCGAGCGTGCGGAAGGGATTTCTGGAAGAGGCTGATGGCGAACCGGCGGACGCGGTCGGGAGGTGTCATGCGGAGAGTCTACCGCGCGCAGGTGAGGGGGCCGTCGCCGGCGGCGGACCTCTCATGGAACAAGGGGGTCTGCGGACGGCGGGCGGGACGGCTGCCCCACGCTCGCGCAGGCGGTTTAGAGGCCGCTGCCGATATCGAAGCCCTTGAGGCCGCCGACGGTCCAGCGGTAGCGGCCGTCTTGGGTCGTCGGGGAGGTGTCGGGCCAGGGGATGGTCGGGGTGGAATCGCCGACGACGTAGTTGACCGGGGCCGGGCGTGTGATCGTGCCGCCGGCGGTGGTGTAGCCGCCGAGGTTGGTTTCGCTGGTGGTGATGATGCGGGCGCTGCCGTCGGCGAACACGGCAGTGTTACGCGCGGCGGGGTGCGTGTAGTAGATCGGCTTGTTGGAGAAGTGGCGCGCGTACTCGTCGTAGAGCCAGATTTTCTGCGATGGACTGCGCACGTCAGAGCCCTTGCGGGTGCCGAGCTTGTAGCGCTGGTCAAAGGTGTAGGCGTAGGTCGCGTGGCTGCCGCCCTGACGGAGCGAGCCGCTGCCGGCGAAGCGATCGGGCGAGTAGAACGATGGTGTGAAGTTGTAGGTGGCGCTGTAGGGAAGGCGGCTCTGGCCGAAGCGCGGGATGCGCGGGTCTTCGAACCACTGGCGGCGCTCTGCGTCCTCTGAGCACATGGCCGAGAGCTCGGGCAGGCGGGTGCCGAGATAATCGAGCAGCGGCAGGTGGCTGTAGCGGATGTGCGGGATCCAGTTCGGCTGCGCGGGGAAGGTCGGGAACTCCGGAACGGATTTGCGGCGGATGATGTCCACCGCCTGCCACGCCGCGGCGGCCAGATCGTTATTGGCCGGGAGCACCGCGGGGATGCCCGGAGCGCGGCCGGAGGGCGTAGTCATGCCCGCGAACCATGTGAAGCCGGGGAAGCGGTCCTTGTAATCCGTGACATAGTTGATTGAGCCCACCGCGAGCTGGCGCTGGTTGATCTCGCAGATGACGAGCTTGGCGTACTTGCGGGCCTTACCCAGCGAGGGGAGGATGATCGAGACCAGCAGCGCGATGATCGCGATGACGACCAGAAGCTCGATGAGTGTGAAAGCGCGGCGGGTGGTGTGGGGGGTGCGGGGGGTGCGGGCGCGGGTCATCATGAACATGGCAAGCTCCAAGTTCGGTTTGCGCGAAGGCGAACCGCTCGATGACGGACTCTGGGGGACGTGGGACGCCGCGGCTCACGAAGGCACGCGAATGCGTGACGCTTTGATCGTGAGTGCTCTTGAGGTAATCGTACCCGATCCGGGGGCTCCGCACAAGGGAAATGCGGGGAGAGCCGTCAGCGGCCGGAGGCCAGCCTTCAGCCAGCGGCGGTCAGCCTTCAGCCGTCAGCAAAGAGCCAAAAGCAAAGGGCCGAGGGCGCGCGGGAGGGGCGGAGAGGGATCGATAGGGAGCCGTAAGGAGAATGGGCTTCCTGTGGCTTACTGACCTGGGCGGAAGGGGACCACGCCGTTGATGTCGATGCCCTGCAAGCCGCCGAGGGTCCAGCGGAAGCGGCCGTCCTGGGTGGGCGACGAGTTGTCGGGCCATGGCGTGTTCGCGAGGAAGCCCGCGGCGCTGAAGCCATACGTGATCGGGGCGATGCGTCGCATGGTGCCTGTGTCCGGCCAATAGCCGCCGAGGTTGACGTCGGCCTGGGTCGCCAGAATCCGGACCGAGCCGTCCATCATGCCGACGGTCGGCTTGGAGTCGCGATGGGTGTAGTACGAGGGCCGGCGAGCGAAGTGACGATCAAACTCGTCGTAGAGCCAGACCTTTCGCGAGGGATAGCGAATGTCGCTGACGCGGCGTTTGCCGAGCGCGTAGCTGTTCCCGGTGCCGGGGCCATAGAAGAATGTGAGGTGGTTGCCGGCCTGTTCGAGGCGACCGCCGCCAGCGGTGAACTTGTCGCGCGTGTAGAAGGCCGGGACAAAGTTGTAGGTTGACGAATAGGGATAGATTTCGGCTCCGGACTGGCCGCGCTGGGCTCGCTCTTGCTGGAGCTTGAGGTCGAAGTGCTCCGGGCAGGCGAGCATGGGCTCGGGGAGGCGCGAGGCGAGATAGTCCACCAGGGGCAGGTGGCTGTAGCGGATGTGGGGGATCCAGTTGGTGAAGCCCGCGACTTGGTTGTTCTGCGGCTTGGAGTTGCGGCGCATGATGTCTTGCGCCTGGATTCCGGCGGCGTTGAGATCGTTGGTGCCGGCAGGAATCACCGGCGGCGTTCCCGGTGGACGGTTGTTGCCGGGGGTGACGGTGCCGGCGGTCCAGGTGAAGCCGGGGAAACGGTCCTTGAAGTCTGCGCTGTAGTTCAACGCCCCAAGCAGCAGTTGGCGCTGGTTCGTGAGACAGATCGCAACCTTGGCCTGCTTCCGGGCCTTGTTGAGCGATGGCAGCAGAATTCCCACCAAGAGCGCGATGATCGCGATCACCACGAGCAACTCAATCAGGGTGAACGCGCGGCGAGAACGCGGGGCGGTAGCGTGAGGCATGGATGTACTCCAAGAGCCAGGAACCGATCTGCGCAGACCAACGAATCCTCAACGCGAAGAACTCGCGACAGCACCCCGAATCCACCCGCAGAAGTAGACACCGGTCCCCGATCGAAAGCAAGTGAAAAGCTGGAGGAAAAACCCCTGTGCGTGGGGGGGGGAGGGACATGGCAAGTTTGCAAATGGCAAATGAATACGGGGGTACGAGACGTTCGTGGTCGCGGCGGTCGCCGGGGGCCGTCGGGCCCCCTCTGGCTCGCGGACTCGCCATCTCCCCACTTGCGCGGGGGAGATGGGTTCGGTGCAGCAGCGCGTGCTGACGGCTCAACGCTGAAGGCCGTCTACTCTGGTATCCTTGTCTCCTTGACCCAGCGCCGGTCGTTGGCGCCGGGCGCGGGTTTCTGCGATTCTGACCGGCACCGAAGTGATCTGATCGCCGCCGAATGCGGCAGGAGTCGAAATGGCTTTGCTGATGACCGACCCTTTGAACGTGCCGACGCTGCTGCTGGGCGTTGATGCTTCTGGCAGCATTTTGATGAGCTTTTGGAAGCCGGTGCTGCCGCTGATCATTCTGGGCGGTTGGGCCTGGGTGGTGGCCAGTGTGTATGACAAGCACGCGGCGCGGTTCTTTCTGGCGCGCGAAAAGTGGAACATCTTCCATTTGGTGATGGGCACGCTGGCGCTGGCGGCGGCGTTCCTGATGCCGGTGCCGGGGCACGCGGGGATCGCGGCGGGGCTGGGGGCGATGATCGTGATCCTGGTGATCGACCTGGTGGCGTACGCGATGGCGGTGAGCCGCGATGATCGCGTGCCGGATCAGTTCAAGATTCGCGTGGATGTGCTTCAGAAGATGGCCGCGAGCCGGGCCGAGAAGCGGAAGTCCAAGTCGGCGGGGTCGGCGAAGCTGGTCGTTCGGTTCCCGGACAAGTCCACGATGCCGGTGCCCGAGGCCGAGTCGCCGGAGATGGCGGTGCGGACGGCGGCGGAACTGGTGTATCTCACGGCGCTTGCGCAGCGAGTCTCGCAGCTTGAGATCGTTCCCAGCGGGAAGGATCAGAGCTACGCGGTGCGGATGCTGGTGGATGGCGTGGGCATTGCGGGTGACACGATGCCGGCGCAGAACGCGATCCGGGTGATGGATTGGTGGAAGAGTGCCGCGAAGCTGGATGTGGCGGACCGGCGGAAGAAGTTGCAAGGGCTGGCGACGATCGAGCACGCCGGCGGCAAGCGGACGATCCGCGTGACGTCGATCGGCGTGCAGGGTGGGATGCGCGTGGAGATCTTGTTCGACCCGGACACTGCGGTGCGCCGCCCGGCCAAGGACCTGGGGCTCCTGGACAACCAGATGGAAGAGCTCAAGGCGTTGGTGGCCGACGAGAAGCGCGGCGTGGTCGTGCTCGCGGGCCCGCCCGACGGCGGACGCACCACGGCGTTCTACTCGATCGTCGGCATGCACGACGCGTATACCCAGAGCGTCGGCACGCACGAGATGGATCAGCAGCTTGTGCTGGAGGGCGTGCGCCACCAGCAGTTTGATGCGCAGACGGACGGGCCGGACTTTGCGACCTCGACGCGATCGCTGCTGCGGCGCGATCCGGACGTGCTGGGTGTCGCCGAGATGCCCGACGCGAACACCGCCAAGGAAATCGCCAAGGCCGACGGCGAGCGCACGCGCACGTACGTCGGCATCCGGGCGGCTTCGGCCACCGAGGGCATTGAGAAGTATGTCCAGGCGGTTGGCGATAACGCTCTGGCGGCCAAGCATTTCCGCGGCGTCGTCGCGGGGCGGTTGCTGCGGAAGCTCTGCATCAACTGCCGCGTGGCGTACCCGCCATCACCGGACATGCTGAAGAAGCTGGGTGTGAACGAGCCGGGGAAGGTGCCGCAGCTCTTCAAGAAGGGCGGCCAGGTGCTGATCAAGAACAAGCCCGAGGTGTGCCCGGTGTGCGGGGGCAGCGGGTACATCGGGCAGGAGGGCATCTTCGAGGTGTTCCACTTCAGCGATGAGAACCGCAAGAGCATCGCGGAGGGCAATCTGGCGGCGCTGCGTGCGGCGTTGAAGGCCAGGGGCCTGCCGAGCATTCAGCAGAGCGCCATACGCAAGGCGCTGCTCGGTGTCACCAGTGTGGAAGAGGTGCAGCGTGTGACGGCACCGCCAGCGGCACCGGCACCGGCGGCGGCTGCGCCGAAGGGGTGAGGGGGAGTCGTCGGCAGTCAGCAGTCAGTTGTCAGTTGTCAGTTGTCAGATTTCAATGGTGCAGGCTCGTCGTCTCGCGTTTCCAGAAGAGTCTGTTTCACGTTCACGATCACGTTTACGCCTCACGCCTTTCGAGAACACCCATGCTGATGAACATTTTGGCCATCATGATCCTTCTGGGCGGTGGCTATCTCGGTTTCACTCGCGGCTTTTACACGATGATGCTGCAGTTCGGCGCAGTGATCGCCGGCGGCGCGCTGGCGCTGGCGTTCTGGGAGCCGCTGGCGTATTGGCTCCTGAACGACTACGGCGAGACGCAGTGGATTGCTGACAGTGCGTGGGGTTTGTCGCTGGGTGTTCCCTTTGGGATCATCACCGCGATCCTGATCGGCGTGCAGGCGGCGTTGCTGCGGAACAGCGTGAAGGTCTTCCCCGTTGCGGACTACATCGGCGGCGGCGTGCTGGGCGTTGCGACGGCGGTGGTCGTCGCGGGCTTCGCGGTGCTTTCGGTTTCGTTCACGCGTGGGCACTCGGACTACACCGGCTTCTCGCCGGTGACGGCCCAGAGCAACGGCTCGCTGAAGCGTGAGGAGAATCTTTGGGTGCCGGTGGATGTAATCACCGCAGGGCTGTTCAAGCACCTGTCCACGCACTCGCTGTATGTCGAGGACAATCTTCAGCGGTTCTACCCGGACTTTGCGAATCGCCCGTTCCTGATGGGCAGCACGCCGGAGAACGCGACGCTGAAGCTCGGCGTGCCGGACAAGGCGGTGGACTTCCTTGGGCGGTACACGCTGGGCGTGGCGCTGCCGCTGAAGTATGACGAGCTGGTGACCGATTCGCTCGACACGCGCCGCCAGATCGTCACCAATCTCGACGGCGAGGATCTGAAGACTCTGAACAACGGCCAGTACTTCGTCGAGGGGTACATCGTGAACTTCCGGCCCGCGGCCCGCGAGAAGATGGGCCAGGTCGCGGTCGGCGCCGGGCATCTGACGCTCCTGATGTGGGACCGCGACACGGACGAGACGATCGCGATCCAGCCGTTTGCGATGGTGAGCCAGACCAAGCCGGACCCGACCAAGCCGCTGTCGGTGCGGTACTCGCGCTGGCGCTTTGACGCCAAGGGCACGTTCCTGGGCTCGGTCGGCGGCGCCACGGACAGCACGCCGATGGCCTTTGAGTTCCTGGTGCCGAAGCGGACGACGAACTTTGTGCCGCTGGCGCTGTACGCCAAGGGGATCCGCATCGACCTGATCGACCCGAGCACGCAGCAGCCGTTCCCGGCCAAGGAGAGCTTCAAGACGGTGGCGGACCGTGACCAGCTCATCGCCTTCGGCGGGCTGATCGACGTCATCGGCGGGGACAAGCTCGATTCCGCCAACGCGGCCCAGCTCACGCTGAAGAAGGATGACCCGAACTCGGGCGTTGCGCCGTCGAATCAGATGCCGTTCAGCATCGTGTTGAACAAGGGCGATCTGAACATTCCCACCGACGACAAGAACCGGATGATGGACGGTGAGCAGAACCTCACGCCCCAGCAACTGAACAACCGCGGCATCGATCGCGATCTGCGGGTGGACCGCTTCACGACCTCGAACGAGACGGCGTGCGTGCAGATCGATGTCGGCAAGGAGTCGCCCCTGAGCTTCCTGCTGCCCACGGCCGCGGAGGCCACCGGTGCGCCGGTGCTCATCTCGGCCGATGGTCAGCGGTTCAGTTGCATCGGCTTTGTGTATCGGGATGATGCGATCGCGCGGATCCGGTACCGGCCCAGCGCCCCGATCGACTCCAAGGAGTTGTTGCCGTCACTGACGATGAGCCGCTCGGACCAGAAGATGCGGCTGATCTTCAACGTGACGATCGGCGCGCAGATCACGCAGTACGCGATCGGCGACAAGGTGATCGCGACGTTCAACCCGCCGCTGGCGGTGACGGAAGTGCAGCGCTGAGGAGCGGTCAGCCTTCAGCCGTCGGCAGATCGTTCGACTGATGCCTGATGCTCGCGGATCATCGGCGTCGCCCACGCCATCATCGCCGGGGCCCAGTGCCCAGTGCCTGCCCTCTCAGCACTCAGCACTCAGCACTTTTCCGTTCCCCTCGGCCCTCGGCCCTGACCCCTCGGCCCTTCGCGGCTCAGCGCACCCGCAGCGCGACGATGGTGATGTCGTCGCCGCTGAGGCGGACGCCGGCGAACTGGCGGAGGCTCCAGACCAGCCGGTCGATGATCTCCTGGGCGGTGGCGCTGGCGTTGGTTGAGAGCAGGTCGATGACGCACTTGCGGATGCGGTGACGCCCGAAGGCCTCACCCTCGAAGTTCAGCGCCTCGCTGAGCCCGTCGGTGTAGAGCAGGAGCGTGTCGCCGGCGCGGAGCAGGACTTTGCCGACGTCGTACGTCTGGCCAGCGTCGATGCCGACCGCCATGCCGCCTTCGTCCAGCAGCTTGACGGTGAAGCCGCCTGAGTCGCCCCCCGCCGCGGCGCTGTCGCGCGAGAAGAGCATGGCCGGGTCGTGCCCGGCGGCGCAGTACGCAAGCTCCATCGAGCGCGGCTCGATCACGCCGCACCAGAGCGTCAGGAACTCGCTCTCGAGCGTGTCGCGCACGATCGCCTGATTGAGCTTGCGGATCACTTCCTGCAAGCGCCACTCCTCGCCAGCGAAGGCGCGAAGGCTGGCGCGAGCGGCGGACATGAGAATCGCGGCGGGCACGCCCTTGCCCACGACATCGCCGACGGCGATGCCCAGCTCGCGATTGGTGCCGCCCTTTTCGAAGATGTCGTAGAAATCGCCGCCGAGCTGGAAGCTGGGGGCGTACTTGGCCGCGAGGTCCAGACGGTCGTAGCTGGGCATGGTGCGGGGCATCATGCGGCGCTGCACGTCTGCGGCGAGGCGGAGCTGGCGCTGGGTCTGCTGGTCCTGCTCGCGGAGCTGGCGGAGACGCTGGAGCGCGACGACCATCGCGGCGTGATCGGCGATGGAGCGGAGCAGGTCGCACTCGCTCTTGGTGAACTCGCGCGGCTCGCGCCCGTAGAGGCGGACGAGCCCGGCGGAGCGGCCCTGATAGACGAGGCCGGTGGTGATGAGGCTGCTGAGGCGCTCGGCCCGGGGGCGCGAGGCGTCGGCGATGCGATCGTCGTGCATGAGGTCTTCGACGCAGACGACATCGCCACGCAGGGCGCTGGAGCGGAGCATGCCGTCGATGCTCAGGGGCGAGCTCTCGGCGAGCCAGTCCGCCGAGAGGTTGCGTGTGACGCGATGGGTCAGGTCGCCGGTCTTCTCGTCGAGCATCGCGATCGAGCCGGCGTCGCACTTCAGCGCGTCCAGGGCCAGGTCCAGCGCGATCTCCAGAACGCTGTCGGCGTCGTGGGCCCGCGCCAGGGCGGAGCTGAGGCGGTACAGCGCGTCCAGATCGCCCACGCGCTGGCCCAGCGCGATCGAGCTCTCGACGGTTTCGACGATCGTCCCGGCCAGCAGGATCACGGCACGCTCCAGCGCTCGGCGACCGATCGGGTCGTCGCGGTCCCAATCCGCCGGCATCGCGATCGCGCCGATCGGCCCGCGGCTGCTCTGCAGCGGCGCAAGGAACAGGTCCATCCGCTCGGGCACCACGCGGTTGATCAACGCGTACGCGCGAGCGGCGCCACGCTCCGGCGTTGTCAGGTCCCACAGCGTTCCACCCTCGCGCGGCACCACCACCGAGCCGTCCACGTCGCGCAGCCAGATAGGGACGCCCGTCAGGCGCGAGAGCTCGTCGCACAAACGGGCGACCGACCCGTCGGTGAGATACGACCGGATCGACACTGGCGCGATGACATCGGAGTCCTTCGTCACGTCCGCAACACTAGCCACGGTGATGCGCCGGCCTTGTCGCGCGTCGATTGTGAACTGGAGGATGGCGTGGGAAGTGGCAGAGTGGCGAACTGGCAGAGTGGCAGAGTGAAAGACGCTGCTCGGGTTTACTGCTCGGGTTTGTCTTGGTTGTTGCTGTCGCTGGGTTTCGGTTCGGCTGGGGCGTTTGCGATGTCTTCGCGCCGCAGCTCGCGCAGGGCGGCCTCGATGACGCGATCGGTCGCCGGCGCATCGGCGGGGGCGGCGCGGCGGCGCATCCGGGGCTGGGCGATCTCGAAGTCAGGCTGCAGGGGGTTGCCTTCGAGGCGCCGGCCCTTGAGCGAGACGTACTCGGAGTGCGGGACTTTCATGCGGTATCCGCCGGGGAGTTCTTCGTAGGTGCTCACGAGCACGGCGCCGGCGGTCGGCGTGCCGACGAGGACGGCGCCTTTGAGCTCGACGAGTGTTTGCGCGACGATCTCACTGGCGCTGGCGGAGGCGCCGTTGATGAGCACGGCGATCTGGCCCCGATAGGGGACGCGCTCGCTGCGGATGATGCGCATCTTGTCCTTCATCCACTCGGCGATGGCCTTGACGTCTTTCGGGTCGCCGCCCTCGGCGCGGACGTACGCGTCGGTGGCTTCCTTCGAGACGCTGGTGCCGATGGCCTGGCCGCTGGGGAGGAAGAAGCCGAGGAAGTGGAGCATGTTGCGGACTTCGCCGCCGCCGTTGTCGCGGAGATCGATGACCATGCGTTTGCGCTTCATGGCGTCGCGGACGATCTTGGCGACGTTGGCGCGGTCGTAGTCGGAGTGGAAGGTGGGGACGCGGACGATGGCGATGTCGTCGGCGTCGAAGGTGACGGATTCGGGGGTGCGGAAGTTCACCTTGCCGCGGGTGACGGGGACGGTGCGTTCCTCGCCGGCCTCGGTGCGGACGGTGACGTGGACGATCGTTCCGCTGGGCCCGCGAAGGACGCGCGTGTCGTCGACTTCCTTGCCGTCGGCGGCTGTGATGATCTCGCCGACCTTCAGCCCGGCGCGTTCGGCGGGGGAACCTTTGAGCACGTCCATGATGCGGCGTTCGCGACCGAGCTCGGCGAAACGCACACCGATGCCGGTGAACTCTGAACCGCGGCTGGCGTCGGCGGCGGCGGGGGAGAGCAGATCCAGATGGCTGATGCCGAACTCGTTGAGGACGCGGTTGACGGTGGCGGTGAAGGCCGGGACGGTCTTGGCTTCGTCGAGGCGGGATTTGTAACGGGCGACGTGGTCGGGCCACTTCTCAAAGTCGACGCCCGACGCGAACGCTTCTTCACGCACGAGCCGCTCGGCTTGATCGAGCAGCACACGCTTGTCCGCGGCGCTGATGGGCTGAGCGCTGGCGGCGCCGATCAAGACGCCCAGCGCGCCCAGAGCACCCAGCACGCGGGCACCCCACGAGCTGATGCAACGCGTCCGTCGCGTGGCGTGCGGCTCGAAAGTGATCGTGCGGCCGGCGCCGAGCGTGTCAACAAAGTGCTGGTGCAGCATGCTCATGTATACTTCTCAAACGGGCAAACGGTTGTGCTGATTGCTGTCTGATTCTCGAACTTCGGCGTTGGTTTCGTCGGGGCCGCGGCCCCGCGTTGGGCGGTCCTGGGCGTTACGATCCGGCTATGAATGTTCTCGTCACCGGCGGTGCCGGATTCATCGGCTCGCACGCGGCCCTGGCACTGCTGCGGGCGGGGCATCGCGTGCTGATTGTTGATGACCTATCGCGGGGCCATCGCGGCGCGATCGATGCGATGGCCGGTGCGATCGGGGCCGAGAACGCCGGTCGCCTGACGTTTTTGCAATCGGACCTGGCCGAGACCGGCACGCTGCGCCGGGCCATGGGCGAGCACCAGACCGATACCGTCCTTCACTTTGCGGCCCTGGCGTATGTGGGCGAGAGCGTCGTGCAGCCGCTGCGGTACTACCGCACGAACGTCGCTGGTGCGATCTCGCTGATCGAGGCCTCGGTCGATGTCGGGGTTCGGCGGTTCATTCTTTCGTCAACGACCGCGACGTACGGCGAGGCCCGGCCGGATCAGGTGCCGATTGTGGAGACGCACCCGCAGGCCCCGATCAACCCGTACGGCGCGAGCAAGCTCATGGTCGAACGCATCCTGGGGGATGTCGTCAGCGCTCAGCGGATTGGCAAGACCGAGCCGGTGATGGCGCTGGCGTTTCTCCGGTATTTCAACGTTGCCGGCTGTGATCGCTCGGGCATCCTCGGTGAGCATCATGTGCCCGAGACGCACCTGATCCCCCTTGCGCTCGGCTGCCTGCTGGGCATACAGCCGGCGATTAACAACACGTTGACGATCTTCGGCCAGGACTATCCGACGCCCGATGGCACGTGCATCCGCGACTACATCCATGTCGATGACCTCGTCGAGGCGCACCTTCGCGTTTTGCACGCGCTCCAGCCGGGCGATCAGCGGATCTACAACCTTGGGCTGGGCAGAGGCATCAGCGTCCGCGAGATTCTCTCGGCGATCGCGCGTGTGACGGGGCGCGAGGTGCCGGTCCGGAGCGGGCCGAGACGCCCGGGTGACCCGGGTGTGCTGTTTGCAGACCAAACAAAGATCAAACAAGAGCTCGGGTGGGCGGCCCAGGTGCAGTCGCTTGATGAGATCATCGGGTCGGCGTGGCGGTG
>JALHNK010000098.1:0-11651 GCA_022843565.1 Phycisphaerales bacterium
TCGACATGATCGTTGACACCTCCCACGGCATGCTCAGCCTCCTTTGAAGCCGAACAGTCCGCGATCAAAGTGTCACCCATGTCCTGACGCGGTGTTACCTATGTCTCCGGTCTGTACAGCCCCGCGGGGGAGATGGCGAGTCCGCGAGCCAGAGGGGGCAAGTGCTCTCGGCGATTCGACAGCCAACGAGTATCTCGCAGTCCCGCCCCCTCCGCCGCGAGAAGGACGCCCGCAACAGCAGCAACGCCCCCCAACCCTACCCGATCGAGGGATCGGTGCATTTGCATGGGACATGCCGCCGAAAACAAACAGACAGCGAACAAATCATGACTTGCATTTTTCCTGAGTTTTTCTTGGACGTTTGCAAGAGATAGAGTTATGGTTAGTCTCGAAAGACGTTTCTCAGAAGAATTCCAAGGAGAGAGAGATGACCGGAAACACCATCGTGCGCATGTGCCCTGTTGCCGCCTTTGCTATTGCTGCGACTCTCGCTGCGTCGGCTCAGGCAGATTTCACACCCAGTTACCAGCTCATCGCCTTGAGTGGTTCGACCAACTCAGCGCTCGATCCGAACATGGGCGCCGGCGTGACGTTCTTCCAGCTTGGCCAGCAGCAGCCGTCGATCAACTACACCGGCGCGGTCCTTTTCCGCGGCCAGACGAGCGCGGCGGGCAACCCCTCGGGGCTCTGGCTTCGCAACGGCGCAACCAACCAGAACATTGCAATGGCTGGCGGCGCACAGCCGGGCGGTGGCACGTTCCCGACGACGGCCGCCTTCAATAGCGCGTCGATCAACAACAACGCACAAGTGGCCTTCCGCCAAGGTGCTGGCACCGGCCTCTTCTCCGATATTGGGTCGGGGATGGGACGCGTGATGAACACGGGTGATGTCGCACCGGGCACCGGCGGCGCAACCTATTCATCCGTCGCAAGCGGAACACCGTTCTTCAACTCGGCGGGGCAGACGGCGTATGTCGGCAGCCTCAACAGTTCGTCCACCAGCACGCCGCCAGTGGTGTTTACGAGTGGAATTGCCAACAGCTCCGGCATCTGGGTCGGCACGCCAGGCGCCAACAACCAGACGCTCGTGCTTCGTCAGAATGACGCACTGACCTCCATTGACACTTCGGGCAATACGCGCGTTGGCTCGTTCTCCACCGCAACCATGTCCTTCAACGGTGGCGGGCGTTACGTGATTCAGGACACCCTGCAGAGCAGCGTCAGCGGCACGATCGTCACGGGCACCGGAGCTGGAAGCAACAGCGTTGCGATCCTCAGCAATCGCACCGGCTCCACCGAGGTCATCGCCCGTGTCGGTAACGCCGTCCCCAACGCCAGCGGTGTTGCCTCGGCAACAGAGGTCTATCGCACGTTCAGCGGCACAACCATCGGCTTCAACGATGACAACCGCGTCGCGTTCATCGCCACCATCCGCAACGGCGCGACCAACTCCGGCACCGGCCTCTACTCGGACACCGGCACCGGCGTCCTCCGCCAGATTTACCGCAGTTCCGACGCGCTCCCCGCTGTCACGGGCGCTGTCGGCAACGAGTTCGCCAGCAACACCTGGAGCAACTTCAGCACGTCGCTGCTCAACTCCGCGGGGACGATCGCGTTCAGCGCAACACTTGCCGACACCGGGGGCCTGGGCACCACGGCGATCTTCACCATGACCAGCACTGGCCAGCTCAGCCGTGTCGTGCGTTCAGGCGACGTTGCGGTCGTCGGCGGCTCGCCTGTTGACGGCAGCAACGTCACCTTCACATCATTCGCGAACATCGCGGTGAACGGCCTTGGCCAGGTGGCTTTTACGACCCAGATGAACGGTAACGGCGTGAGCCCCGGCTTTGGTAACGGCTCGGCGCTCTTCGCCGTCGATCATGGCGAGCGCGTGATGATTGCCCGCACGGGTGATCTCTTCGAGGTTGCGCCGGGTGACAATCGCACTATCCGATCAATCGGCGGTCTTACCTCCGGCGGCGGTCAGGACGGGCGTGCGATCAGCTTCAATGACCGTGGGCAGCTCGTCTTCCAGCTCGAGTTTGCGAACAACACCACAGGCATCTTCGTCGCCACCATCCCCAGCGCCGGCACGCTTCCGCTCCTGGGTCTCGGCCTGCTGGCTGCTCGTCGTCGTCGCTGATCGTTTCACGCCGCAATGGCTCTTGACGGGAGAACGCACACATGAAGAAGACCTCATATCGTTCCGCCATCTGCCTGCTCGCCGCCGCGCTCGCCGGCGGCACACTCCACACCTCGGCCAACGCCGACACGATGCGCATCGTGGTCACGGGTATCGTTGAGAACAACGCCTTTGGCTTTGGTCTGCTGAAGAACACGGTTGTCCGCCCCAATGACCCCGTGACGCTGACCATCGAGGTTGACTCTGATGTCTACCTTGACAGCGTGCAGCTCCCCGGCAAGGTCCGCGGCTACCCGTTCAACGTGAACGCAACGGGCTTCAACCTCCAGATCGGCTCGGTCAATATCTCGCGAGACTTCCGCTTCCCCAACGCATATTTCTGCCTGCGGAACAACGACCCACGCGTTGACGGGTTCTTTATCTCACAGGGCACCGACTACCCCACCGAAATCCCCTGCCTCATCGGCGAGACCACCGCGCAGAACAACACCCTCGCCGGCTACGGCATCGCCTTCTCGCGCACTTTCAACAACGCCCCCCCCGTCCCGTCCACCGCGCCCGACCCGACCCTCACCAGCCTCGACATCCGCGGGGCCGTCGGCTCCTGGGGCTTTGAAAACCTCAGCGTCTTCAACTTCACCATCCAACGCGGCGAGAACAGCACGCCGTTGATCATCATCTACCAGACCATCACCATCACCAACCTCACGCCGCCGTCGCTCCGCTGCAACCCCGCCGACATCGCCAACGACGACGGCACGCCGCTCCCCCCGGTCGGTGTGCCTGGCGGCACGAACAACGGGGTGACCGAGGGCGATTACAACCTCTTCTTCGCGACGTTCTTCGACGCCGGCCCCGCGTGCGACATCGCCAACGACGACGGCTCACCGCTGCCGCCATTCGGCACGCTCGCGACCAACAACGGCGTGACCGAAGGCGATTACAACCTCTTCTTCGCGATCTTCTTTGATGGCTGCGCGTTCTGAGCCAACCGTCGGCGGGCCCACGCCGAGTGGCTGCCACAGTTCGCGGAGCGTGAGGGCAGTCACGCCGCACGCTTGGCCGCGCACGCGGTGGAGCTGCCTTCGCACGCAGCCCTAATGGTCGCCCGAGCGGGGTTCTTTCACGCGCAAGCAGAGCCGTTGGTGGACCAAGCAGACCTTCGCGTGGTCGCAAAGGAGCGCCGCGTGGACCAAAATCCTCCAAAAATCCCGCTCGCGCCCACCACGCCCCCGCTCGGCCTTGTCTTGGACCCGCCAACACCCGCCCGCACGGGGCGTTTGGGGTTCAGTTGTCAGTTGTCAGTTGTCAGTTGTCAGTTGTCAGTTGTCAGCAAGAGGAGCCAGCGCTCCCGCGGCTCGCCGCGATCCGCGCCCCGCGTCACCCCAAGGCAGCCGCCCATCCCAGGGCCGGATCTCCGATGCCCGCGCCCGCCGCCGCGCCCCCGCGCCCGCCGCCGCGCTCCGTCCCGTGCCCCGATGCCCGCCGATTGCACGATCTCGCGAGCGATTGCCGATACCCTCTGATCATGCCCGCGGCCTTGACAACTCGCCCCCACGAGCGCTCGCTCTTTGACGCGCCGCAGACCGCGCCGCGTGAGCCGGAGAGCGGTGCCGCGCCCGCGTCGTCCGACGCTCTGGCTTCGTCCGACGCCTTCACCTCGCCCGGCACCACGGCCACGACCGAGCCCATGAGCCGTCCGGACTCGGCCGCAGATTCGAGTGCCGACGCCAGCCCGACGCCCGAGCCTCAGGCGATCGCTCAAGAGCAGCCGTCATCGCGGCCCGCGCTGACTGATCCCGACGCAGCCGATCTTGACTCCACCGACATCGAACCCCCCGCACCCTCCGCGCCACAGCCGACGACGATCGCCGCCGCAGCACCCGCCCGCCGCGGCCCGCTTATCGATGCCGGCTGGCTCTTCCTCATCTCCGGCGTCGCGTTGATCTCGTTCACCGTGATCATCCCCGCGTACAA
This sequence comes from Phycisphaerales bacterium, assembly GCA_022843565.1. Classification (GTDB taxonomy): domain Bacteria; phylum Planctomycetota; class Phycisphaerae; order Phycisphaerales; family UBA1924; genus JACVCS01. The sequence continues at coordinate 4,121 of JALHNK010000098.1, forward strand.
CGATCTGCAAGACGCCCGCTTCTATCGCGAGCGCATGCGACTGGCCGAGGACCATCGCGAGCTGCGCCTCAGCCGCTACCAGGAGTACCAAAGCGCCCTGAACCGCGCCGATGACACGCTCGTCCGCTCCCTCGCCGCCATGCAGCTCAACCAGGCCCCGGCCGATCAGGAGCTGATCAAGTCCGAGGGCGATATCGCCACGCGCACCGCCTCGCCCTTCGGCAGCCTTGAGCCCCCGCCGCTGGTGCTGCCGGAGAAGGTCGATCCCCCCAAGAGCACGCTCGAAAAGTGGGCCACCGATGATCGCTCGCGCCTCTGGCTTCTGGCGGCCGGCGCCCTGCTGATTCTCGTGGGCATGCTCCCGGCCGCCCGGCGATCATGACGCGCCCCGCCGCTCACTACGATCCCTCGTGAGCGACCCGCCACCACCCAACGCCCGCCTGCGCTTCAATCGCTCGCAGCGATTGACACACGCCCGCCAGTTCGCCGCGGCGTACGGGGCCAAGTGCTCCATCAACCGCGGGCCGCTCCGCATTCACGCCGTCCTCAACGCCACCGACCCATCCCTGACGCGCCTCGGGCTGTCGATCGGCAAACGCATCGGCGGCGCCGTCGTTCGCAATCGCCTCAAGCGGCTCCTTCGCGAAGCCTTCCGCCTTCGCCAGCGCGACTTGCCCGCGGGTCTTGATCTGGTCATCGTCGCCCACCCGCACGACGAGCTCGATCTCGCTCAGTACGCCGACCTGCTCGTTGATGCCGCGCGCTCGCTGGCCAAACGCCTGGACGATCGCGCCCGCCACGCGGCGCAACCACCGGCCCCGCCCGCTCCGCCTTCATCCACACCGCTGTCGCCCAAGGCACCGCCGGCAGATCGCTGACCGCACGCCCCCTCGTCATGTCCACAACCGGTCCCATCGCCCGCGTGCTCATCGGCCTCGTCCGCATCTACCAGCGGACGCTCGCCCTCGCGCTCGGCGGCCGCTGCCGCTTCTACCCAACCTGCAGCGAGTACGCCATCGACGCCCTCACCACCCACGGCCCCGCCCGCGGCACCTGGCTCACCATCCGTCGCCTCTCCCGCTGCCACCCGCTCGGCGGTCACGGCGTTGACCTTGTCCCCCCCGCCCCACCGCGCCCCGCGCCGCCCAATGCTCGCGCCCATCCTCCCGCGGCATCGCCGCCCGCACCGACCTCATCGCCCGGCCCCACATCGCCCCAGCCATGACCGATGTTTGTAACGACTATCATCGGCTCAATGGCACGCATGCCCGCCGCAGTTCGAAAGGCCCAGCTCCTCGACGCCGCGGCGACGGTCTTCGCGGTGCGCGGCTTCTCCGGCACAACGACCGCCGAGCTGGCCAAAGCCGCGGGCGTGAGTGAGCCGATCATCTACCGCCATTTCCGCAGCAAGAAAGAGCTCTTCATCGAGCTGGTCCGCCTCGCGGGCTACGACACGATCAAGCAGTGGGAGGCCGGTCTCAAAGACGTCACCGACCCAGCCGAGCGACTGGTGATGCTCATCGGCAGCAACCCGATGGTGACCGCGCGAGGTCAGCTTCGCTATCGCGTGATCGTTCAGGCCATGACCGAGACGGAAGACGGCGACATCCAGCTCGCGCTCCGCGACCACATCACCGGCCTGCACGCCAGCATCGCCAAAGAAGTCGGCCGTGCGCAGGATTCCGGCGTCGTCAGCAAGCGCTTCAGCCCCGAGCTTCAGGCCTGGGCACTCATCTACATCGGCCTCGGCTACGGCACCCTCAGCGCCATGCACATGCCCGGTCACGGCATGGATAAGGCCGGTCGCCACATCGATGACGTCTTGGGTGAGCTGATCCTCGGCGAGAACTACCAACGCGCCGTCGCGGCGGCCAAGGCGCTGCACGCCGCGAAGAAATAACGCTCACCCGCTGACAAACTTCGACTCTGCGACATGCCAGCGCAGCAGCGCCGGCGTCCACTCCGGCCCCGCCGACGCGATCCCGATCCGCGCCGTGTTCACAAGCGCCGGCGACTTCGCGCCTCGCTTCGGCCGCTCGATCCACATCGCCTCGCACGACACCATGTCCAGCGCGTTCGTCTCGCGATCGATCGCCAAGGCCTGACACAGCCGCGCCGGCCCGCGGCACAGATCCACATCCCGCATCGGCTTGGCCCCAACGCCACGCGTGCTCGCGGCCTCGCGCAGCTCCCGCATCCGCTCAAGCCCCTCGCGCGGCTCAAGCGCCCGGATCAGCACCGCGCCCGGATGATCCGCGCGATGGGCGCTCACATTCATGCAAAAGTGCATGCCGTACGTGAAGTACACATAACTGGTGCCGGGAATCGCCCACATCGGCTCGTTGCGCGCCGTGCGTCGCCCGCCCTTGGCGTGCGAGGCTTGATCCTGCGGCCCGACATACGCCTCGGTCTCAACGATGACACCCGACAGCCGCGAGCCGTCGTTCAGCACGCGGACCAGCGAGCAGCCGATGAGCTTCACCGCCAGCTCGCTCGCGGGGATCGCAAAGAACGATCGCCCTGCGCGATCAGGCATACGCGTGCAGCCCCGGCAGCAGCAGGTTCACGCCGAAGTAGCACCAGAGCATCGCGATGAAGCCCACAACGCTGAGCCACGCCGTGACGAGCCCGCGATTGCCGGACATCGCGACGCGCACGTGAACGACGATGAGGTAGATGATCCACGTCACCAGCGCCCAGGTCTCCTTCGGATCAAACGCCCACCAGCGGCCCCAACTGTGATCAGCCCACCACGCCCCCAGCAGGATGCCCACACCCAGCGTCCAGAACGCAAGCTGAAGGATCGTCAGGTGCGCACGGTCCAGATCGTGCAGCACGCGGGCCACACCACCCGCAGGCGCTTCGCTGCTGACGCCGGTGCCGCCGCCGCTGGCCGTGACGGCGGTCATCGTCTGCACCTCGGGCGAACGCAGACGCGAGACATAATGCGTGCCGAGGTAGAACAGACTGACGATCATCCCCAGCGAGATGAGCCCGTAGCTCACCAACACCGTGGTGACGTGGTACTTCAGCAGGATGCTGGTGTTCAGGATCGCTGCCTCGCGGTTGATCTCCTTCCCGGGAATCTCGGTCTGCGTCGCCGCGATCAGAACAAGGAACCCCACGCCCGCCGCCGCCGCGGCGAAGATCATCTGCCGCTTGAAGAGCATCATCGCCAGCCCGACGACCGCCGCGAACAAGCTCACGCCCGTCATGCTCTCAAACTGGTTCTGGATCGAGTACCGCTCGGCGATGTAGCAACGCGCGGCGAAGCTGATCAGATGGATCGCGATCGCGCCGACCAGCAGCACCGTGCCGCTGATGCGGAGCCAGTTCCGCCCAGTGCCAAACGCCAGCACCAGCGCCAGGAAACTGAACGCGTACAGCCACATGCCCCACTCGAACGGCGAGCGAAGGTTGTACTGCAGCTCGATCTCGCGACGAGCGCCCGGATAAAACTCCGGATGGATCGCTGGCAACACCGTCGCCAGTTTCTCCGCCGCCGCGTTCACGCCCGCGGCGTCCATCGCCCGCCAGGCCTTGCCAAACTCCAGCATCGCCGCCTGCGCCGGTGATCCCGCCGGCAGCGTGCTCACGCCGAGCCACGCCTTCTCTTCGCTGTCCGCCGGCACGAGCTTCAGGCTCGCCGGGGCGTTGAGGTAGATCTGGACACCTTCGTGAAGGCGATTCACCCCACGAAGGACATTTTCGTTGAGCTTGCCTGACGAGCCGAGCGCTTCGATGTGCCGCGCCACCATCGCGGGCGTGACACGCCCAACCCGCTTCCACGACTCGCGCGTCTCTTCCTTGTCGGCGCCGGGGAACTCGCGCTCCAGCAGCGCCTCGCGTAGCGGCAGATACGACACGCCCAGCAGCGGCTTGTCCTCGTAGTACGCCGGGTCGATGATCATGTCGATGAACGTGAACACCGGGTCGTGCGTCAGCTTTCGATACTTCGTCTTGCCGTCGGCGTCGGTCTCGGGCGTGATGTCCTGGTACGCCTTGCGCCCGGTGAGATCGCCGATCGTCTCGCGGGCCAGCGAATCGATGATCTTGACGCGACCGCTGTGATAGATCGCAAGGTCGCGAAGCGGGCGCAGGTTCACCTTCTGCGCAAAGTCGTACTTCTGCTGAACGGTCGCGACCGAGCGAGGGGTCGCCTCGCCGAACGGGTTGGTCTCGCCGCGAGCGGTCAGCACCTCTCGCTGCGGGTGGCTGTTGCCGGCCGGGGCGGTCTGAGCGCTGGCGATCGCCAGCGGCGACAGGGCCACGAGCAAGGCGATGATCCATTGTGTGTGACGCGTGTGACGCATGGCTCGCTCCAGTCCGATCAGCGGGCAGTTCGCCCCGCCGGTGTGAAATCTCGCGGGTTCAACTCTGCACACTGACACTCTGGCCGTCCTTCGCGCGGCTCGCTCGCGCCGGGGGCTTCCAATCGCCCCGGGCCAGCGCTTCCTGAATGAGGCGTTTCTTCCGACGCAGCAGCCAGGGCTTGAGGTAGAACGCCCACGGGATGCCCAGCGCCATCAGGATCGATCCCGCGGCGATGATCACAATCCCAGGATTGTTGCCAACGCCCAGGATCGTGAAGCGTGCGAACGGCTCCTTGACCTCGCCGCGCTTGGATGCCTCCAGAGTCTGCATCCAGTTGCTGTTGTCCCAGCCGGCCTGTGCGAACTTGTATCGGAACGGCCCGAGGCGATCAAACACCCAGCCGAAGCTGTTGACCAGCACGTTCGCGTTGTCGTCCCAGAGATACGGCCCCATCAGCAGCGGCTCGTTCAGGCTCGTGCCCGCGATCGTGGACGTCACCACGCCACGCCGCACGCCCTCCTCGATCGCCCGATCAACACCACGGAACTGCGAGTCGTTGAACACCTCGCGGATGCCCGGCCCGCGCACCACCTCGAGCATCGATCGGAAATCCCGCGGCTGCGTGCTGTGCGGGTACGGGAACATCTCGAAATCAATCAGCCGCACAAACATCCCCGGCAGCGGGTGCTCGTGGCGTGAGAACGCCAGCCGCACCGAGCGACCGTCGGGCAACGGGATCGTCTGCTCGCCGGGGCCGGTGCCGTAGTACTCGACAAACGGCAGCCACGCGACCATGCTCCAGCCCGGCGTGTTCTGAAGGCTGACACGCACCGCCATCGCCGCCCGCTTGTGATTGCCCACGTTCTGCGTGTCGCGCTCCAGCAGCGGCACCGGCGCCGGTGCAAGCTGCCGCCGCACGTGCGGCACACCCTCGCCGACGCGCATCGCAAGATCACGCACCAGCGGGATCGCCTGGCCAAAGGCCATTGAGTCAGTCCGCACCGGCTGAGCACCGGCCAGTCGCACGATCGCGCGAAGGCTCCCGACTGTGCCTGGCGCGCTGTCGGCGGCGGGCGGGCGCTCGTCGAAGAACACCGATGTCGTGTTCGCGTCGATCACGCGCAGGCGGATACGAGGATCGGGCGCGCCGCGCTTCGGCATGCCGCGATCGTTCTTCTCGTCCGAGAGATCCTGATCGATCTCCGGCAGCAGTGTGTGCGCGTAGCGTGTGAACGGCGGCGTGAGCCCCGAGCTGCCGATCGGCGCGCCGGGAACCGCCGGCGCAAACACGCCCGGCTCGACGCGGACGATCGCCTGCGAGGTTGTCGCGCCCTCGTAGCCCTTGGTGATGATCGGCATCGCCGGCTCGTTGAGCAGATCCTGAACCGTGAGCGTGAAGGCCGGTTGCTCGGGCGTCGCGCCAAGCACGATTCGTTGCCCGCGCTGCACGCTGTAGACCCGCGAGATGTTCAGCGCCGGCACCTCGACGATCAGGCCCCATCGCGCCCCATCCGGCAGCGGCGCGCCGAGCTCCTCCCAGCGCGTGTCGGGCAGGCCGATGGTGTACTGCATCATCACCGAGCCCTGACCGGGCCGGCGCACGCGCTCGCTGGGGACCGACGGAATGAACTCGATCGGCTCGCCGGAGACCGCGCCGGTGGGGCCGCTGCGCATCAGCGTCACGGTCCGCAGCGGCGTGAGCGGCTCGCCCGGATCGGGCTTGGTCTTCAGCCAGCGTCCGATGACCTCGGCGTACGCCGCGTAGCCGACGACATCGATCCGCACGTCGCGATCAACCCGCGCGGTCGTCCGCTCACTCACCGCCGGCGGCACCAGCGGGATCTCCAGCGTCCGCCCGCCATCGCCCGGCGTGCCCTCGGGCATCGGAGCGCCAACGCCCGCCACACCCAGGTTGTAGTCGTTGTACCGCGGCAGCCCGTCAATCTCCCACTGCTCCGGCCCGCGCCCCTGATCAACCTTCAGCACCACGCGCGTGTTGTCAAAGAACGTCGTCTCCGGCATCCCAGGCGTGATCCGCCCCGTCGCCTCATCCACCTTGCCCGCTTGAAGCAGCATGTCCCCCTCGCGCTTGCCCGCGGCGTAAAACGCGCTGCCCAGCGCGATGATCACAATCCCCGAATGCACGCTCAGCACGCCGATGTTCTCAAACCGAAACTCGATCCGCCGAATCGTCGTCACCACCATGTTCAGCACGAACACCAGCAGCACCAGCGTCAGCGGCCACCACGCGTAAAACTCCAGCTCGCTCATCTCCATGCCCGGCAGCCGCCGCATCGGCACCGACTTGTACTGCTCCACAAAGCCGGCGAAGAACCGCAGCCCCTCGCCGGTGATTGAGTTGTACTGCAAGCTCGGCCACACCCACTGCACCCAGCCCCACGTCCCCACCAGCCCCAGCGCGATGAACGCCAGCACCCCGACAGCAAACCCCCACGCGCGGCTGGTCTTGCCCACCACCTTCGCCACCAGCACGCCCGGCGCGCCGGCCACAATCGCCACCGCGAGCACCAGCGTGAGCCCGTAAACCAAAAACGTCGGCGCCAGTGCCAGCAACCCGATCGGGATCGAGGCCAGAACGCCGTAGATCGTCACAAGAACAAGCAAGGTCACTGCGAGCGTGATCGAGCTCAGCGCGCGCATGATCCACTTCACCGGGCGCAGCGCGCCGGTGAGGTGCTGGTCTTCCCACGCCTTGTTCCGCACCCATTTGGCGCTCAATCAGAACTCCCTTTCAGCCATGCCGTCAGACGACGGGTCATGACGGTCAATACGCATCTACGGCAAGAAAAATTCTGGTCTAACAAGAAAAAACAATGATCAGGTGTCGATTTGGGTCTTTCGAACGATCAACGGTAGGCAAACCGAGGGCCAGATGCCGGAAATGTCCCCTCAAATAAGGGAGCCCAAGACGAGCAGTCGCGGTGCTGCACGTTCGTCGAACGCGGCCCGGAGGATGCCCATCGGCGTTTGGCCGGTCGGGTGTCCAACGTCGATCGCGACAACCCCGGCCAGAGGGCGGCCCAGCGAGAACGTGAACGCCTCCGGCGGCAGGCCGATTGCACGAGCGCCGTGCGTGGTGGCCATGGCCAGGAGCGTGCGAGCGTCGGTGCCGTCGCGCTGGCGGAGTCGGCAGGCCTCGTCCCAGGTGCTGATTCGAGGGGACGCGGACGCCGCGGGGGTGGGTGGGGGGTTCGGC
>JALHNK010000098.1:11661-14021 GCA_022843565.1 Phycisphaerales bacterium
GCCGCCCCCCCCCCCGCGGGGCCAGGTTGATGATGGAATCGGTGCCGAGCGCGACGTTGACGCCTCGCGCCAGGAGTTCGCGGTAGCGGTGCGGGCCGAAGGCTTGATCGGCTCCGAAGTACTCTGACGAGCGCGGGCAGTAGATGACGCTGGCGCCGCTGGCGACGATGAGCTCGATGTCTGCGTCGCTCAGGTCGTTGCAGTGAACGAGTGAGAGCGGCGCCTTGTCGGTTTCGCGGGCACGAGCGAGGATCCCTTCGAGCAGTCGCACCGGGGACGGCGCGTGGCCGAGCCACGCTTGCGCCTCGGCGTCAAAGAGACCAAGCGTTTTGAGGAGCTCCACCGCCGGCCCGCGTGCGTGGGTCACTGCGTCGCGCTCGTGCGTGGACTCGGCCAGGTGCGTGGTGATCGGCAGGTGCAGCTCGCGCCGCAGGTCCATGGCTTTGCAATAGCCGCGCGGGCCGACGGAGTATGGCGCGTGCGGCGAGAGGCCGATACGAACCCGCGGGGTCGTCATCGAGGGCTCGCGGGCTGGTGCGAGCGTGGCGTCCAGGCGGTCGGCGCTGGCTTTGGCGATGGCGAAGAACTCGGGGAACGCGGTGCCCATGAGCGGGCTGGCGGTGAGTTCCGACGCGGCCCAGGTTGTCAACGCCGGGGTGACCATGCCGCCGATATCACCGACGCCGACGACGCCGCCGTCAAGGGACATGCGCACGCCGCGGCGCACGGCGTCTCGAACGCCCTCTTCCTCGCGAGGCCGCTCACGCATGACCAGTTGGGCAAAGCCCGCGAAGCCCTGTGACGGGTCGTGGCCACGCGGGCCGACGCCCGTCAGATCAAGATGTGTGTGGGCGTTGACGAGCGCCGGAATGAGGATCGCGTTCGGGAGGTCGATCCGACGGTCGTGGCGGCTGTCCGCCGATGCCAGCACATCCGCGAGCGGGCCTACTCGAACACAACGAGCGCGGCACCAAGTCGAAGGAGCGCGGCCAGGATCGAACGCCACCCCGTCAAACGAATCGATCTCCAGCACGATCGCGCCCGGCGCGAACGCGACGCGCTCGGCGTCGATCACTGCGCCAGCGGTCAGGAGGAGTGTGGGCATGGCATTGGGCGGGGCCGGTTGGCCGATCGGGACGACGCACGGCGGGTGGGTTGGGCGGTGGTGCGGTGGTGGTGGGGGCGTGGTGGGGGGGGAGGGGGCGGTGGATTGGACGCTGGGGTGGTGATCGTCCGGGCCGGAGAATACTTGGACTGGACCACGGGCACTGCCCGATACAAACTCCGTCGGGAAACTGGCCCGGTGCTGCGGCGTCGTTGATCGGTGTATCCTTGCGCCGTCCGGCTCTCGGAGCCTGATGATTCGTTCGACCCTGTCCACGCGTCACCGCGTGGTCCTCGTTTCGTCGGATTGATCGAACACACGCACTTTCGTTGTGCCTCACTGCGCACGACCGAACACTTTGGAGATGCTCATGCAAACTGTCAGCCGTCGGATTGCTCGCCTGGGTCTTGTCGCTCTTGCCTTTGGCGCGATGGCGCTGGGCGGCTGCGTCCGTCAGCAGACGTATGACGACGTCGACGGCACCAACAAGGCGCTGACCGCACAGAACCAGCAGCTTGCCGATCGGGTGAAGTCGCTGGAATCCGCCCTTGAGGATGCCCGTCGTCGCGCCTCGCGCGTGGACATGACCTCCAGCGAGTCCAGCGCCACGCTGAGCGCGTTGCAGCAGCAGAACGAGGAGCTGCGTCGCCGTCTGGCGGATTATGACGCCCGCCTCCAGGGCCTCGCGGCGGGTCCGGTTGATCAGGTCACCGACTCGGCCCTCCAGGAGCTCGCCAACCGCTACAGCGACATCCTCTCATACGACAGCGCCCGCGGCATGCTCCGCTTCAACAGCGACCTCACCTTCGCCAGCGGCAGCTTTGAGCTCACCAGCGGCGCCCGCGGCACCATCGACGCCCTGGCCAAGATCCTGCGCGAGCTGCCCTCTGCTCAGCAGTACGACATCCGTGTTGTTGGCCACACCGACAGCCAGCCCGTCAGCCAGCGGACGGCGCGCCCGTTCAAGAACAACGTCGAGCTTTCGGCGTTCCGTTCGATCAGCGTGCGCAACGCCCTGACCAACGAGGGCATTGCGGCCAACCGTGTCGAGTTCGCCGGCTTCGGCGAGTTCCGCCCGCAGGTTGAGAACAGCCCGAACGGCAACACGCCGTCCAACCGGCGCGTCGAGGTCTTCATGACCCGCAGCACCCTCGGACAGAACGCGCCGGGCATGCCCCCGGTGATCCGGCGGGCCACGCCCGCCGCAGCGCCCGCGGTTCGCCCCGCGGCGCCCGGCGCTCCCGCCGCGGCGACG
>JALHNK010000099.1 GCA_022843565.1 Phycisphaerales bacterium
GGCCCTCTTCCAGGTTCTTGCGCACCGGGTGCTCAACCATGATCGGACAGAGCTTGTTCGCCGCGACGATCGCGCCGGGCTTCACGGAGCTCGCCGCCGCCGGGCTTGTCGCACCGCCCGATGTGCTCGGCTGCTTCGTCTCGCTCTTGCACCCACCCATCGCAAGCACACCCATCACCGCAACCGCGCCGGCCAACGCGCCAACACGCCCCATCCGAAGTACTCGCCCGGTCTTCATATCAAGCCTCCTGAAATCGCGACCATCAACACCCAAACCCCAAGAGAAACCACCAATCCACTCGCCCACTCTCGCGCCGTCGTGCCGTCCGATTTGCTGCTTTGCTGCTTTGCTGCTTTGCTGCTTTGCTGCTTTGCTGCTTTGAGTTTTCCCACTCTGCCACTCTGCCACTTCCCCTCCCCTACCCCCGCGCCCACCACGCCTCCACCAGCCGCTCCGCCGCGCCGCGATACAAATCCGCCAGTACGTCCCGTGGCAACCCGAAGCCTCGCAGCGTCGGCCCGCTCATCTCGTTGTACTTCGTCGGCTCGACCATCTTCAGGTCCGGGTCCGCGATCGGGCTGTCGACATCGCCCTCACCCTCAAACATCACCCGCAGCGCATGATGGCGGCTGCAATACAGGTCAAACGCCTCGTCCGGCGAGCTCGCCAGATCACCCATCGCGCTCAGCCCGCTCTTCTTCGGTGAGAGCTGATCTTCCATCACGACCAGATCAGTCCCGAAGAGCACACGCCCGCGCCACTTGGTGAAGAACTCGACAACCTCACGCCGCGGGTGCTTGCTCAGCTCGCGCACGATCCACTTGGTCGCGGAGGTATCGATGTGCAGGTTCGGATGGCGCGTGAGCATCCCGTCGAGGAATTTCAGGTCTTCGGGCCAGCCGCCCATGTGGGCCGCGATCCACGGGCTGGAGAACTCGTCGAGCATCCGCTCCAGGCCGACATACTGATGCGCCTTGGTGCCGTAGACGCCGCTGTCGCTGTACTTGGTCTTGAACCACGTATCAGGGTCAGCAACATGCACCATGAACATCATGCCCAGTGACTGCGCGACGCGGCAGTGCTCCCGCCGCCAGGCGCTGTCGATGTCCTGCAAGTCCGTCGCGCCGCCGGGCAGAAAGTCCCGCAACCGCGGCGACGCCCACACCTTCATCATCCGCGCCCCAAAGTCGCGATGGAACACCTCGATGTCCTTGAGGTATTGCCCGCGATGCGCGCTCTCGCGATCGGCGCTACCCCAGGTCGGAATCGTGATGAAGCGAATGCTCTCGCCCAGCGCATCGCGCACCGCCGCCGCCAGAGGCAACTGGCTCATCGTGTACGTCCGCTCCACGCCGTACATCCGGCGCGCGCGGTCATACACGCGGCACGCCAGCGGCCCGTGAATATGCGTGTGCGAGTCGATGATCGGAACCACCGGCGGCCCCAGCCGCGCCGCCTCCGCCTCGTAGTCCACGCCATGCCGATTGGCCGCCCACACCCGACCAGTCGAACGGACAGACGGCATCGGCTGACTCATGCCCAAGCGTAGCGGTGGGGCAAAGTGGGAGCCAAGCCGCCGTCGTGAATACTTCTAGAACACGAACATCGAAGAATTTTCGAACCTTGCGGCGCCGCACGATCGCGTTCACAAGCGCGAATCCACCGATGATCCACCACTTTTCGCGACGGATCACTGCTGAGTGCTGCTCGATCGGCGAATGTGTCCGGACTTGAGCGAATCATCCACAATTGCTCAAAATCGAGTGGAAGTGTTGCAAAGTGGGGTGAAGTGGTAGAGAATGTATCGTCTGACCAAGGAAGTGGGCCTCCTGCATGATCTTCACCGGCACCAGCGAGCACACCCTGGACGCCAAGCAGCGTTTGGCCATCCCGGCCAAGCACCGCTACTGGGGCGACTCGCCGGCTCCGGCCTGGTACTGCATCCCGCTCACTCATGGACCCATTCGGCTCTACACGGAAGCAACCTTCAACAAACTCGCAGAACAGGGCGGCGACACCCTGACGCCGGATGAATCGGTCGCGGAGTATGAGACGACGTTTTTCGGGTCTGCCGAGCGGCTTGAGATGGACAGCGCCCAGCGCATCGTCCTGCCCAAGACGCACCTGATGAGGGCCGGGATTGAGCCGGTCGGCGGGACGCAGGTGGTTCTGATTGGGGCTCGGTTTCGTTTGGAGATTTGGGATTTGGCCCGTTGGCGGGCCGCGGAAGATGACCGGCACGCACGCCTCCCCTCGCTGATGCAACGCATCGAGCAAGGGCGCAAACTCGGTCAAGGATGACATGACGGGCCACGGACGGCCCACCGATCGACTCGCAGGGGACGCCGGTCCCCAAAGCCGCGGCATGGCCGCCGCGGACGACCGGCGTCGGAGCCAGATGTTGCCAAGGCCGGCGACAGATGGGTAAGAGTCCCTCGCCCTGCACTCACACGCCCCGCCGGCTCTGCCGAGCCCGCGGGGACTTTTCGAAGTCGCGAGTTGAGAGTCGCCAGACGCGAGTCAAGACTCCGAGCCGCACGGTTCGAGACCGGATCGCCTGATCTCGACCGCTTCGAGTCCTCAACGCACGAGTTGACGAATCGTCGGTCGATCGAAGTCTGAAACGGACTTCGACGGCACGTCACGCCTCGTGCCGCGCGGCTTCGCGGAGGCGCTCGCAGACGATCGTCCAGCGCTTTCGGGTCGCTTCGGGGCTCTGGCCGAGCAGCTCCGCGGCCAGCGGCAAGGCGACCCCACGAGAGCGAAGGCTCAGCAACTCGGCATCCACCGGGTCCAGGTGTGATGACTGAAGCATGATCCGAGCCGCCTCGAGAACGCTCTCATCGGCGAGCGCGTCTTCGCTCGGCGCAGCGGGTGACTCGTCGGAAATCGCGAACTCCCCCAGCCGCCGCTGCACGCGGCGCTGCGAGGACTTCGTGCGGATCAGGTCGATCGTCGAGCGGTCCAGCACGCGGCAGATCAAGCCCCACATCCGCCCCTCTCCCGACTGAAGCACCCGCCCGGCGCTCACCAGCGCGTCGAGCTTTCGAGCGCACACCGCCAGCACGTCATCGGCGTCGGCGACGTCAGCACCCGAGGCATCGAGCTGGCGCTGCACCCGACGTCGGAGCTGCGCGAACCGGGAGACGAGGAAGTCCGCCGCGCGCTGACGGTCCCAGGGCATGGCGGTGAGCAGCGGCGGGTTGCCGGGCGTCGAGTCGCCGCGATCGGGCGGGCGTGAATCTGAGTTGCAGGTGAACATATGAGGCACCTCCGCAGCGGCAGGCGACGGAGGACTCGTCGGCTGCAACGCCATGAAGATACCTTCGGTCGGGGGGAACCCCGAGTAGGCGATCACCCTAATGCGAGCTCACACACGAGATCTTGATCAGCCGTTCGCAAACGCCACGGCGCCGATCCGCGGCAGGATCACGCCGGTGTAATCCTTCTCGTTTACGACGCCGTCGCCGTTCACATCGCTCCTCAGCGTCCGTGTGGACTCGCCGTAGGGCGTGTAGGCGATGCGATCGATCACCACGCTCGGATCTCCGGGCGTGGCCAGGGCGATCACGCTGAACTGTGCGTCGGTGAGCTGGAAGGCGATCTTCTCGGGTGAACCTTCTTCGACTTCGCCAGAGCCGTTGCCGGTCAGCCGCAGCCGCGCCACGGCGTCGTCGATGTACCGTACGGTGCCCCGAGCACCACGGTCACGCTCTTCGGCGGCGCGACGCGACAACGCCCGCGAGCGCCAGTGCCGCGCCCGACGCGGGTGCTGGAATCGCGATGACGCGGACCGCCGCGGCGCTGCCGCCGAAAATCGGCGGCTGCGTTGCCTGCCATGCCGGCTCGCCCAGCGCGCGGCGAGTGTTCCAGCCTGTGGCGGTGCCGATCGAGAGGTTCGGCGGGAGCTGGCTCTCGCGGAGACCGACGATGGTTGGCCCGCCAAGCGCGTTGGCCGGGATGTTGTACCCGAGCCAGATCGAGTTCGTAGAGGCCTGCACAGCGTTGAACGGCACGGTCACGAGAAGGTCTGAACCGAAGGGCACGCTCACATTCACCTGCTGCGTCGCGATGAGGGCGGAAGGCAGCGCGCCGGCACCAACATAAAGCGAGACAGTTAACTGTCCCTGATAGGCGGTGGTGGTGCTGATGTTTCGCAGCAGCATCTGCACGGAGCTGATGGAGACCGGCGCGACCGACGCGAGCGTCAGGGCCTGGGCGTGCTCGCTGGTCGGGTCAGACAGGAACACCGCGTTCAGCGTGCGGCCGGTGATGCCTTCGTACACCGTCTGCGCTGAGCACGTGGTGGAGTACACAAGGCCCGCGGCGAGCGCAGCAACGATTCGGCAAGTGAGCATGGCACGTTCCTCCGAAAGGGGGAGAGAGAGCCCCCGGCAAGCCTCCGCCGCGCGACGACGCGCGGCGTTCGGCCATCTCGAGATGATGGCCAAGGCTGAGTGCGACACTCAAGAAGATTACCATCATCGCGGCTAAGTGGGCCATCAGTTCTGAGCTTTTCAAGAACTTGACCAACTCGCGATCTGCGACTCCGATCGTCCGCGATGTTCGCAACGTATTTGGATGCTGAGCTCCTCGCCGCCGGATCTGCTCGAAGCACGAGACCAGAAAGTCCGCGGCAGCCTGACATTCCCACGGCGTCGCGCCACTCGGCGTGTAGACGCGGACGCAAGGGCTTTGCCCGATGGATTCTGAAATTCTGTGAAGGGCGATTCGGCACCGGGCGCTTTGGGTGCGAAGACACTTCTTCATCGATCGAGTACTTGCCCCATCGCACGCTCCGTGGCATGATTACTCACGAGACTCCCACGACAGACTATGCGTTACCGGTATGTTTGGTGGAGTTCAATACGCCCGGAGAGATTCATGCTCGCTTTGACTCGGCTGCGCTTCTCAACGTTCGTCGCTGCTCTTGCCGTCGCCGCCGCTTTCGCGTTCGTGGCTCAAGCGCAGGCCCAGTCCTTCAGCAACATTACCCAGATCGCGATTCCCGCAAGTTCTCCAACGGGTGTTGCGAATCCGTACGGCACGTCGATCTCGGTCTCCGGTGCGCCCTCACGCATCAAGACCTTCACCGTCACCATTCAGAACATCAACCACACCTTCGCCAGCGACATCCGCGCGCTGCTCGTCGCGCCCGGCGGCCAGAAGGTTCTCCTGGTCAGCGGTGCCGCGAGCAACACAAACCTGGTCGGGCAGACCTGGACCTTCAGCAACGAGGCCAGCAGCACGCTCCCCACTGCGTTCGGCGTCCCATCGATCTCGGGCACCTATCGCCCAACGGTCGTCAGCGGCGGCGCTTTGCCCGCCCCCGCCCCGGGCCTGCCTTATACAACGGACATGTCCTCGCTCTACGGCAGCAACCCCAACGGCACCTGGACGCTCTACATCGCTGATGAGTTTCCAAGCGGCGCCGGTGGCGTGATTCAGGGTGGCTGGCTCCTCAACATCGTCGGCGACATGGACACCCGCTTCACGTATCAGGGCGTGCTGGCGGTCGGCGGCGCCCCGATCGTCGGCGACGCCAATGTCCGATTCTCGCTCTTCGCGGCGCCCTTTGCTTCGCTCGGCGAGGCTCCGCTGGCCGCCCCCACCACCAAGCAGTTCACCAATGTTGAGCGCGGGCTGATTCGCACGGAGTTGGACTTCGGCAACGCCATTCTCAACAGCCAGTCACTCTGGATCGAGACTGCCGTTGAATCGCCCCCAGGTAGCGGCTTCGTAACGCTCGCGCCGCGCCAGGCAATCACCATCGCGCCGCAGGCTGGGCGAGCGTTGGTCGCGAACGTCGCGGACCGCGCTCCATGGTCAGGGCTGACAGGCGTCCCGGCCCGGGTCGCTGCGCCGAACGTCGCGTTCAGCACCGCCGTCACCTCATTCACGCCGGCGTCATACTCGGCCGCGACCTACACCACGATCGCGCAGACAAGCGTCAGCCGCACGTTTCCCGCGGGGCGTGTGCTGGTGAACTGGACCATCTCGGGCTTTACCAACGCCGCGAACACCGCGGTGACGATCCGCCCTCGCATCGGCGCGCTCAGCGGCTCGCCGACAACGTTCTTCTTCAACACCGCTGGGCAGCACATGACCATCAGCGGCACGTCGCTGATCGAGAACGTACCGGAAGGCGTCTCAAATACCTTCGTCGAAATCTTGCGAGCTTCCGGCCCCGATGCGTTCCGCGTCGATAATCAGGACAGCTTCAACGCGACGTTCCTGGCGCTGCCGAACTGAACGACCGCCGGTCAAACGCCCGTCAACCGTCTCCGAAAAGCGTGAGCTTGCGCACGCGGCTCTGCCCTAGGCATTTACACACGCCGGTCACTCGGGCCGCCTGCTACTCCGTCCGCCCGTTACTTCGGGGCGTCGGGGCTTGCGGCGCTCGGGGCCGCTGTGGGGGTGGCGGGGTTGGCGGGCGCGGCGTTTGAACCCGCTGCCGGCACACCCTTGGTCAGCAGATCCGCAATCGCTCGCCCGTAGTCGTCGCCGCGGTTGTTGGCCCATTCCAGCGCCCGCCAGCCGCGCCGGTCCTTCAGGCTCGCGTCGGCGCCGCGTTCGAGCAGGGCGCGGGCGAGGTCGGCGTTGCCGCGCTCGGCGGCGCGCATGAGCGGGGTGACGCCCTCGACATCGGCGACGTTGGGTTTGCTGCCGCTGGAAAGCAGGAGCGTGATGATCGCGCTGTTGTCCGAGCCTTGAACAGCGCTGTTCAGAGCGGTGTTGCCGTCGGCGTCGGCGTCGTCAACGCTGGCACCGGAGGCCAGGAGGGCTTTGACCTTTTCGAGGTCTCCGCCGCGTGCGGCGACCATGAGCGGCGTGAGGCGCCAGCGATTGCGTTGGTTGACATCGGCCCCCGCAGCGAGCAGTGCGCGGACGGTCTCGGCGCTGCCGCGGGCGGAGGCGAGCATGAGGGCGGTCCAGCCGTCTTCGGCGCGCGCGTTGACGTTGGCCTTGGCGTCGATGAGCTTCTTGACCACGCCGCTCTCGTCGCCCATCGCGGCGTACATGAGGGCGGTGCGCCCGTCGGCGGCGGAGGCGTTGACGTTCGCCGACCGATCGAGCAGGAGCTTGACCGCGTCGGCGTTGCCGAAGCGGGCGGCGTACATGATCGGTGTCATGCCCGCCTCGCTGGCGACAAAGAGCTGCTTGGTTTCCTTGTCGGCCCCGTTCTTCAACTCGCGCTCGAGGAGGGCGACGTTGCCGTTCGCCGCGGCTTCGAGGATCTTGGAGATCGAGCCAGACTCGGGCATCGCGGTGCTCGGGCTCATGGTCGAGGTCAGGGTCCACACCGCGTAGATCAGGCCACCGCCGACCAGCAGCAGCGTGACGATCCTGAAGAGCTTGACCCCGGATGACGGTGCGGTGGTGGACATAGGGAGGCTCCGAGCGTGGCGGATGGCAGAATGGCGAGGAGCCTTCGAGTGTACCAGAGCGTGGCCATGCGTGCTACCCCAGGATCTCCCCGCGTCTGCATCGCCCACGCGGCGCAGGACTTGCCCTATGCTCGGATCTATGGCACTCACACGCGATCAACTGGCTCAACGCGCGGCCCAGGAACTCCGCGACGGCTTCATCGTCAACCTCGGCATCGGCATCCCGACGCTGGTGGCGAACTACATCCCGCGCGGGATCGATGTCTGGCTGCAATCTGAAAACGGGCTCCTGGGCATCGGGCCGTTTCCGGCCGAGGCCGAGGTGGACCCGGACCTGATCAACGCCGGCAAGCAGACCATCACGGCGCGGGCCGGGGCCGCGTTTTTCTCCTCCAGCGATTCGTTCGCGATGATCCGCGGCGGGCACGTGGACATCTCCATCCTGGGGGCGATGCAGGTCAGCCAGAACGGCGACATCGCCAACTGGATGATCCCGGGCAAGATGGTCAAGGGCATGGGCGGCGCGATGGACCTGGTCGCCGGCGTTCGCAAGATCGTCGTCGTCATGGAGCACAACGCCCGCGACGGCACGCCGAAGTTCGTCCGCGAGTGCTCGCTCCCGCTGACCGGCAAGGCGTGCGTCAGCATGTTGATCAGCGATCTGGCAGTGTTCACGATGGATGAACGGCGCGGCGTGTTCGTGCTCAATGAACTGGCCCCGGGCGTGACGCTCGAGGAAGTTCGCACGAAGACGGAAGCGAAGTTTGAGGTGAGCCAGACGCTGGGGGAGATGCGGCTCTGAGGAAAACTCAAAGCAGCAAAGCAGCAAAGCAGCAAAGCCCAATTCTGATATCTCAACTTTGAAATTTCAAATTTGAGCTTTGCTGATTTGAGCTTTGAGCTTTGTTCCGCCCACTCACGCCAAATGCGTCGCGTTCAGCTCCGTCAGCACCATCGCCAGGGCTCCGTTGCGCGAGCGTCCGGCCCGCATCGCGGCCTGGATCGAGCGGCCCGGGCACTCGGTCGGGTTGATCTCTTGGTGCGTGTACACGCGATTGGTCGGCACGCCGTAGAGCTTCATCTGCGAGCCGACGAATCGCATGAGAGATGTCAGCATCGCCGGCGTGGGCGACTGGCGGTCATAGTTACCCATGCACATGATGCCGAGGTTGTTCTCGTTCTGATCCTGGACGTGGGCGCCCTGGTACTGGACGCTGCGGCCCTGCCAGACACGTCCGGCGGGGTCGAGGATGTAGTGATAGCCGATGTCGGCCCAGCCGCGCTTGTTGACGTGGGACTGGCGGATGAGTTCAAGGCGGCGTGCGGACTCGTTTTGCGACGTACTCGTGAACGGGTTCATGCCGTCGTGATGGACGGTGATGCGCGAGACGCGCCCGAGGGCGAAGACGTCGCGCGGGCGGGCGAGGCCAGCGCGCGTCCAGGCTGTGCGCGAGATGACGCTGGGGAAGACCGAGTCCGATGGGATCGCCGCCGGGCCCGGAAACGGCGTTCCCTTGATCGCCGGCCCGGCCGGTGCCGGGGGAATCGCCGCCATCGGGCGAGCGGTGGAACTGGGCCACATCGGGCCGGGCATGTCCATCGCGCCATCCATGCGCCGGGCGCACGAGGGCAGGATCGCGGCACCGAGAGCCGCGACCGATCCGCTGATGACAATCTGCCGGCGTGAGAGAGGCTGCATGCTGATCAATCCATCGGTCGGGACGCGGTGTTTGCTGCATCTATCCGCGTGAGAAACGGCACTCGAATCGTCCAACCGGGGTGCGACGGCGGCAGCGGCAGCGGCTTCGAAACATCCCGTGGTTCTCGGGCGCGATGCGTCGCAAGCGTACTCATGGCACGAGAGGGTTGTTGAGATCCAGGACATGGGTGGCGCTGATTCAGGTCATGGGTGGCGCTGTGTTCCCCGGGTCGGCGCGGGGGGGGCGGGGGTGCGCGGCGGTTCTGCGAGGCGACGGGCGGGACGTGGGCGTGGTGTACCGATCAGTTGCCGATCGGACGGACGCCGGAACGCCACGATGACCACAGACTCATCGTCAGGAGGCAGTAGATCCGCTGGGCGTGATCGTGGGTGCCCGCGGCGTGCTCATCGATCAGCCGACGGATCACCGGCTCACGGATGATGCCGGGGGCGATCGAGTCGCCGAAGGGCGACGCGCCGAGCAACCGCTCGCGGGCGAGGGTTTGCAGGCCGCCGAAGTCCGAGCGCAGCCAGGAGGCGATCGGGGACGCGAAGCCCTGCTTGGGGCGATCGATCACGCTCGCGGGCAGGAGCGTGCGTGCGACGGCGCGGAGGAGGCCCTTGCGCTCGTTGTTGAGGTAGAGGTCGCGGATCGGGGCGCGGAGGGCCGCGTCGCTCAGGGCGCGGGCGAGCATCGGGCTACGAACCTCCAGCGGCACGCTCATGCTCGCGGTATCGACCTTGCGGAGGAGGTCGGAGGGGAGGTAACTCCACATGTCGCTGCTGATTGCGGCCTCGATCGCGCCGTGACCGCGAGGACGCGGGATCAGCGAAGGCGGTTCGAGCGCGACCGGCCCGGCGTCGTAGTCCGCCGCCGCGTCGCGATACCAGCCGCGGCTCACGGGCCAGAGTTGATCGAGCATCGTGCGCGGGAAGATCGAAAGCAGGTCGGCGTAGCCGTCATGAGCCGCGGCGTTGAGGGCTCGCCAGCGGCGGAGCCCGCGCGCGTCGGCGTTTGGCGGAGGCCAGGAGCCTGCGATCAGCCCGGCGTATCGCAGCGGCCCTGCGCGGGCAAACATCGCGCTGGCGCGATACCGCTCATAGCCCGCGAACAGCTCATCCCCCCCATCGCCGCCGAGCGCCACCTTCGCGACTTGCGACGCGGCGCGGCTCACCCACACACTCGCGAGCAGAGAGCTATCGCCCACCGGCACGCCGCTCTGGGCGATCAGCGTTGTCAGATCCGCGGCAGGGTCGCCGGTGATCTCACCACCGGCGACGACTTCGGTGTGTCGAAGGCCCAGGTGCTTGGCAACGGCACGGGCGTGCTCGGATTCGTCGATTGCGCTGTCGGGCATCTTGACGTTGACAGACTGCAGCGCGGGCTGATGGCGCGATGCCAGCGCGGCGATGAGTGAGGAATCCACACCCCCAGAGAGAAAGCAGGCGATGGGGACATCGGCGATGAGGCGAGAGCGCACGGCAGCGTCGAGGAACTCACGTGTGCGGGTGACGTCGAGGCGACCTGTGCGCGGGGGGCTGAGAGCCTCCTCGCAAAGGGCTTCGGCGCCGCCGAGGGAGGAGAGGTCGGCCTGCGAAAGCCCGCGATGATCGACGCGGGCGGTGGTCATTCCCTGATAGATGATTGCGGTCGCCGGAAGCTCGGCCTCGATGCCGGGAAGTGGCGGAGTTGCGTCAAAGCCGAAGCGGAGCCAATGGCGCGGGGCTCGCGCGGCGTGGGCGTCGATCCAGTTCGTCTCGGGGCTCTTCCCGGCCCCGACATCAGGCTCGGTGCCGCGCCACGAGCCTTCGATGACGAACGGCAGCACGCCGGCCGCGGTGCTCGCGAAGGCGATGCGACGCACGCCGCCGGTGCTCGGGAGGCCGGCATCGGTGGTGTACAGCGGCTTTTCGCCGAAGCGATCAACCCCGAGCATCAGCGACGCGTTGTCGTGGTTCCAGCTGGCGATCGCAAACATCGCGTCCAGGCGATCCAGCCCGCCAGCCCCCCACTCATGCAGCGCGTGCGGAATGACCTCGGTATCGCTGTGGTCAGTCGTGAACTCAGCGCCGAGGGCTTGCAACTCGACACGGATCGCGCCGTGGTTGTAGATGCAGCCATTAAAGACGGTGGCGCGGAGCGATCGCCCGGGCTCGATGCGATGCGAGCGATAGCTGACGGGATCGCGAACGCCGCCAACGAAGATCTGCGGCGGCGGAAGGTGCAGCGCATCGGCTTGGATCGACGCGACGTGCTTGCTCGCGTGCTCCTTGTGCGCGTGCAGCGTGAGCATCGGCTGCCCGCCGTGGGCGTGGTCGATGATGCTGAGGCGACGATGCACGAGAGCGATGTCGACGATCGTGCCGTCGGCGGCGATCGAACGATCGCGGAATCGCCCACGCCCGTCGGGTCCGCGGTGGGCGATCGACGTTTCCAGCGAGTCGAGCCAATGCTCCGGGATCGCGGCATCAAGCGGGCGCCCCATGGCACGCGCGCGAGACTCGCCTTGCAGCAGCGACGCGGGGGTCAGGATCAGGATGCCGGCGATTCCGCAGATGGTTCACTCCGAGCGTGAGAGCGATCGCGAATCGTTGGACCTGGCGTTCGGCGCCGGTCCGTTGTGCGGCGCTGGCCCGTTGTGCGCAGCGGTGCCGTCGATCGCGTCCGCGTGGCCGTTGAGCGTGGCGATGGACGAGGTGCCTGTCGTCGCGGGGGCGATCGGCGTGGGTGAGGCACCAGTACCGGTACCTGCAAGCCGCGCTTCGCGCCGGGCCGTGTGCGCCTCGCGCCGACGCTTGCTCTGCTCCCACTCTTCCAGCACGATCGGGTCCGCGTGGATCATCCAGTACGTGTGGATGACGCGCGTGATCACGATCGCAGCAAAGAAAGGCAGGATCACCGTCAGCTCTCGCTCGACGCCTGCGTGCAAGAGAAACCACTGCCCCACCGCGACGATCAGGTAGAACAGCGGCGAGAGGCAAATGCGCTGGAGCTGGATCGTCGTCGCGTCGCGAAGAAACGACACCTCCGGCTTCGCCGGCGCAGCGGCCGGGGGCGACGGTGCCGCGGCGGCTGCGGGGGTTGCCGGGGCGGGCGTGGAGCTGGCGGACTGGTCGCTGCGTTGCGGCCCGTGCTGAAGGAAATGCGGGATGTCCGACAGGTGCGGGAGCTGCGGGTTGAGCACCCCCACCGCGGCGTCCTTGATCATCGAGAGACTTGGCGGCGGGGCGGCGTCGATCACCTGCTCGTACTTCTCGATCAGGCCCTGCGAGCGGCGCCACCTGCGAGGCCAGTGATTCGCCAGCCAGTGAAGCGTCACCGCCACGAAGAGATCGATCAGCCAATCGGCGACGAACGTGATCACCATGATCAGCGTCTTGTCGGTGTCCTCAACGCCGAGATACCGCGAGAAGTGAACGACAACGACCGTGCCCACGATCGCGGCCAGCGACGCGACCGTGATGTTCACGTTGATGTTGACGACCCGCTTGGCGTATTGGCGTGTGAGCCAGGGCAGCATTGATGGCGATGGTAGACGGACGGGGTCGGTCAAAAGGAAAGCGGCCGACCCGGAGGGGTCGGCCGCGTGTGTGTGAGTGGAAGATGAAGAGGATCAGTGAGTCTGCGACCCGGCTCGGAGAGCCGGGGGACCCAGCGACCAGATCACTTCTTCAGGACCATGCCCTCGGGCATAGTCATGCCGAGATCCAGGCCCATGTCGTTGAGCTTCTTCTTGACCTCACGCAGCGACGTGCGGCCGAACGAACGAACCTTGAGCAGGTCCTGCTCGGTGCGCGTGACCAGATCGCTGACGATGTTGATCTGCGCCGACTCCAGGCAGTTGCTGGCGCGGACGGACAGATCCAGCTCGCCCACCGGCATGTTGAGCTTGCGAATGAGCTCTTCGTCCACCGACGCGGCCGCGGCGGCCTCTTCGCTCACGCGCTGCTCGCCGATCTCGAAGTACTGCACGAACGCGTTGAGGTGCTTGCGATTGATCTTCGCGGCCTCGACCAGGGCCATCTCCGGGGAGATGGTGCCGTTGGTCCAGACTTCCATCACGAGCTTGTCGTAGTTGGTCTTCTGACCGACGCGGGTCTCCTCAACGAGGTAGCGCACGCGCTGCACGGGGCTGTACATCGCGTCCAGCGGCATCACGCCGATCTCCTGCTCCTCGCCGGAGTTGTAGCGCTCGGTGGCCGGGACATACCCGCGGCCCTTCTCGACGCGCATCTCCATCTCGAAGTCGATCTTGTCCGTCAGCGTCGCCAGGACCAGTTCCTTGTTCATGATCGTGACCGAGGCGTCGGACTCGATCAGCTCGGCGGTGACCTCGCCCGGCCCACGCGCGGCGACCTTGATCGTCTTGGGCTCGTCGCTATCAAGCTTGACGATGAGGCTCTTGACGTTCAGGACGATGTCGGTGACGTCCTCAAGCACGCCCGGGAGCGTGCTGAACTCGTGCTGCACGCCCTTGATCTTCAGCGTCGTGAGCGACGCGCCCTCAAGGGCCGAGAGCAGGATGCGGCGGAGCGAGTTGCCGACGGTGGTGCCGAAGCCGCGCTCGAACGGCTCGATCGTGAACTTCGCGTAGGTCGGCCCCTTGGAACGGGGATCGACGGAAATACGAGACGGCAGTTCGAGCCCACGCCACTTGATGCGCATTGTGTGATCCTTCAAAATCTGCGGCAACCAGAAAGGCCGTTCCCAAAACCCGGTCATCAGCCCCCGACGTGCCGCGTCGAGGGAGGCTTTCTCTCCGGGAGGGAGTGAGGGGGATTATTGGCGGCGGCGCAGGGTGAAACAAGCCTGTTTCGACTCGAATTCCACCGACGGCCCGAGATCAGCGAAGCACTTGGCCAGGTCTGCAATCTGCCGGCGGGAACTCCCACACCGAAAGACCTGTCGCCATCGTA
>JALHNK010000100.1 GCA_022843565.1 Phycisphaerales bacterium
ACGATCATCCAGAACTTCCTCTACGAGATCTGCCGCTGCACCGGCACATGGCGCATGGCGGACTATCTCGAATCCGCCGTCGCCGACATCCGCCGCCGCGTCGGGAACGATCGCGTGCTCTGCGGCCTCTCCGGCGGCGTGGATTCCTCCGTCGTCGCGGCCCTGCTCCATCGCGCCATCGGCGATCAGCTCACCTGTGTCTTCGTCGATACCGGCCTGCTCCGCAAGAATGAACGCGCCTTCGTCCAGACCACCTTCCGCGATCACTTTCATATCGACCTCCGCGTCGCCGACAGCGAGGCGCTCTTCCTTGGTGACCTCGCGGGCGTCAGCGACCCGCAGGAAAAGCGCCGCCGCATCGGCCACCGATTTATTGATGTCTTTCAGTCCGAGGCCGACGCCGTCGCGGCGCAGACGACCGACACCTCGCGCGGCCGCTTCGCCTTTCTCGCCCAGGGCACCCTCTACCCCGACGTCATCGAATCCGGCCACGGCCACGCCGGCACCTCCGCCGGCATCAAGCTCCACCACAACGTCGGCGGCCTCCCCGCCGAGATGGATTTTCAACTCATCGAGCCCCTGCGCGATCTGTTCAAAGACGAAGTCCGCAAGCTCGGCGAAGTCCTCGGCCTGCCGGAAAAACTCGTCTGGCGTCACCCCTTTCCCGGCCCCGGCCTCGCAGTCCGCGTGCTCGGCGAAGTCACACGCCCCAAGCTCGACATCCTCCGCGAGTGCGATCAGATCCTGCTGGACGAAATCGCCGCGGCGGACCTCTACCGCTCCACCAGCCAGGTCTTCGCGGTGCTGCTGCCGGTGCGCAGCGTCGGCGTCATGGGCGACGGCCGCACATACGACTACGTCGTGGCCCTCCGCGCCGTCACCACCGAAGACTTCATGACCGCCGACTGGGCCCGCATCCCCTACGACACTCTCGCCCGAATCTCCACCCGCATCATCAACGAAGTCCGCGGCGTAAACCGAGTCGTCTACGACATCTCAAGCAAACCGCCGGCGACGATTGAGTGGGAGTGACGTCCCCGTGCCACTGATCCGGCCCTGCGGATCAGTGCTCTTGGAGTATCGCATGGCCGGGCGCACTGATCCGCAAAGCCGGATCAGTGGCACGCGGTCCACCACCACGCCGTGCGCATCGACCACAACAGCAAAGCCCCGGCATTATGCCGGGGCTTTGAGTGATGAACACAAGGTGTGCGCTGTGAGGGATTCGTGAGATGCCTCACGACGCGTGCGTTCTCACGCCGCCTTCTTCTTGCTTCCCTCGCTCGACGTGCTGGTGATGACGAAGTTCTCGCCGCCACCAAACCCACCATTCATCCCCGGCGCACGCCCGAAGTTCACGGTAAACACGTCACTCGCGGCCCCGGCCTTGTCGCTGCGCTGGCCCTGGATGGTGTACTGCACGCTGTCGGGCCCGGCGGTGAACGCGTTGTCGGTGTAGGTCTTGCTGCCGGTGACACCGATGAAGCTGTAGGTGCTCTCGCCGGGGAGCTTGCGGCGGATGATGTAGCTGGTGCCGCTGGTGCGGGGCGGGTTGCTGGCCTTCCACTTCAGCACGGGCGCCCCGGTGTTGGTATCAAGCTGCACGCTCACGGCGAACGGCTTGCCGGGCGGCGGGGTGCTGCCGGGGGTCGCCGGCGGCGGGATCTGCGCGATCACATACACGTTGTCGTTGTCCGTGTTCTCGGCAAAGGTCTTGATCGAACGCACCACGCCCGAGACGCTCTTACGAAGGATGCCGAAGCGCTGCGTGTTCTCATCCGTCGCGGCCTTGGCGGCCTGCTTGGCCCGTGACTGCGCACCCTCAGAAGCCGTGGCATCATCCACGGCCTTTTTGAAGGCGCTGGCCTGGGCCTGAGTAATTCCAACGGCGGCGTAGTTGTCCTCAAAGATCTCAACATGATCCTGGCACCACTGGAGGAAGTCGGTGCGCGGGCTGGTGGGATACGTACCCATAGTGAAGAACCTTTCTTCGCAAAGATGCGAGCGTGCGCCCACCAACATCATGTCCAACATCGGCCACACGCGGCGAGCGAAGAAAGCCATCGATCACCTCAGACCCCACCTTGAACGCCACCACGAACATCACCGCCTCGCCGGGTGGGTTTATTTCGGCGCTGGGCAAAAGCTGCGCGACATCCGCATCACCAAGGGCGTTGCCGTTCGTCGCGAACTACTCCGCGACCACGCCGTTGATCTCCGAGTACGCCCACAGGGCCTGATCGAGCGTGCGCATGCTCACGCCCGCCTCGGCGGCGATCTTCCGGCACGCCTCGGTGTACGGCCACCAGACCTCAGCCCAGTTTGTCGGGGCCTTGGTCAATCCCAGCGTGCCAAAGGCCCGCACATCCATCAGCGGGTACGGGTCTTTGTGGCAGAAATGCAGGATCGCGCTGGCCGTGCGCTCGCCCACGCCGTGCAGCATCGTCAGCCCCACCAGCCGCAGCCGCTCATTGGGCACGGCAAACGCAAACCGCGTCACCTGCTCGACGTCATGCACGCTGTTCTTGAGGTAGTGCTTCGTCGGCCGCTGGCTCTTCCACGTCGCCAAGTCGAGAAAGTCCGCATGCGTCAGATACCCCACCTTCTTCGCCCGCTCGCCAACGGCGATCACGTCGCCATCCCCGCCGGGATAGCTGTACCGCCCCGCCCAATGGGCGATCTCGGAATGGGCGAAGGGGAGGGTGAAGGTGGGCATGGGGCACACGTGACGACTCAGTGCGCGGCATTCTCCGTTGAGAGCTCCGCTTGCTTGAGCACAAGCTGCGTCGCATCCTCCGAAAGATCCGGCGGGTAGCCGTACATCGCCAGCAATCGCCGCACTTTGCGGCGAAGGTCGGCGCGAACGCTTTCACGCTGCGTCCAGTCGAGCTTGGGCATCTTCTTGACCATCTCGGCCAGTTCACGAGCCATCAGACGAAGCTGATCGGACTGCATCACTTTCTTCGCCGAGCCGTTCTCAGCGAGGGCTGAGTAGAAAGAAAACTCCTCCTCGCTCAGGTCGAGCTTCCGGCCTTCTTGCTTGGCTTCACGCACCCACTTGGCCAGCTCCAGCAGCTGCGCGATCATCTCGGCGGTGGTGATCTGCTTATTGGTATAGCCGAGCATGGCCTTCTCGAGCGCCTCGCGGAACTGTTGGGCCTGCACGAGGTTTGTCCGCTCGCTGATCTTGATCTGGTCGGTCAGCAGCTTGCGCAGCGTCTCCAGCGCAAGGTTCTTCTGTTCCAGCGCGCTGACCCGCTGCAAAAACTCCTCGCTGAGGATGTCCAGCCGGGCCGTATCCAGACCGACGGCGGCGAACAGGTCGATCACCTCGCCCGCCTCAACCGCCCCGCCGATCACCTGCCGCACTGCCGCGTCAACGTCCGTTGAGCCGCGAGGTTCCGCCGTCGGGTCGGCCTCATCCGCGAGCCGCTTGCGGATCATCGCCGCGACGCGCTGGAAAAACGCCAAGTGCGGCGTGATCTCCCGCGTCTCCTCACGCGGCACCGCGAGGGCAAACGCGGTGGAGAGCCGCTTGACCATGCCGCGGAACCGCTTCCAACCGCTTTCCTCGCCGACGCTTTGCGCAAGATCCAGCACGTGATCGATCGCCCGCAGATACACCCTCAGCACGTTGGCTTGCTGTGCGTCCAGCGCCGCGGCGTAGTCGCACCCATGGAAGAACCCGCGTAGCTGCTCAAACGCCGACCGCATCGCCGGGATCGCCTCATCCTGAAGCTCTTTGATCGGCTTGTCGGTCTCCCCCGTCGCGTTGGCATACAGCGCCAGCGCGTCGGCCAGCGGGTCGGCCAGCCCGATCAGGTCCACGATCAGCCCGCCGGGCTTCTGGCCATACACGCGGTTGACGCGGGCGATCGCCTGCATCAGGTTGTGCCCGGCCAGCGGCTTATCCAGATACATCGTGTGGGCGCAGGGCACGTCAAAGCCCGTCAGCCACATATCCACCACGATCGCGATGCGGAAGTCGTCCGCCGGGTCTTTGAAGCGATCGGCCAGCGCCTTCCGCTGCGCCTTGCTCCGCACGTGCTTGAGCATGTGCGGCGGATCGTCGGGCCCGCCGGTCATGATGACTTTCATCGCACCCTTGGCATCGTCATCGTTGACCCAGCCCGGCCGAAGCGTGGCGATCTGGTCATAGAGCCGCGCGGCGATATCGCGGCTCATGGTCACGACCATCGCCTTGCCCTCCATCGCACGGCGCCGCTGCTCCCAGTGCTCAACGATGAACTTGGCCACCCGCTCGATACGCTCGGGCGCGCCGTACAGCTCCTCGATCGGGATGCGGACGTTCTCTGCCGCTTCTTCTCCGGCCTCATCGGCCTTGGCCACTTCGGCAATCGTGCGCTCCGCCTCCTTGAGGCCCGCCTCGTCGATCGTCAGCTTCACGATCCGCGGCTCGTAGTAGATCGGCACCGTCGCCCCGTCGGCCACGGCTTGGCGGATGTCGTACACGTCGGTGTACTCACCAAAGACGTGCCGCGTGATCTTGTCCCCAAACTTGAGCGGCGTGCCGGTGAAGCCCACGAAGGTGGCGTTCGGCAGCGCATCGCGCATCCACTTGGCGGCCCCGTCAACGAAGCCGTACTGGCTTCGGTGAGCTTCATCAGCCATCACCACCACGTTGGCCCGCTCACTGATCGGGCGGTTCTTGCCGTCCGCGTCCTTCTCGTCGCTCTCGGTGAACTTGTGCACCGTGGTAAAGATGACGCCGCCGCTGGGACGGTCCAGCAGTTTCTTGAGATCGTCCCGGCTCTCGGCCTGCACTGGCACCTGCCGCAGCAGGTCGCGGCCCATGGCGAAGGTGTCAAAGAGCTGATCGTCCAGGTCGTTGCGGTCGGTCACGATCACCAGCGTCGGGTTGGCCATCTCGGCCGCCCGCACGAGCGTGCCGGCGAGCATGAGCATGGTCAGGCTCTTGCCCGACCCCTGCGTGTGCCAGACCACACCGCCGGGCTTGCCCTGATACTTCGCATCGGTCGAACTGGGTGCGGCCTGCGCCGCGATGACCGTGGCCCGCGTCTTGCGCACGGCGCGGAACTGGTGATACCCCGCCACCTTCTTGACGATGTTGCCGCGTTCGTCTTCCTCAAAGGCCACGCACGAGCGCAGGTAATCCAGCAGCGGCTCGGGCGCGAGCAACTCGCGGATGAGGGCTTCCAGCGTCGGCTCGCCGCCAGCCGCGGGCCGCCACGGCGTGAATCGCTGCCGCCCGCTGGTGATGCTGCCCACGCGCGTGAGCAGCCCGTCGCTGGCGACCAAGAGCAGGTTGGGCACAAAGAGGTCGGGCGCGATCGTCTTGTACCGCCCGAGCTGGTCAATCGCGACATCCAGCGTCGCGGTGGCGTCGGCCGGGTCTTTGAGTTCGATGACCACGAGCGGCAAGCCGTTGACGTAGAGGATGAGATCGGGGCGGATGGTCTTGCCGCTGGGGCCTTGCACCGTCAGTTGTCGCACGACTAAGAAATCATTCTTCTCCGGATGCTCAAAGTCGATCAGCCGCGCGCGCCCACCGCGCGTCTCGCCTGTGGCTGGGTCGTTGTACTCGACGGGTACACCGTCAACGAGCAGTGAGTGAGCCCAACGGTTGTTTGTCTCAAGTTCAGCGTGCGGCGGCAATCTCGCGACCCGCAGGGCATCGACGATCGCGTCACCGCCGAGTTCATTCAGTCGTTGCACGCTTTCCGACAGGACGGCGTCGATCCCGGCCCGATACGTGGCTAAGTGCTGCCCTGTCGACGCGGTGCAATCGAGGACGCGATACGACAGCGACGCGAGCAGTTCGGCGGCCCCTCCCTCAACTGTGCTTTCAGAGATGTTCACAAGTCACCTCCGACATTCTGTAACAACCCGGCTTGGTCAAGCACACCTACCAAAAACGCCATGATTGAGGCATCATCGTCGTCGATATCGTCGTACCAAATCGGAAAGATCTTCCGCTCTGCAAGCGACTTCTCCCGACCCAATCGAACGCCGCCGTCTTTCGGAAGACGCAGGAACGCAAAGTGCCGCGGCACGTGCGGGTCTGCCGCAACCACCTCTCCCATGAGCCTGACCGTGCGATCTAGGCCGAGGCTGCAACCCATCCAGAGCAGCACTTTGGACTTGCAAAGGAGAGCCAACCCTTCCCGGGGCGGACACCCTACTCCGTACGCAGCGTCATACTCGGCGGCGCCGAGTACGCGCCCATCAGACTGGCGGCAGTCACCGTGAATCTTCAGTAGAACCCGAGCGTTCGACGCGGCCAGCTTTCGGTATTCGCCGATGCGTGCGCCGACAAGGACGTTGTCAATTCTCTTGTCGGCGGCCAAGTAGACGGCCTCCAAAACATCGTCAAGATTGGTGGTCGCCGCACCCTGTGGGGCGAGCAACGGGAGCAAACGCACGGCGCCGGTGACGGTCGACGCATCATTTACTCGGAGCGTCTGTTCGATGCGCTCTTCGAAGAGGTGGGGACCCGCGCCCGCCGCAATGCGGTCAACCGCTTCTTCATATTGCCCTGCGTCGAGCATGTTGTCGATTTCGTGGGCGGGAATCGCGGTGAACTCTCGCACTTTGTGGAGAAACTCTCGCCAAAGCGGAAAACCGGACGATTTGGACATGCCCGAGCCGACGAGAGGTACGAGGAACCCGGACTTGGTAGCCCTTACAAGGTCGAGGAACCGGCCTTCGTTTCCATGAATCGCCAGGAGTCGCTTGAGCCGGTTCCGCTGGTCATCAAGCCAGACGTCATGGAACCACGCTTTGAACTCCGCCCTGTAGGCGACTTTGTCCGGCTGCAATGCCTCAATCGGTGTGACAGTGCTTCCTGCAAACGGGAACTCCACGTCACCGTCGGGATCGATCGCCGCAGTCAGAGCCTCTTGGAACAGTACGTGGAGCGGGTTCATGCCGAGCCACCCCCCGCAACACGCACGTGACCGGAAAGGAGCTTCGGCAAGAGGTAGTCCCGAATCTGCGCAAGTTTACGTGACTCGTTCATCGCGGCTCGTGTCCAACGGAACAGTGGTCGCACCGCGGACCCAAAGGCGCGGCAGATGGGCTCGCTCGGAACCGCCAGTTGGTAATGCTCCATCGCCGAAGCCGCGACGCGCTGGCGTCCGCTCGTGCCAGACATGTTCTGGATCGCGAACTCGCGGAACGCGTTGGTTCGTGCCAAGAGATAGGCAAACTCATCAGGTAACGGGGGACGCGGCCTCAGGACAATGTACTCGGTGGAGCCCCAGCCCACCTCCTCATCTGCTAGGAAATCAACGAACGCAGTCTTCCCATTCTCCAGGCAGGGCGTGATCCGTGCGACCAGAGTGTCACCGTTGACGAATCGCATGCCGGAACCGTGCTGCCTTCGTTCCCACGTTTCCGGCGCATGCCCCTCGGTCGGCATGTTCTTCATGTCCAAATACGGCGCATCAGCTCCCTTCACAAGCCGTCGGCCAGGATTCACCTCAAAGGCGTCTGCTACGGCCTGCACACGCCAGCCCTCCGGCACCGGCCCGATCGGAGAGTCTTGGAAGGTCGTGGGGAGGGCGGTGAAGGTGGCGGGGGGCATGCCGGGGAAGCTCTTGGCGCCGGCGGCTTTGGCCTTCACCGGCTCAAAGTCCACGAACCACGCCTTGAACACCGCCCGCGCGAGTTCCCCCAACTTCGCCCCCGTCCGCCGGTTCTGCTCGATCTTGTCGTCGAGGGAGCGGAGGACGGCGGCGATGGCACGCTGACGGTCCAGCGGCAGCGGGCGATACCTGAACTGCAGAATCTGCGACCCGCTGATATGGGGCACGGCCGTCCCGGTCTGAATCGACAGAACGTGGTCCGTAAAGCGATGGCTCCCGATGAGATAGAACAGATAGCCCTGATCAAGTCCGTTCTTCGCACGAAGACACGCAACGCGCTGCACCAGGAGAGATGGCATGTCGCCGGAACCAATGCGGGCATACTTCAGACCCGCCTCAATCCAAGGACGATCCATCGCAAGGACAAC
Organism: Phycisphaerales bacterium; assembly: GCA_022843565.1. Classification (GTDB taxonomy): domain Bacteria; phylum Planctomycetota; class Phycisphaerae; order Phycisphaerales; family UBA1924; genus JACVCS01. The sequence goes on from JALHNK010000100.1 coordinate 7,997, forward strand.
ATCGCCCTCTCGCAGCTCATACCCCTTCGCTTCATCGATCCGGTCCGGCGGCCATCGCTTCGCATTGTCCCACCGAAGTTGACCCTGAACGACATTGTCGCCCCGCACCAGACGAACGCCGTCCGGTTGCTCCGTGTAAAACTCGCTTTTGAACGGAAACCCGGTCAGCAGCGTGACGTGCTCGCGCAGCGCGACCGTCCCATCATCGAAACCGTCCGGCGACGCCTTGCGGGAAGCTCTGGAAAACGTCAAGTGGAACCCCCCAGCACCAACCGCACCCCCATCAACCGCATCACCGCGTACGGCGTCATGCACTTGACGCCGACCGCGATGCACGCGTCGGGCACCTTGATCTTCCGCTTGCTCGGCGTCGTGGCGGGCTTCTCCAGCGTCACGACGGTGTGGCCCCCCGCGAGCGCCTGCGCCACAAGGTACGAGTCTGCCACATCCAGAAACTCTGCCTGCGCCGCCTGGTGAAAGGCGTTCGTCGGCGACGTGGCCCACTGGCTGACCCGCTGAAACGCCGGGCTGAAGGTGGCGTCAGGCCGCAGAAAGAAGCCGCTCGGCAACGTCGCGGCCCAGGCGCTGAGATCATCTTGCTGCGCGTCGATCTCATCGGCCACACGCTCGATCGACAGCACCGCGCCCGCCCGTGCCTGGGCCAGAAGCCAGTCCCAGTAGCCGGGCACAAAGTCCAGCCCGTAGAAGCGGCGCTTCGCCTCGATCAGCACCCCGGCATCGAGTAAGTAGGCCATTTACACCGCCCCCCCCTTGAGATACTCGCTCATGCCGAGCGTCTCACCGAAAGTCTCCAGCTTCTTGACGCTGCTGAAGCCCAGCATACGGAAGGCCTCGGTGAACGTTGTTCGCCCCTCCCACGTGGCCGACAGCACCGCCCGCGCGAAGCGCGGGCTGACACGAACGCGACCGGTGGCATACGGGTCACCACCGCCCGCGGATTGCGCCTTCTTCATGGCGATCACGTCGCGGAGATGCTCAACCTCCGCCGCGTACGCCTCGTTGAACGCCGGCAGCCACAAACCACCCGCGTCGAACATCCGCCGAAGGATCACCAGCGTGCTGACCTTGTAGTGGTGCATCAGCCGTCTCTTCTCAGCGTGGAGCTCCGCATCCGGGCGGTAGACGACGCCGAAACTCTCCATGGGCACGAGCACCTCAGCGGCCACGGCGTTGCACCAGCGCTCAACCGCCGCGGCCGCCGTGGGCGGCGCCGCGGTGCGGCGCCGCGAGCCTGAGTTTGCGATTGTTGCCGCCGTGGCGTCCGTCACGGCGCTCTGGCCGAGCCAGAGGTGTGCCAGTTCGTGGGCGAGCGTGAACATCTGACCGGCTTTGGTATCGGTGCCGTTGATGAAGATGAGCGGCGCGTAGGGATCACTGATCGCAAAGCCGCGGAACTCTTCGGTATCGAGCGGCCGGTGGGTGTTCTGGCCGACGATGCCGCTGGTCATGACCAACACTCCGGCGTCGTCGGCCGCACGCGTCATGAGTCGCAAGGCATCCTCAAACGTGCTCGCCTCGGCACGCGCGCCGAGGTCAAAGCCCACAGTACCGCGGATCGCCCGAGCCGTGGCGATCTCGTCGCTGGCGACGGTCGCCGAACCGATGAAGCTCAGAGGCTCCTCGCGGAGCAGCAGCGCATTTTGCCGGTACCAGTCCTGCCGTTGCAGGCAGAGGTAGAGCGTGTCGAGCAGATCCGGGCTGGGGCGGGCGACCTTGACGCTGCCGACCGTTCGGAAATCCGGAACTGGCAAGGGCTCCTCGGGGGGCTCGTCAAGGAAGAAATATCCGACCGGGGCGTACGTCGCGGCCGCGAACCGCTCCAACTGTTTTAAGGTGGGCGAAACGTCCCCGGTCCACCAACGATCAAGGTCGGGAAACTTCGCCTCAAGCTCATTGGGATCGCGGCCGGATCGCTCGACGGCCCACTGGATCAACTCGGGTTTGACAGGTACGCGGACCATTGCGGGGGAGCTCTCGATACGCAGGCGATACGCCGGGAATTGATCTGAAGGTTACGAGCCCGTTCCATCGGAAACGGTGACGCGGCGAAGCTGCTCACGAATGGTGGCCGTCATCGCCTCACCCTTGCTGAAGGCATCCTCCAACTCCGCCAGCAGTCGTGGATACTTCACGGCAAACTCCTCGCCATCGTCGGCGACATCCTCCGCACCAACAAAACGCCCGGGCGTCAGCACGTGGCCGTGCTTGGCGATCTCGTCAATCGTCGCCGCGTTGGCAAAGCCGGGCGTGGGGACAAACTTCCAGTCGCCGTGCTCCTTCTTCTTCCACCACTCCGGCTGCGGCTCGCCGCGCCACATGCGGTAGGCGTAGACGATGCGGCCGATGTCGCTGGTGGGCAGCGGGTCACTCGTCCCCTTCACGCACTCGGCCTCGTCCATGCCCGAGAGCACGCGCAGCGTGCGCGTCTGCATTGTGCCGAGTTTGCGGGCGTCGATAAACAGCGTCTCGCGGCTTCGCCCGCCCTTGCGATTCGGCGTGCCCTTGCGGATGTTCTTGCCCGTCTTGTCGCGCGTCAGGAACCACAGGCAGACCGGGATGCCGGTGGTAAAGAAGAGCTGCGCGGGCATGGCGACGATGCAATCCACCAGATCGGCCTCAACGATCTTGCGGCGGATCTCCCCCTCGCCACCGGTGTTGCTGGAGAGTGAGCCGTTGGCCATGACAAACCCGGCCACACCGCCGCCCTTGCCGTTGGGATACGCCAGATGGTGGATGAAGTGCTGAATCCACGCGTAGTTGGCGTTGCCGACCGGCGGGTCGCCGTAGGCCCAGCGTCGATCGCCACGCAGCAACTGGCCCGCGTAGTCCGAGACGTTGAAGGGCGGGTTGGCGAGGATGAAGTCGGCCTTGAGGTCCGGGTGGTGCGGCTTGAGGAACGTATCGGCGGGTGATGGGCCGAGATTGGCCTCGATGCCGTGGATCGCCAGGTTCATGTGGGCCAGCCGCCACGTGGTCGGGTTGGATTCCTGACCGAAGACCGAGACATCTGTCCGGTTGCCGCCGTGGGCCTCGGCGAACTTCTCCGATTGCACAAACATGCCGCCCGAGCCGCAGGCGGGGTCGTACACGCGGCCCGCGTAGGGCTCCAGCATCTCCACCAGCACCCGCACGACCGAGCGCGGCGTGTAAAACTCGCCGCCGAGCTTGCCCTCGGCTGCGGCAAACTTGCCGAGAAAATACTCATAGACGCGGCCCAGCGTGTCGCGGGCCTTGTCGCGCGACCCCTTAAAACCGATGCCCGCGATCAGGTCGATCAGGCCCTTCATCTTGACCGAGTCGATGCCGCGGCGGGCGTAATCGCGCGGGAGCTTGGATTTCAGCGCGGGGTTGTCACGCTCGACGGCGAGCATCGCGTCATCAATCAGCGTGGCGATGTCGGGGCGGGTCGCCTGATTCTGCAAGTTGGGCCAGCGGCTCTCGGGCGGCACCCAGAAGACGCGCTCGGCGGTGTACTCATCGCGCGATTCGAGCAGCTTCTCGATCGCCGCGGGCTTAATGCCGTCTTTCTTCAACTCGGCTTCGAGTTCATCGCGGCGAGACTGGAAACTGTCGGAGATGTACTTGAGGAAGAGCAGGCCGAGCACGACGTGCTTGTACTCGGCGGCGTCAATCTGGCCGCGCAACGCGTCGGCCGATTTCCACAACAGGTCGGCGTAGCCAAGATCAGAATCGGTTTCAGTACTCATGCATGGCCCTCTGGAGCAAGGGCTCCTGTTCAAACGCTCTTTGGCTGGATGATGCTCCGCGATGCGTGCAGAGCCGACTCGTCACCCGCCGCGACCCATCAATCCATCAATCAAGCCCACGTCCCCAGAAGGCCTCCGCACACCCAGAGGCGGAGTATACCAAACGCTCGCCGGACCTTCAGGCCCCGATAGCTTGGGTGCTTCGGCCTGCCGCGACCACCCCCCACCCCCCCCGCCCCCCCGCTCCCCCGACTCCCCCCGGCGCCGCCCGGGGCCGCACACCCGGAGCGGTCGCTCGCGCAGGCGAGACTCTTCTCAGCCCACACAGAGCCCTCGCACGCGCAAGCGCAGCCGTTGGTTGACGCAGCAGAGCTTTTGGTTGATGGAGCAGAGCTTTTGGTTGATGAAGCGGAGCCTTTGGTTGATGAAGCGGAGCCTTTGGTTGATGGAGCAGAGCTTTTGGTTGATGGAGCGGAGCTTTTGGTTGATGGAGCGGAGCTTTTGGTTGATGAAAATCCTCCAAAAATCCCGCTCGCGCCGCCCCGCGCGGCACTCGCCCCCGCTCCCACCACGCCCCCGCCGCTTTTCTTGGACCCGCCAATATCCACCCGCACGACACGGTCGGGAAAAAGTCGCGAGTCGCGAGTTCCGAGTCGCGAGGAAAGGCCAGTGCTGAGCGATGAGTGCTGAGTGCTGAGGGCTGAGGGCTGAGCGGCGAGCCGCGGCGGCCAGCGGTCAGTGGTCAGTTTTCAGTTCTCAGCAGACAGAAAACAAAGCAGGCCCCGGGCACGCCCGGGGCCTCTCTTGTTTGTTTCACGTTCACGTTCCCGTTCACGTTTTCCCGCCCCGTTCCCCTCCGCGTCCCTCCGTGTCCTCCGTGTACACGACCGCCTCCCCTCTGCGTTCCCCTGCAATCTCTGCGTCCCCTGCGTACTCCGATGTCGTGGACGAGATCGATGCCCGAGGCTGACGCCTGAGCTTGCGCTCAGGGCTCCCTTTTGATCCCTTGATCCCTCGATCCCTTGATCCCTCGATCCCTTCCCCCCCGCCCCCCCTACCCCCCTACCCCCCCGCCATCTTCAACATCGTCGCCGGACTCTCCGCCTCCCCTGTCCGGCAGCTCAGCAGCGCCGCCTGCGCCATCGCCAGCGTCGTCGCGGCGTTGCCCGCGCTGGCGCCGCAGCGCATGTCGTGCTCGGCACCCGCTGAATCCAGCCGCAGCAACTGATCCGCGATCGGCGACGCGAACTGCGCCAGCGCGTCGGCCCCCACTGGCCCATCGCGCCCGCCCCTCTCAGTGCCCTCAGCCCCGCTCCCCACACCCCCCGCCACGGCCCCCGGCGACTCCACCACCGTCCCATCCGCGTTGATCCACTCGAACCCGCCGCTGCCCACCGTCACGCGCCCCTTGGCCGCGATCAGCGTCGCCCGCACCCGCGGCAGGCCCGCCTCGCTTGACGCATACACCGCCGCCGAGCGCCCGCCGCCGAAGCGCAGGTTCGCCGTGAGGTCGCCGCGCAGGTCGCGCAGCGTGTCGCCCGAGGTCGGCCGCAGCCCCCCCTCGCTCGGCGCGTCAAACGCGGCGTCGATCGACTCCGGCTCGCCCAGAAACAGCATCGCCAGATCCATCGCGTCAAAGACCCTCGCGCCCAGCGAGCCGGCCCACGCCGGGCCGATCGTCTCGATCGACATCGACCGCACCGGCCCAAGTTGCTCCGCCACGTCGCGCGCCGCCCGCACCGACGCAGACCATCGCAACAGCGGGCTCTGCACCACCCACAGCGGCAGTCGATCCGCATCCGCCACCCCCCCACGCCCCCCCCGCCCCCCCACGCCCCCCAACCCGCCGCGCGCCGCCCCGCCCCGCGGCTCTGACCCTGCCGAAGCGATCACCCCCGCCGACGACGAATACCCCGGCGGCGCTGACGTCTCGCCGCTGATTTCCATCAGCTGGATCAGCGAGCCCGGCAGCGGCTCCAGGCTTGTCACGCACACGCCGCGCTTGCGGGCGCTCTCGATGAGATCGACATCCGCGAGGCGCTGGGCCGCGTCGAGATCGGAAGAGC
>JALHNK010000101.1 GCA_022843565.1 Phycisphaerales bacterium
CCGAGCATCTCCAACGGCGGCTCGCGCCCAGGCCAGGTGTGGCCGCCGCCGGTGATCTCGATGAGCACGACTTCCGTGCCGTCCTTGCCGCCGCCCCAGGTGGTGCGCTTCACAGTCATGCCGTCGGCCGCAGAGTCGGGGAGTTGGACGATCTCCGGCGGCTGGCCGCAGCCGTTGGCCTTGATCCACTGATCCAGCGAGTGCTGCACCGACAGGAAGACCGGCCGCACGTTCGTCAGCGGGTGCCCGACGCCCTGCCCGCCGTTGAAGGGCGCGTTCGCATCGGCGGTGCCGTGGAAGTGCATGATGGCGACCGGGCGCGTGGGCTTGCAGGTTTCGGTGCCCATCGGCCCGCCGACGGGCGCGATCGCGGCGAAGCGGTCGGCCAGTTCCGACGCGACGCGGTAGGCCATGATCCCGCCGTTGGACATTCCTGTCGCGTAGACGCGATTCGCATCGACGTTGGCCACGGTCGCCAGATCGTCGAGCATCGCCCGCGTGAAGCCGACATCGTCGATGTTGTTGTCCATCGCGTAGCCGCAGCAGTTGCCGCCGTTGAAAGTGAGCAGGCGATTGGGCAGCCGCCCCGTGCCGTAGGGATAGACGACGATGAACCCGGCCTCGTCGGCCTTGTCGTTGAGCCCGCTGAAGCTCACCATCGTTTCGGGGTTGCCGCCGCCGCCGTGAAACACGACGACGACGGGCGTGGGGCGGGCGGCGTCGTAGCCGCGCGGGATGTAGACCAGCGAACGGCGATCGAGCGTGCCGACCTTGATGGCGCGTGTGATGGCCTTGCCCGGCGCGAGCGCGGGCTTCGCGGCTTCGGCGGGCTTGGCCGGTGTGGCGGGCGGTTCGCCAAACGCCGCGCGATAGAACGCCCAGTTGTCATCGCCCATCGCGCTGAGCACGCCCATCGGGTCGTGCTCGATGCCGGGGAGCACCGTCCACGTGTGCGGGATCTTCAGGCGTTCGAGATGCTCGTGGAAGTCCTTGTTGGGCGCAAACGTCTCGTCCTTGTCGCCGATGACCATGCGGACCAACGAGCCCTTGGCGATCGCTTCGGCGTTCTGCTCGGCCAGCACGCGCGGGCTGACAGCCCGGAAATACGCCTGATCGCCGCCGTAGACCTTCGCCAGCACTTCCGCGGCCCGCTTGCGCCCGGCGCGTGGCGCCTGGATCAACTCCGCCTGCATCGGCCCCGCGCCGACGATCGACACGGCCCTAAACATCTCCGGGTACTTGAACCCAAGCCGCGCCGAGCCGTACCCGCCCATGCTGAAGCCATCGAGCATCCGCCCCTCGCGCGCGGCGATGGTGCGGTACGAAGCGTCGACGTGCGGCACGAGGTCCTTGACGATCACGGTTTCCAGCGGGGCCGTGCCGTCCTTCCAATCGACGTACATCCCCTCGACCAGCCCGTTGACGAACACCACCAGGCACGGCGGCGTCTTGCCAGCTTCGATCGCCGCATCAAAGTGGGCCGCGACCTTGGCGATCCCCGCCCCGCCGCCGCCAGAGCCGTGCAGCCAGTAGACGACAGGGAAGCGGCGGTCCTTGTTCTCGGGCGCGGCGTAGGCCGCGGGCGTGTAGAGGTGGTAGCTGACTTTGGCCTTGGCGGCGGCACTGTCGAAGGTGTGCAGCGACACGCGCGGGGCCTTGATCTCGGGCGTGACCCACTGGATCTTCGCGCTCGCCTGCGCCCGCGGATCATCGACGGGCTGAGCCAACGCGCCGGGGCCGAAGCACCCGAGCACGCACAGCAGCAACGCGAGCACTCGGGCTGGGTCCATGTGCGGAATCTCCATGCGGGTCTCAACGAACGCCGAGCCGCCGTATTGCACTGCGAACAGCCGCCAAGCAACGCCACCTAGCGGGCGGCTCTATGCCGAACGGTTCGCATCCGACCCGGATCCAGTGGTCGGAGAAGCCGACTCGCTCGCGCGAGAGCTGAGGATCGCATCAAGTTCGCGAACGAGTTCGCGCAGGCGTCGCTCGCTGGTGTCTGGCGCGAGCACACGGTGGTCTTCGATATCCTGCACCTTCTGGTAGTTGTTGATCACGGCGCCGACAATGAGGTTGACCAGCAGGAACGTCGCGACCACGATCCATGAGACCTGATAGGCGGTGAACGCACCAAGAGGTTGGCCGGCCTGGGCCAGTTCGTAGCGCATCTGGGTCCAGTCGTCTCCGGTGAGGATGCGAAAGAGCGTGAAGCACGCCTCGTGGATGCTGGAGAAGTAGGGTTGCATGGCGTGGCCTTGCCCGCCGAACAGCTTCACCCCGATGACCGCGTAGACATAGAACATGATGGTCGCCAGGAGCGCGACGTACTTCATGCTGGCGACCGATCGGAGCAGCACGGTGACGATCAGCCGCAGTTCCGGGATGGTCTTGACCAGCCGCAGCACGCGGAAGACTCGCAGAATCCGGAGCACCGGTCCGATGCCGTTCGATGCGGGAACCAGTGCCGCGATGACGATGACGACGTCGAAGACGTTCCAGCCGTCGCGAAAGAACGCGGCTGTCGAGTCGCGAGCGATGAATCTCAGGGCGATCTCCACAAGGTAGATCGCAATGCAGACCCTCTCGAGCCAGACGATGACACTGAGTTCCGCCACATCGGTCATGTAGGTACTCAGCCCGATGAGGACCGCGTTGATCAGGATGACGACAATGATGAAGTTGTTGAACGCTGCGGACTGGACAAGGTTGCGGATGTTCATGTCGTTTCCTCGATCGGTGGCAGACGCTGTTGTTCAGCAGTCGCCGAAAGGGTCTGATGCGTGCTATTGAATGCGGCGGCGAGCGATGCGTTCGGGACGGACGATAGTCTTTTGTGCCCGAACGCCACCGGCCCAACATCGCGAATACCGGGGGATTCCCGCGATCGTGCTGAGCGCACGTGTCACTGCCAATGAGATCGAGACGTGGTTCGTCGCGTTGGCCTTGCGACTCGCTAGCCGCGGCGCTGCCGACGCCGCTCAAACGCTCATTCCGCTGTCAACCTCGAACTCACGGTTCCGACCTGGCCGGTTGCTGCGGGTCGATCAATCGCTGCAGCGCCCGTTGAACAAGCCGCAGCACACCCTCGTCAACCTCCCGGTGCGTGCGGCCCGCTTCTGCGGTCACCTCGGCCCGCGTGCGATCATCCGATTCGACCAGCCGGACGTCGTAGACCTTTACGCCCCCCACTCCTTCGCCGCTATTGGTCAGTGTGATTCGGGCCATCGTCGCGCGCCGAGCGTCGTCCCCACCGGGCAGTCGGTTGATCTGGATCTCAATCATGGCGCAGCGTACGGCCCAACAAGCCTCACCGTGAACGCGAAGCGCTCCAACAATGCCGCATGGCCCTCTTCTTCACGGCCGATACCCACTTCGGCCACGCCAACATCATCAAGCACTGTCGCCGGCCGTTCGCGGATGCTCGCACGATGGACGCCGCGATCATCGATCGGATCAACACCGTCGTCGGGCCAGACGATTGGCTGTCTCACCTGGGCGATTTCAGCTTTCGCGGCGGCGACCCGGGCGCGTATCGCGCCAGGATCCGCTGCAAAAACATCGTGCTCGTTCTGGGCAATCATGACCCCTGCCTCGCCGATGGCACTGCCAAGCCGGGCTTCGCGGCGCTCTTCAGGTCCGTCCACAGCCTGCTCAACGTGAACTTCCAGGTCGACGGCCGCCCGCAGATCTGCGTGCTGTGCCACTACGCGATGCGTGTCTGGGACCGATGCCATCACGGGACCTGGCACCTCTACGGCCACAGCCACGGCAGCCTCCCGGACGATCCGCACGCTCTGTCCTGGGATGTCGGCGTCGATGTCAACGACTTCTCGCCCTTGAGTGTGCCCCAGGTCGCCGAGATCATGTCCAAGAAGCGGTTCGCGCCGGTCGACCACCACCGACCGACGATCGCGGAGACTGACAACCCGAGAGATGGCGCATGAGTGACATCGAGGGAACCCGCACGCGATTCTTGTACGTGACTGACCTGCACGGCGATCCGCGGGCGTATGCGGCGCTGCCGGAGATCTGCGATCAGCACGGGCTTCGCATCATCATTCAGGGCGGCGACATGCTGCCCAAGGGCCGCGATATGTTCGCGTCGCAGCGCGAGTTTCTGAGCGTGGACCTGCCGGCATGTCTCGATCGGTGCGCCGCCGCGGGCATCTCGTTCTTCGGTCTGTTCGGGAACGACGACCTGCGAGCTGTTCACGAGCTCTGGCTGGCACTCGCGCGCTCGAGGCCCGGCGTGCATGATCTCGCCGAGCGGTGGCACACGCTGCCCGGCGGGTTCACGATCCGTGGGTGCTCGTGGGTGCCGGACTACTTGTTCGGGCTCAAGGACTGGTGCCTTCGTGACCGTGCCGACGCGGCGCCGGTGCCCACGCGCGGGCGATCGATCGTCACCTCCGAGAGTGAAGTCACGGAGATCGACGATCCGGCGGCCTTCTTCGCGTCCAGGCCGACGCTCGAAGAACACCTGGACTCACTCGTCGGGCCCGCTGACCGGATGGAGCGCGCGGTGATGGTCAGCCACGCACCGCCGGGGAAGCTCGGTCTTGGCAGGCTCTGGAGCGGCGAGGACGTCGGGTCAAAGTCTGTCCACGAGTGGACCTTGCGACATCAACCGCTGCTGACACTGTCCGGCCACATCCACGAAAGCCCGGACGTTGGCTCCGCAATGCACGGCGCACCGCGGCACACCGCGACGCTCGGACGAACAACCTGCCATCAGCCAGGGCAAGACTTGCCGTACACGCTGAACTACTCCGTTGTCGAGCTGTCGGCGAAGGCGGAGGACGCGGTGAGCATCGAGTGGAAGCGATTGCCGATACTCACGCGGCGCGGGCTCTGAACCGTTCGGCTTTCGTGGGGATCGCGTCCCCTGTCAGCGACATCAAGAACACGTCGGCGACCGGCAATGCGAAGACATGTGCCGCGTTGAGCGACCTGAGATACCGCGGTTGCAAGGCTCGACGCCCACCGCTGCGGGCGGCTGCCACCGCTGGAATCGTCTGCTGCCTGAGGAGCTTCGAAGTGATCGATCAATCACCGTTCGTTTCAAAGGACGTCAGAGACTCGCGCACCGTGCGCCTTGCCGGGGTCGCGCTCAGGGATCATGTCCACAGTGTCATCGCGATCCAACCCATCGAAGCCGGTGACGTGATCCTCGATATCCGCGGCGTCTTCGTAGAGCATCCCTCGATGTACTCTGTCCAGGTGGACGACAACCTTCACATCGAACTGCCCGGAGTGAAAGGACTCACCCACGATCCGGACAGTCATCCGTGGCGATATCTCAACCACTCGTGCGAGCCGAACGCGGCCTTCGACGGGCTCAAGCTCGTGGCCATCAAGGCGATCCGGCGATGGGAGCAGATCACGTTCGACTACAACACGACCGAGTACGAGATGTCCACGCCCTTCGGCTGCGATTGCGGCCACTGCGGCGGCGCGATCATCCGCGGGTTCAGGTTCCTCTCGGCGGAACACCGGCGGCGGCTCTATCCTCGGCTCGCCGAGTATCTACGTCGAAAGCTGGACGGCGACGGGGCCTGTTGAGCGATGGCCGAACCACATCCGACCGTGCCCCGATTGCTCCACGAGTTCTTTGATCTCGCGGCTCGCTCGCATCCTGACGCGATCGCGGTCGATGTTCCGCCCGGCCCGGGCAGGCCCGATCGCATCGTGCGCACATACGCCGAGCTGCGTACAGAAGCGGACGCGCTGGCGATGGTGATTGGGCCGCTCGTCGCGCCCGATGATGTTGTTGGCGTTGTCCTCTCGCGCAGCTCGCACTGGGTGTATGTCGCACAGCTCGCGGTGCTGAAGGCGGGCGGGGCGTTCACATGCATCGATCCGGTCTTTCCCGATGCGCACGTTCGCGCAGTGCTGGATGATGGCGACGTGGCCGTCGTGCTGACCGACGGAGACGGGATCGCGAGAGTAAACGCCTCCGGCGCACGCGTCGCGCATGTGATCGACATCGTCGCCCCGCCACGCGACGCCTCGCCGCGCGCGATGCCCCGCGCGCCAGCACCTCAGCTCCGACCGCCCTCGCAGTCGACACCCGCCTCACCCGAGCCCGAGCATCTGGCTTATGTCATTTACACCTCCGGGACCACCGGCACGCCCAAGGGTGTGATGATCGAGCATCGCTCCGTCGTCAACCTCGTCGCCTCCGATCTCGACGAGTTCGGCCTCAGACCCGGAGATCGCGTCGGGCAGGGCTCCTCCGCGGCGTACGACTCCTCGATCGAAGAAACCTGGCTCGCCTTCGCATCGGGCGCAACGCTCGTGGTCATGGACGATCACACCAGCCGCATGGGCCCGGACCTCGTGCCCTGGCTGCGACACGAGCGCATCACCGTCTTCTGCCCGCCGCCGACGCTCCTGCGGACCACCGGCTGTCAAGACCCTCAGAGCGCTCTGCCGGATTTGCGATTGCTGTACGTCGGCGGCGAGGCGCTGACCGAAGATCTCGCAACGCGCTGGGCTCGGGGGCGGCGCCTCGTGAATGGCTACGGCCCGACCGAATGCACCGTCACCGTCGTGCGTGGCGATGTGCTGCCCGGCCACGCGGTCACGATCGGTCGGCCCGTCCGCGGGCACGTCGCGTGGGTGCTCGATGCGGAGCTCAACGAAGTCGCCGATGGCGAACCCGGCGAGCTCTGCCTCGCCGGCATCGGGCTCGCGAGAGGCTATCGCCATCGCGACGAAGTCACGCGCGAGAAGTTCCCGCAGCACCCGCGCCTCGGGCGCGTGTACCGCACGGGCGACCTGGTCCGGCGCGAGCCCACGGGCGACCTGGTCTATCTCGGGCGCATCGACGCTCAGGTCAAGCTCCGCGGCTACCGAATCGAGCTCGAAGCGATCGAGGCGAAGCTCGCCGAGTGCTTGGGCGTGCGCGAGGCGGGCTGTCGCGTGCAGAGCGAGGGCGACGAAGGCCGCGGCGCGCTCCTCGTCGCCCACATCGTGGCGATCGACGCGGACGCCCCGCCGTCGTTCGTCGCGATCAAGGACGCCCTGCGAGCCGTGCTCCCGCCATACATGGTGCCGTCACGATTGGCGCTGATCGATTCACTGCCTCGGAGCATCGGCGGCAAGGTTGATCGCAAGCGACTGCCCGACATCGCGCCCGATAGGCACGAACACGCCCGCGAGGTCACGCCCCCGACGAGCGACATCGAGGCGAAAGTCGTCGCGTCATTCGCGACGGCCCTCCGGATCAACACCCCGATCTCGACGCGCGACGATTTCTTCGTTGATCTCGGCGGCGACTCCCTCTCGGCCGTCGCGGTCATCTGCTCGCTGCGCGAAAGCCCCGCGACAGCCTCGGTCACTACACGCGATCTCTATGTATCTCGCACCGCGGCGGCGCTCGCGTCGCGCCTGACCAGCCACCGAGAAACTCGCTCGCTCGTCCCGCCGCGGGCACGCAGCGTGGACGCGGGCGCTGCGCATCACGCGCTGACAACCGCAGCGCAGTGTACATGGCTGCTGCTGAAGCTCCTGGTGATCAGCGCCGCTGCGACCAGCGTCGTCTTCGATCTTGTCCCGCTCCTGCTGGAGCGCGTCGGCCTCGTCGGCACGATCCTCCTCCAGATCCCGCTCGTCGTTGCCGGCATGTTCGTGTACGTCGCGTGTACCGTCGCGCTGACAGCACTCCTGAAGTGGACGCTCATCGGTCGCTACCGCCCGATCCGCACACGCGTGTGGAGCGGCACGTACCTGCGACACTGGATCGTTCAGAGCGCCGCCAAGTCGATTCCATGGACGCTGCTGGCCGGCACGACGGCGTACGGCCTCGTGCTGCGACTGCTCGGCGCATCGATCGGGCGTCGCGTCCACATCCATCGCGGCGTCAATCTCCAGCATGGCGGCTGGGATCTGCTCACGATCGGCGACGACGTCACACTCTGCCGCGATGTCCACATCGGCCTGGTCACCCTTGAGGACGGCTGCCTCTGCATCGGCCCGGTGAGCATCGGCGATCGCGCGACGCTGGACACCCGCGCCAACATCAGCAGCGACACCACGATCGAGGCCGATGGCTTCCTGACCGCCCTCTCGTGGCTGCCGGAGGGTGCTCGCATCGGCGCCGGAGAACGATGGGATGGCGTGCCGGCCTCGCACAGCGGGCCGTCGCCAGCCGCGCCGACGCCCACGCACACCGCCTCGCTTCAGTCCACGACCTACTCGCTGCTGCACCTGCTGGCGGTCGGCGTCGTCCGCGCCTTGGCGCTCACACCCGCGCTCGTCGGCACCTTCGTCCTGGCCTGGCTCTTCGGCGTGTCAGCGGAGCGCGTCGAGTCCTGGCTCGCGGCGCCCGCGTGGTCGATCACGTCGATCGCGCTGCTGGTCGCAGTCGCCACGATCTCGTTGCCGATCTGGTTGATCTTCATCGCGCTCTGCGTCCGCTTCGGCGGACGCGTGCGCCCGGGCGTGATCAGCCGCTGGAGCCCCGCATATCTGCGCGTGTGGCTGAAGACCAGCGCCGTGGAGTCGTCCGGACTGTGGCTCACCGGCACGCTCTTCTGGCCGGTGTGGCTCCGCCTGGCGGGCATGAACATCGGCCGCGGCTGCGAGATCAGCACGATCTCCGATGTCGTCCCCGAGAGCATCAGCATCGGCCCCGGCACCTTCTTTGCCGACGGCATCTATCTCGGCGGCCCGGCCATTCATCGCGGCACCGTCACCATCGGCAGCACCTCACTCGGGCGGGCCACGTTCCTGGGCAACCACGTCGTCATCCCCGCCGGCGCGACGCTGCCGGACGAGTTCTTCGTCGGCGTCTGCACCGTTGCCGATGCGTCGCGTGCGCGCGCCGGCAGCTCGTGGTTCGGCCACCCGCCGCTGGAACTGCCACGCCGCGAAATCGTCAGCATCGACCCGCGCCTGACTCACACACCCGGCGCCCTGCGATTCTGCAACCGTCTGCTCTGGGAGTCGCTGCGGTTCACGCTGCCGACGCTCCCGATCGTCGTCGGCAGTCTCTGGATCTGGGCGGTGACGCAGACGGGCGTTCACTGGGTCGAGTTCTACTTGATCGTCGCGCCCGGGGCGACGCTCGGCGCGATGGCGATCGAGTGTCTGGCGGTTCTCTCGCTGAAGTGGCTGCTGCTCGGGCGAACCCGCGCAGGGCAGCACGCGCTGTGGTCCTGCTGGTGCAGCCGCTGGGACTTCCTCTACGTCGCGTGGCAGTTCTACGCGATGCCGGCGCTGGCGTCGCTGGAGGGCACACTCATGCTGAACATGTACCTGCGCGCGATGGGCGTGCGCGTCGGCAAGCGCGTCGTGCTCGGCCCGGGCATGGCCCAGCTCGCAGACCCCGACATGATCATCATCGAAGACGACGCCACCGTAAACGCGAGCTATCAGGCCCACAGCTTCGAAGACCGCGTCCTCAAGCTCGCGCCGGTCTTTGTCCGGCGTGGTGCGACAATCGGCGAGTCCGCCGTCGTCTTCTACGGCGCCGACGTCGGCGAAAACGCATGGGTAACACCGAGCAGCGTCGTCATGAAGAACGAGCGGCTCGCAGCGGGCCAAACCGCCTGCGGCTGCCCGGTGCAGGGGTACGGCGATTCGGCGGCGGTCGTGGGAAACTCGCCTCGTGCGTGAGCGGCGAAAGACACACGACGCGAGCGCAGACGGCGGGATCACCTCCAAGCACAATTGACGACCATCTCCAGCGCTACGAGATCGAGCGCGAGTCGATCATCGCGGGCGCTCATCCTGCAATCGGACTCGGTCTTGAACGTTCGCACGGGCCGCTGGCGATTCTCGAAACCCTGGTCGATGTGACGCCGCGGACGACGATCGACCTCAACTCTGCAAGAGTCGGATTCGCTTGCATCAGCGGCAAGCTCTCGTGGTCGACTCAAGGACGATGATGGACGCGCAGAACCCGGACCAGGCAACGACATGACCGGCCATCCCGCCCAAACTTCGACCGTTGAATGGGGCCCGACTAGGCTTCGATGATGAGAAACGAGGCTTCTGCGTTCACTGCGATGTGTCTCGCGGCGTTGCTGTGCGGTTCGTGCGCTTGGCAGCCGTCTCCGGCACGCGATCCCCTGAGCAATCTCGGCGTGAAGCGCTCGGAGCTCGACGTCCAATCACTCGTCATGAAGATGGCCGATGACTACAGCGTCGCCCTCACCGACGCCATGCGACCGATCATCATGGACCAGGAGTCTGGCCCAACCGCTCGTCAACTCGCGCAGTGGTTCCAACGCAACGGCATGGGGTCCGCAATCGACATCGCCGTCGGCCCCAATCCTGACGCTGCGCTTTTGGACATGCTCGTGCTTGTGTCGCTCCAACGCTGGGCCTTCAGCAATCACTGGGTGTCCCGCGGCATTCCTGACACACACGCGCAGAAAGCGGCCGAACGACTCCGACTTGCCGAAGCCGCGGCCTGGAGTTCGGCGTCCTCTGTTCTCTCCGAATCTCAGCAGAAGACACTTCGCTCGCTCATCGAGGCGTGGATCAAAGCCAACCCCGATCGCTTCACGGTGTCGTTCGTTCGCCTCGACGAGTTCGTGGATATCCGCAACGACCAGACGCTTTCTACTCGGGCCGACGCCACAGCACTGTTGCGAGAGGTCGCCGAGGCCTCAGCAGCCGTCGACGGTGCGCGACTCCTGGGAGAGCGTGCGGTGTGGTTCGCTTCACGATACCCATTCATCCTCGGCCAGCAAGCCGAGACGACCATCTATCGCGTCGCCGATCAGCCCGAGTTCCGCTCAGCCATAGAGGCCATTGATGCAGTCAAGCAGCTCAGCGTGTCCCTCGCGGCACGAGTCGAATCACTTGACCGTGACTTGAAGAATCAACAGGAGCTGCTCTTCTCAAAGCTCGCGAGCGAAAGAGCCGCCGCCATCGAGCAGGCGAAGGCCGCCTTGACTGAGGTGACTCGCACAACAGCCGCGGACATCGACGCCCGCTTTGCTGTCGCGCGAGACGCCGCCGTCGCCCAGACCTTCGACCGCCTCGCAACGGAACGCAAGGACTTTCTGGACGATCTGCAGTCCCGCGAGGGTGCGCTGCGCGACATCATGAACGAACTCCGGAGCACGATCGGCACCGGGACGGCGCTGGCGAAGGAACTGAACGGAACGGTCACCGCTGTTGACCAGGTGGTCGCCCGATTCGATCAGCAGCCCGTCGGAGATCGCAAGCCGCTCGACATCAAGGATTTTCGCGACGCAGCGATCGAGGCGACCAGGGCCGCGGAGAAGCTCACGACCCTCCTTCAGGAAACCAACAAGGTCGCGGGCTCTGAAGTGTGGAATGAGCGCATTGCCCGCCTCGACCACGCGACCACGGGGCTGATCGACCGTGCGTTCTGGCGAGCCTTTGTTCTCGTGCTCTTGCTGCTCGGCGGTCTGGCCCTGATCCGCCTCCTGCCGCAACGCACAAGGACTTCGCGCCCACCACAGGCTGCTGGATAATCGTCGCCTGAGACGTCGATTGTGCGGCAAGCCGCTCTGCGGTCTCAGCGATCGTGCCCGCAGTACGCGCGGCCGGTCTCACAGGGCCCTCAACTCACTCACCACGAACCAAAGTCCTCAAAAAGACGAACGCCCGCGAGAAATGACTCGCGGGCGTTCGTACTTCAATCGGGCTGGGCGGATTCGAACCGCCGACCTTTTGACCCCCAGTCAAACGCGCTAACCAAGCTGCGCTACAGCCCGTCGTGCTTCATCTCAGGCACCATCGCCACCGGGCGCGACAGCACCGTCCGAAGCTGGGGATCGTATGGCTCGCCGGTCGCGATGCAAAGCCGATCGCCAGAAAAAGTCTGGCCGCCCGGCAGAGGCCGATTCGTTCGTCGACCCCACATGCCGACGCCGCGGTCCGTGGCTTCACAACCTCGGCTTCCAATCCTCCGCGGCATCCGCGCCCACGCGGGCGAGCCGTTCGACGACTTGCACGACCGGCCAGACGTCACGCGACCCCGCGCAGCCGCCGCCGGCTCGCCTCGCCGGGCACAACCGCGCGCGCCCGTGACGGCGCGACGCTCAACGCCGCTCGAGGCAGTACGCTCGCTTCGCCGCGATCTCTGGCTCGCTGTGCCCTTTGGGGCTCGCCACTTCCGGCCAATCTCGCGGGTCACCGACGACCCGGTATCGCCCTCCAAGAAACGCCAACACTTCGCCATCGCTGAGTTGGTGTTTCTCGACGCCGCTCACCGACCGAGTCAGACGCGTGATCGTGCCGTGCTCGCTCGTGAAGCACTTGAGCAGGATCCACCTCGGGTTCAACGCCAGCAGGTTCTGCGAATAGCGCCCCCACATCGGGCGCGGCAGCCCGTGCAACATCATCCAGTCGATCACCACGTCCGGCTCGCTCCGTAACAGTTCGCCCGAAAGTTCGCACGCGCTGGCAAGGTCAAACGTCAGTTCGTAGCGCGGCCGCCCGACACCTCGCGCAACTGCTCGCAGGCTCGCCGCCCCCGTCCGGACCGCTTCAAAGAGCTCCCGCCCCCGCGCAACCGCGGTCGCTGAAAACTCGACGCACGATACGCGCACCTCCGGCCGGTTCATCTCCTGGTTCATCGCCATCGCGAGCATCGTGCGATAGCCGATCCCGGCGCCCATGTCGACAATCCGCGTCGCGCGTGACTGGTCAACGCGGCTCCCGCGAAGGAACTCGCCCAGATCGTCGCAGTCCAGCTCGTACCAAGGCGGCAGGTCGCCGCCGCGGGACGAGTAGCTCGCATCCCAGTTGTCCCGATTGTCCGATCCGCTCGCGTCGCCCATTGCCCCTCCGGTCACCGTCGTCCCCCACCCCCCCCACCCCCACCCCCCCGCTCCGATACACTGCACCATGGACCTCACCTTCCTCGGCGCCAGCGGCGAAGTCACCGGCTCATGCTACCTCCTTCGCACCGATCGAGCCCGCGTCCTCATCGACTGCGGCATGTTTCAGGGCTCGGCGACAGCCGACCTCAAGAACCGCCGCCCGCTGGCCGTTGATCCCGCGACGCTCGACGCCGTGATCCTCACCCACGCGCACATCGATCACAGCGGGCGCTTGCCGCTGCTGACCAAGTCCGGCTTTCGCGGCAAGGTCTTCTGCACGCCCCCCACCGTCGCGCTGACCGACCTCCTGCTCAAAGACGCGGCCCACCTGCAATCCGAAGAGGCCGACCGCATGAACCGCCGTCGCCAGCGCCGCGGCGGTCCTCGCGCCACGCCGCTGTTCGACGAGCAGGACGTCCCGCCGCTCATCAAACGTCTCACGCCCGTGCCGTACGCTCGCGATGTCGAAGTTGCCCCGGGCGTCCGCGTGACGTTTCACGACGCCGGCCACATCCTCGGCTCGGCGAGCCTCTCGATCACCGTCAGCGAGCGTGGACGCACGCGCACCGTCGCGTTCTCCGGCGACCTTGGTGAGCGCAACAGCGTGATCCTCAACGACCCCACGAAGCTCACCCACGCCGACGTCATCGTCCTCGAATCCACCTACGGCGATCGCGACCACCGCGACCTCGCCCAGACCGTCGCCCAGTTCAAGCAGCTCATCGTCAACAGCGCCCACTCACGCGGCAAGGTCCTCATCCCCGCCTTTGCCATCGGCCGCACGCAGACGCTCATCTATTACCTCGCGCAGATGCACCGCGAGGGACTCTTGGGCAACGCACCGGTGTACATCGACAGCCCGATGGCCATCGCCGCGACGCGCCTGTACCAGTCGCATGCCGACTCGTTCGACGCGCCGGCGCGCGAGCTGCTCCGCACCGGCCGCAACCCGCTGACGCTG
>JALHNK010000102.1 GCA_022843565.1 Phycisphaerales bacterium
GCTCTTCCGATCTAGACATGGCGGGCCAGGACGAGCGGGCGAGGGCGATGCTGGCCAAGATCGAGTGCGCGGCGGCCCGCCTGGCACTCGTCGTCCACCTCGGCAGGGTTGCCGCTGGCGAAGGCGCTGTCGCCAATGTCATCGACTCCGAGTCCATGGGTCGGGGCATCGAACTGGCGAACTGGTTCCGCCGCGAAGCGGAGCGGGTGTACCTGCGCCTCGCCGAGGGCGATGACGACCGCGAGGCCCGGCAGTTGCTCGACCTGGTCCGCCGCAAGGGCGGCAGCGTCAGCGGGCGGGAACTCGTCCAGTCGTCGAGGTCGTTCAACACCGTGAAGGACGCCGAAGCGGCGCTGTCGCGGCTCGTGGACGCGGGCCACGGGTCGTGGGTCACCCCGCCGCAGCGCGGCCCGGGCGCGCCCAAGGCCCGCAGGTTCGTGCTGCCCGGCGCTCCCGGCGATTCTGTCTACAGAAACCCTGCTGGCGGTGCCGCGGAGGGGGATTCCGTTTGTGTAGACGGTGTAGACGTGCCCACCCCCGGCACCGAGGGAGGTGCCGCGTGATGCGATGGAGCGGCTGTTGGATCACATCGTTCCCTGAAGGTCCGTACATGGACGGCTGGCGGAGCGGAGAGCGCGCGGCCCGGGTCGTCTCGCTTCGGCAGGTCGCGGGCATTCCCGTCATGCCGAACCGCAGCGGCCGCAAGCGCCGGCTCTACCTCGCGATGGTCTGCCTGCGGGGTGAGTGGACGGTCGTGGGTGTGTACGGGTCGTCACGGTCAGCAAAGAGAGGGTGCGAGCGCACGCTTGAGGAGGCAACGTCATGAATCGATGGCAACGCAGTCTGCACGAGGCCGGGCGCGTGGTCGCGGCCCACGTGCTCAGCAATCACAAAGCCGTGGCGAAGGTATACCACGACGCCGGCGCGTGCTGGCCTTCGAGGGCCCTCACCCCGATGGACCGGGAGGTCGTCTTGGCCATCGGGCCATTGGCAGCTGGCCTCGCCCAGCGAGATCGGGAGCCGGACCTTCCGCCGCACCTGAAGAACAAGCCCATCGAGCTCCAGGCCGTCGGCCAGGTCGAATCGCTCGACCACCCGTTCTGCGACTTCCGGGCCTCTGCAGACCTCGCGCTGATCGCCGACTTCCGCATCGAGAGCCCGGAGGACCCGCCGCAGCGATGGTCGCAGCGCGGCGAATGGGCCGGCTCGATCGCCGAGCAGCTCGTCAGCCAGCATCACGAACTGATCGTCAAGGCCGCGCGGGAGCTGTTCCTGCACGGTGTTGTCACCGTCCCCCTTCCGGAAAGGAAAGAGTCATGATGTCACTCACGCAGATCGCCCACAACAAGAAGCAGCAGGCCCGCGCCGCGTTCATCGAAGCGGCGTGGTCCGAAGAGCCGCCCGAGCGCTTGGCGGAACTGGCCAACGACGCCGGGATGGAGCCCGCGGCTGCGGACGCGATCATCGCACGCATCGCGGATGCCCGAATCGACTTCGACGCCGCCGACAGCGTCGTGCGTCTGCGGCGTGCCGCGAGCAAGGCCAAGGCCCACTGCGACGCGGTACGCACACAGACCCAGGCTGCGATCGACAAGCTCGAGGCGGAAGCGGATGCGGCCGCGCACGAGGCCGACAGCGTGCAACGCCAAGCAGGCGATGCCGAGTCCGCCGCGCGGCGGGTGCTCGCCATCTACGAGGAGGGGCTCATTCCCGTGTCCCGACTGCCCAAGGACGTGGTCGCGATGCTCGAGCGGCGCGACCAGGAGAGCAAGGCCAACCAGACGCACGCCGCGGTGATCGCCGCGACCAACAAGCGCAACAGCCTGCGCGATGATGTCGAGCGGCTGGCGCGTGACCTGCGGAACCTCCCGATCTCACGCGATCAGCAGGAGCAGGAGGCCCGGCTGAAGGATGAGCTCGAGCGGGCCAAGGCCGCACTCGCGGCCGCGGAGGCCCGGCTCACCGACGCCGAGCGGGCGCACGCAAATGCCCGCAAGGGCCTGTAGTCCCGCAAATCCCCACATGCATCGCCCCCTGGCGTAACCGCCGGGGGGCGACTTGACCCGTGCCACCGGCCAGCCCTCACTGTGACCCCGGCCGACCGTTCGGAAACGCGGCAGGGGCGGATGGAGATTCGCCCCATGGGCACCGTGTTCCGTAAGTCCTGGACCGCACCGCTTCCGCCCGGCGCAGAGATCGTCGAGCAGCGCGGCAAGCGCATCGCCCGCTACCGCATCCGCAGCGGCAAACTTCGCACCGCCGAGGTATTCACCGCCGTCGACGGGCGCGTTCGCATGCGTGGAACGACCAAGTCGTACATCGCCAAGTTCCGCGACGCCGCCGGGTTCTGGATCGAGCGCCCGACCGGCTGCTCGGACGAAACCGCCGCGCGGGCGGTGCTGGCGCAACTGGAACGACGCGCGGAGCTCGTGAAGGCGGGCGTGCTGACCCCCGAGGAGGACGCCGCATCGCGGCACGGGGCCGAGTCGATCGAGACCAACCTCGATGCGTGGCGCGACCACCTGCGGCTCAAGGGCAGCACCGAGCACTGGTACACGCAGGCCCGGCGTCGCGTGGCACGCGTCGCCACCGACCGAGGCGTGAAGCGCCTGCGAGACTTCACCGCCGCGACGGTCGAGCGCTGGCTCACGGATCAGACGGACCACAACATGTCGGCGGGCACGCGGAACGGGTACAGGCAGGCCTGCGTCACCTTCATCAACTGGTGCGTCCGCGCCGGGCGGCTCACGCACAACCCGCTGCTGGCCGTCGCGGTGGCCGACCAGCGGGCCGACACGCGGCGGCAGCGCCGGGCGCTGACCGAAGAGGAACTGGCCCGCCTGCTCGACGCCGCGCAGCGCCGCCCGCTGGCGGACGCGATGACGGTGCGTCGCGGCAAGGCCAAGGGCCAGCCGCTAGCGAACCTCTCGCCCGAGACCCGCGAAGAGCTCCTTCGCATCGGCCGCGAACGGGCGTTGATCTACAAGACGCTCGTGCTGACCGGCCTACGAAAAGGCGAACTCGCCAGCATCACGGTCGGCCAGGTGGATCTGGGCGGTCGGGTGCCACACCTTCTGCTGCACGCCCGCGACGAGAAGAACCGCCGCGGGTCGGAGATCCCGCTGCGAGCCGACCTAGCTGCCGACATCCGCTCGTGGCTGGCCGACCGGCTGACGGGAGCGCAGCAGGCGGCACGAGATTCGGAGCACCCCATCCCGGCGGCGCTCTCGAGCGACGAGCCGCTGTTCGACGTGCCCGACGGGCTGATCCGCATCTTCGACCGCGACCTGGTCTTTGCCGGGCTGGCCCGCGTCGAGAAGCGAGGCGGGAAGGAAGTTGTCGTCAAGACCGATGACCGTGGCCGCACCATCGACGTTCACGCCTTGCGGCACACCTTCGGGACGCATCTGTCGAAGGCGGGCGTGCCCCTGCGGACGGCCCAGGCCGCGATGCGGCACAGCGACCCGAGCCTGACCGCCAACGTCTACACCGACCCGAAACTCCTCGACGTGGCCGGGGCGGTGGCAAGCCTGCCGGACCTGCCCCTGGGTGTTCACTACGCACTCAGCAGGGATGCGGCAGCGAAAGCAGCAGTCGGTACAGTCAGCAACGTGTGACAGTGGCGGCGTGATGGCTGCTAAACTAAGCCATGAACTTGGTCAAACACGCGTGGTTCGTGTACTTCGGTCTTGGAGCGCTCGCTATTGCGGCGGTCATCGTCGGCGAGTCCTACAAGGTCGCGTGGGTGGCCAACTGGCTCGCGCCGATCCTGTTTCTGCTCTGCTTTGTCTCGCTCTCAACCCTCTCCCACAAGCCTGACGCAAGCGCACCCTCACGGTCGAGCAAGTTGGCGAGCTACGCCAGGACGACCGCGGTTGCCGTGGTGTTGTTCCTCTTCATCATGATCGAGATCGTCAGCGATGCCCCGGTGACGCTGCGCCTCATGGGCATGTCGTGGACCATGAGCGCATACGCGGCGACGCGCGTCTTCACGCTCGGGGGCCTCGCCCTGGTCGCGCTCGGAATCTGGGTGACGCAGAAGCAGGCTCGCCGCGACGACGACGCCGCGATTGCGAAGGGCGCGAGCGGTCAAGCCCCACCCACGCCCGCCTCCTCCTCCAGCCCCTGATTCGCCCCGCTCGGCGCGATGATGCCGGACACCAGCCCGCCGGTCCAACGCCTACGGAGGCAGATGCGGGGAATTGGAGTCGCCGCACCTTGCACAACCGCTTGCACACGCGCTTGCACAAGCGAGCGTCCACCCAGGTCATTCCCTGTCATCGTCAGGCCTTCGGCCCCAATCCCGCCGTCACCGCCCGCCTCGCCGGAACTCGCGGATTCTGCGGGGTTTGTCAACGAAAAGCCGCCGGTGTCATCCAGTGACA
This sequence comes from Phycisphaerales bacterium, assembly GCA_022843565.1. Lineage (GTDB taxonomy): Bacteria > Planctomycetota > Phycisphaerae > Phycisphaerales > UBA1924 > JACVCS01. Next base: position 4,386 of record JALHNK010000102.1, read on the forward strand.
TCGGCGGCAGACAAAGCGGGCGAGGAGGATCGAACTCCCGACATTCAGCTTGGGAAGCTGACGTTCTACCGCTGAACTACGCCCGCGGCTTCTTTCAGTATAGCCGGTTTCGGGGCGTCGATCGTCGCGGCCAACCGCCGCGTTCGGTCAGTCGCCCAGCACCTCGACTCTGCGCACCTCGCCGCCGCCGGCGCGGGTGCCTCTCGCGGCAATATCCCGACTACTGCGCGCCAGCCGACAGCCTGCCAGGCTTCGCCGCCGCGGGCGACGCACGGTCGGTATAGTCTCGCCGCGTTTGGAAGTGGTCACGCGAAAGGGGAAACGTATGGGGATACTCAACTGGCTCAAGGGTGGTTCGAAGGGCGAGCCGGCGCGACCCGCCGGTGGATCGACCTCATCAGGCGCCCAGCCAGCGAGCGGCGGCGTTTCGAGCGGCGCGGTTGACGCGAGCAATGAGGGCACGCCGCCGGGGCGGATCATCGACGACTTCACGCCGCTGCACGACGCGTATGTCGCGGCGCAGGGTGCCGGACCGGCGTCGCACGACTACTTTCGTAAGTTCCTGTCGCTTCCGACGCTTCACGCGTTGCCCTCGCCACCGCCGGCAGGGACCGTCGAGTCGTCGATGGAGAGCGGCCAGCCGATCAACCCGCTGTGCATGCGAGAGAACGGCCTGCTGCACGTCGTGCTCTTCACCTCGGCCGCGCGTGCGCACGCGTGCGCGGTCGAGAACGGTCTGGCCGCGGGGGGTGGCGCGTTTGCGACGCTGGAGATGGCGACACCGGCGGCGTTGTCGATGATGATGCGGTCGGGAGTGATCGAGGCGGTGATGATCAATCTCAATCGCGGGGACCACGCGATCACGACTCCGGTGAGCGGGCTGGCGGCGACCTATGAGTATCTCTTTGACCGAGTCGCGCCCGACGGGCTTCTGGCGTTCTTGCGTAACGAGTCAGCGCGTCCTTCCAAGTGGGGCCAAGCCCGCGTGGCGCGACGGCTTCTGCTTGACGGGACGCCGCTGTTCATGTCCGGAACGCCCGACCGCCCGTCAGCACCCGCCGTTCACGCCGTGAGCGAGAAACGAGCCCTGCTGTGCGTGTACACCGGCGAGGCCGAGCTGGTCACGGGCGCGGCGATGAGCTCGCCGGACGCACCGTCCGCGTCGGTGATTCCGACGACGCCGCGCGACTTGGTTGTGTACGCCGAGAAGCTCGCCTCGCACTCGGGCGGCGTGATCTCTGAAACGGTGATCAATCTTGGGACGACGTCCACCGTCATCGGCACCGACGCTTGGCGGGCGGCGTTGAACGAGCTTGAGAAACCCGGCGTATTGTAAAGCGCTCCGCATTCACTGGAGGCCCGATATGCCGCACTATTACCGTCTCGGCACCATGCCCAAGAAGCGTCACGTGCAGTTCCGCCGTCCGGACGGCGCGCTGTACTCGGAGGAGTTGTTCGGCACCGAGGGCTTCAGCGGCCCATCGAGCACGATGTACCACATCAACCCGCCGACGCAGGTCTACGGCTGGAAGACGCTCTACTCGACCAAGGCCGAGTACGTCGAGGTGGACACGATGCGGATGCGCCACGTCAAGAGTGCGCCCGTTCCGCCCAAGGGCGACACCATCGACGGGCGCGTCGTGCTCTTCGGCAACTCCGATGTCGAGATGACCGTCTGCAATCCCGTGCATCAGATGGGCTACCACTATAAGAACGGCCAGGGCGACGAGTGCATCTTCGTGCACTTCGGTTCCGGCGTGTGCTTCACGATGATGGGCGCTCTGCGCTTCAAGCCCAAGGACTACGTCGTCATCCCCAAGGGCGTGATCTACACGATGATCTGGGACGACGCGACGATGACCGCGGAGGAGCGGTACGCACACCAGAACGCGCAGCAGTGCGCCGCCGCCGGTAGTGGGTCGGCCCCGGCGCCGATGCCGACGACGAGCCCCAAGGCCGGTTGGAAGCCCGCCGGTGCCGGTGATGCGTGGACCGCCGAGGCGATGCCGCTGGGCAAGTACCTGCTGATCGAGACGATGAATGGCAGCCACATCGGGCCGCCGCCGCGATATGTGAGCAAGGCCACGGGCCAGTTTCTGGAGCACGCGCCATTCTGCGAGCGCGACCTGCGCCTCCCGGTCCACGAGCCGGAGCAGATCAACGGGCACCCCGGCGGCCTGCCGATGTTCGTCGAGGGCTACGGCGAGTTCGAGGTGCGCGTCAAAGCTCGCGACTGCATGCACTCGTACCTCTTCCACTATCACCCGCTGGACATCGTGGGCTGGGACGGCTGCTACTACCCGTTCGTCTTCAACATCGAGGACTTCGCGCCGATCACCGGCAAGCTGCACATGCCCCCGCCGATCCATCAGACGTTCGAGGCGCACAACTTCGTGATCTGCTCGTTCTGCCCGCGCATGCTCGACTGGCACCCGCACGCGATCAAGGTGCCCTACAACCACAGCAACATCGACTCCGACGAAGTCCTCTACTACGTCGAGGGCAACTTCGGCAGCCGCAAGGGCATCGAGGTCGGCAGCCTCACGCTCCATCCGCAGGGCATCCCCCACGGCCCGCACCCCGGCACCATCGAAGCCAGCATGCAGCACGCCTACACCGGCGAGCTCGCGGTCATGTGCGACACCTTCCGCCCGCTGTTCCCGACGAAGGCCGCGGTGGGCATGGAGGACATGAAGTACCCCGCGAGCTGGGAGGGCGAGCACTTCCCGCGCCTCAAGGCCGGGCAGCCGGTCGGCGGCAACTTCGCCGGGCAGCTCAAGGGCGACAAGCTCTTTGCCAAGTTCGGCGATCTCATGGACTACGGCGAGCCGAAGATCTCGCCCCCGGCGCCCAACGCGGCGTACGCCAACGGTCACACCAACGGCGCACCGGCAAACGGCGCGGCGAATGGACCCGGGGTCGCGAATGCGGGCAACGTCGGTGTGGGCAACGTGTGGGCGCCGAATGCGGATCTCCCGCCGGGCGGACGGCCGAGCTGATCGCGGCCCCGTGCCACCGACTTGCTGCTTCAGCAAATCGGTGCGGCCGTGCGGGATCAGGAAGATGTTCTTGGTGCCCCGCCTCTCCGAGGCGGGTCGGGGATCCCTGCAAGCACATCCCCGTGCCACCGAACGGCTCGGCGTTCGGTGCTTTCGGAAAGGCGGCAGCCAAGCATCACTGATCCGCAAAGCCGGATCAGTGCGACGCTCGTGACCAATCCGAACCGCCAAGACTACTTGGGCGCGGCGCAGCAGTTCTTGTAAAGAGGCAACCCGTGAAGCTCCCGTACCGTGAAGGAACTTGGTTTGGCGTCCCGCTGCGTAAAGGCGGTTTCGCGGTTGGAGTGGTCGCAAGGGCGACCGCTAAAGGGAAGGTCATCCTTTGCTACTTCTTCGGCCCGCGTCGCGAAACCGTCCCCCCGCTTGGCGACATCGAACGGCTCGAACCCACTGACTCGATCCGCGTTATTCGAGTCGGCGACCTGTCGCTCATTGATGGCGACTGGCAGATTATCGGCCAAGCCACGTCCTGGAAACGTTCCGACTGGCCGATGCCAGCGTTTGTCCGGAAGGATGATCTCTCGCGGAAAGCGTGGCGAATTCAATACTCAGACGATGATCCGAGCGCAATCGACCACGGAGAGCCAGAGCATTACGAGAGCACGTTAGAGCGCGACGCGATGTTCGGGGCTGGCGCGGCTGAAATAGTGCTGACGGAGTTGCTGAGCACGGACCCTCACTCTTCGCGGTGAACCGTCTGAGAAATCCCTCGCCCCGTGTTTGACCCAGTCCCCACCTCCGCCAATCATCCTCCCGTTCTTGGGGAGTAGCCACCCATTCCAATGAATGGGGGCGTGCGGCGTCAACACGGGAGCATGACCTCTCCCCGCTGCACCCTGACACGGGCGGTTTCCGCCGGTGTGCACGAGCAAGACCAAGCAAATCCTCGCGATGCCGCGCGTTCGGTCTGTGTCAACAGATCAACGCCGCGGCGGAGAACGCTCGGTATGGACACGCTCCTCATGTTGGCCAATCTGTCGCCCGAGCTCAGCAATGCGGTCACTTCGGTTGCCCCGGCCGCTGGCGCGGACCTGAAAATCTACGCGTACGGCATCTTCCTGTTGCTCGTGCTGCTGTTCCTGGCGCTCGACCTGGGCGTCTTCCATCGCGAGGCGCACGAAGTCTCGATGAAGGAAGCCGCGACGTGGTCGGTGATCTGGGTCACCTGCGGCCTGCTCTTCGCGATCGCGGTGTACTTCGCGTACGAGAATCACTGGCTGGGGCTGGGCCTGAACACGCCGATGTACAACACGACCGAGGCGGTCAACGCGGGCGCCCAGTTGATCGTGTCCGGCGAAGTGCGGGGTCTGGACGCCGCGAAGCAGTACCTCGTCGGCTACGTCGTCGAGAAATCGCTGGCGATGGACAACATCTTCGTCATCGCGCTGATCTTTACGTTCTTTGGCGTGCCGGGCAAGTATCAGCACCGCGTGCTGTTCTGGGGCATCATCGGCGCGCTGGTGATGCGTGGCGGCATGATCTTCCTGGGTGCGGGCTTGATCATGCAGTATCAGTGGATCCTGATCATCTTCGGTGGCTTCCTGATCCTGACGGCTCTGAAGATGGCGCTGATCAAGGGCAACGACGACGTCAGCCAGAACATCGTCGTCAAGTGGTGCAAGAAGGTCTTCCGCGTCACCGAGTTCTACGACGGCCAGAAGTTCTTCACCAAGCGCACACTGAAGCCGACGTATACCAAGGACGCCAGCGGCAAGGAGATCATGGACCCGCCGCCCGCCGGCAGCCTGAGCGTCAAGTGGGCGATCACGCCGCTGTTCCTGGCCCTGATCATGGTCGAGATCACCGACCTGGTCTTCGCGGTGGACTCGATCCCTGCGATCTTCGCCATCACGCCCGACCCCTTCATCGTCTTCACCAGCAACATCTTTGCGATCCTCGGCCTGCGGGCGCTGTACTTCTGCCTCGCCGCGCTGATCTCCAAGTTCCGCTTCCTCAAGCCGGCGCTGATCCTGATCCTGGCGTTCGTCGGCGTGAAGCTCCTGCTGCTGAGCGTCCCGCCTTATCTGGACATCATCGGCATGACCAAGTCGGCCCCGATCAAGATCGACACGACGATCTCGCTGATGGTCGTGCTTGGCACGCTGGCGCTGGCAACGGTGCTGTCGGTGGTGCTGCCGTCAAAGCCGGGTGCGAAGCACTAATTGGAGCGTGCCGCTCTCCGCGCGGCAGCGGTCGCGGCGATTGAAAATCTGCATTCAGCCAACGGCACTCGTTCATCGAGTGCCGTTTGGCGTTTTGACTCCTGGCCGATGATTGCTGACACTCGCCCGCTCAGCACTCAGCACTCAGCACTCAGCACTGCCTCGCTATCGCTTGATCAGCCGCGCTTCGATCGTGCCCGCGTCGCGGGCCACCGCCTTGAGTGACACATGCGCCCAGCGGTCGTTGCCCAGCGGCACGAGGAAGCTCTCGCCGGCGATGTTGAACGCCAGCGTGCTTGTCAGCGGCTGCACCAGCCCGTCGTTGTTGAGGTTCACCGGGATCAGCTTCCCATCGCCCGCCGGCGGCACCGCGTAGACGCGGTTGCCCCCCGAAACCGTGACCAGAAACCCCGAGCCAGCCTCCGCCGAGATGGGCAGCGCAATCGACGCGGAGCCGCCCTGACCCCACGCCCCGCCGACCAGCGACCCTAGCGCCAGCAGGCCGATGGTGGTGGCGATGAACCCCGCGCGACGCAGACCGGCGTGATTGGTGTGCATGAGATTGCTCCTTTGTTGGATCATTGGCTGAACGTGTGCTCGCCAGCCGCCGATCCAAGCGTCTACCATTGCTCCCGTGCGATGGATGGGCCGTCGTCGGGCGTCATACGCACTCTATCCGGGCTCTGGAATGTCCACGCCGATCAACGCTGTCTCACCCGCCGTCAATGGCTGGAACGCCGACTACCTGCAGCAGCAGTACGAGGCGTTCAAGCAGGATCCGGGGTCGATCCCGCCGGATCTGCAGTCGTTCTTTCAGGGCTTTGATCTCGCACTGTCCGGCGCGCCGGGCGTGCCTTCGGGGCCCGCCGGTGATGGCGTGCCGCAGCTTCAGTACGCGGTCGATGAGCTGACCAATGCCTATCGCGAGCAGGGCCACCAGGGCGCGCGCCTCGACCCGCTCAACCGCGCTCCGAATCGCCCCGCACGTCTGGACCCCGCGGCGTATTCAATCTCGTCCGCCGATCTGTCCAAGGTCGTCCGCACCGGCGTGCTGCCGGGTCGCGCCAGCGCCACCGTCGGGGAGATCGTCGATCACCTCGAGCGCGTCTACTGCGGCTCCATCGGCGTCGAGTTCACGCATATCCCCGATCCGATCGAGCGCCTCTGGTTCCTGGCCCAGTTCGAGCAACGCGCCGCCTTCCCGGCCCTCACCGTCGAGGACCGCACGCTCATCCTGAAGCAGCTCGCCAGCGCCGAATCGTTCGACGGGTTCCTCGGCAAGCGCTATCAGGGCAAGAAGCGTTTCAGCCTCGAAGGTGGCGAGTCGCTCATCCCCTTCCTCCAATGGCTGGCCCAGCGAGCCGGTGAGCTCGGTACCGAAGAGATCATCCTGGGCATGGCGCATCGCGGCCGCCTCAGCGTGCTCCGCAACTTCCTGGGCAAGGACCTCCACAAGCTCTTCACCGAATTCGAAGACGCCTGGCTCGAAGAAGCCCTCAACGGCGGCGGCGATGTCAAGTACCACCGTGGCTACTCCGGCGATCAGCCGCTGCGCGACGGCAAGGGCTCGATCCATCTCTCGCTCCTGAACAACCCGAGCCATCTTGAAAGCGTCAACCCCATCGTCATGGGCCGCACGCGCGCCAAGCAGGATCGCGAGAACGACACCGAACGCCAGCGCTTCATGTCCCTGCTGATCCACGGCGACGCCGCGCTCGCAGGCCAGGGCATCGTCGCTGAGTGCCTGACGATGAGCCAGCTCGATGGCTATCGCGTCGGCGGCACCATCCACGTCGTCATCAACAACCAAGTCGGCTTCACCACCGACCCGCGCGATGCACGCAGCACCCAGTACTGCACCGATATCGCCAAGATGGTCAACTGCCCGGTCCTCCACGTCAACGCAGACGATCTGGACGCTGTCGTCGCCTCAGCGCGAATCGCGGCGGACTATCGCCAGAAGTTCCGCAAGGACGTCTTCGTTGACCTGGTCTGCTTCCGTCGCTACGGCCACAACGAGCAGGACGAGCCAACCTACACGCAGCCGCGCTTGTACGCCAGCGTGAAGCAGCACCCCGGCACGTTCACCGTCTACGCCAACCGCATGATCGAGGCGGGCGTCGTCGACCGCCCCACCGTTGACGCGATGATCAAAGCACAGTTTGATGAGCTCGATGCCGGCCAGACCGCCGCGCGCGGGAAGCCGATCAACCCCGTGCCGCCGCCGGGCCAGGGTAACTGGAAGGGCCTGAACGCATCCTATTCGCTGAAGTCTCCCAAGACCGCCATCAGCGCCGCGACGCTCGCGAAGCTCTGCACCGCTCTTGGCACCGCCCCCGAAGGCTTCAACCTCAACGCCAAGCTCAAGGGCCTGCTTCAGGCTCGCGCAAACCTCCCGACGACCAAAAACCTCTCGCACGCCGATGCAGAGCTGCTCGCGCTCGGCTCGCTCCTGCTCGATGGCTTCCCGGTGCGTCTCAGCGGGCAAGACTGCCGGCGCGGCACCTTCACGCAGCGCCACGCGGTCTTGCGCGATGAGAAGACCGACGAGCGTTACACGCCGCTGAACAACGTCCAGCCCGGCAAGCAGGCGATGCTGCACGTCTGGGACTCGCCCCTGAGCGAGTTCGGCGTGATGGGGTTCGATTACGGCTACAGCCGCGGCGCCCCGAACTGCCTCACGATGTGGGAGGGCCAGTTCGGCGACTTCGTCAACGGCGCGCAGGTGATGATCGACCAGTACATCGCCTCCAGCGAGGTCAAGTGGCAGCGATGGGCAGGTTTGGTCTTGCTCCTGCCCCACGGCTACGAAGGCCAGGGCCCCGAGCATTCCTCCGCCCGCCTGGAGCGGTTCCTCCAGCTCTGCGCCGATCACAACATGGAAGTCTGCTACCCCAGCACGGGCGCTCAGCACTTCCACATGCTCCGCCGTCAGATGATGCGTGACTTCCGCAAGCCGCTGATCGTGATGACGCCCAAGAAGTACCTGCGCGCCGAGACCAGCAGCGTCGATGATCTGCTGAACTCCGAGTTCCGCCACCTGATCGATGACCCGACGACCGGCAAGACGCCAAAGAACATCAAGCGCGTGATCTACTGCTCCGGCAAGATCTATCACGAGCTGCACGAGCGGCGCACGCTGAGCAAGCGCGATGACGTCGCGATCGTGCGTGTCGAGCAGCTTTACCCGCTGAACGTTCACATGCTCAAGGACATCGATTCGCGCTATCCGGCCAGCGCCGAGCGTGTGTGGGTGCAGGAAGAGCCGCGGAATCAGGGCGCGTTCCTCTACGCGATGGACGCCTTCGCCCAGTCCGCAGGTATCACGCTGAAGTACATCGGCCGCCCGCCCAGCGCCTCACCCGCTGGCGGCAGCGAGGACGCGCACAAGAAGACGCAGGACAAGATCCTTACCGAGGCGATCGCCCCCGCACCCGCAGCCCCGGCCACCCCGTCGCCAGCCACCGCCACAGCAACGGCCCCCACCAAGTCCAACGGCCACGCAACGCCCACGCCGTCACCGGCCGCGAAGTCCAAACGCTGACCCTTTCCGTCTTATTTGCCATTTGCAAATTTGCTATTTGCCATTTTCTTCCCCCTCGATCCCTCGATCCCTCGATCCGCGCCACGGCCCTCACACCTCGGCCCTTCCTCCAGGACCCCGCCCCATGCCCATCGACATCGTCATCCCCTCCGCCGGCGAGAGCGTCACCAGCGGCGTCATCACACGCTGGCTCAAGGCTGACGGCGCGTTCGTCAAGCGCGACGAGGCAGTTCTCGAACTCGAGACCGACAAGGTGACGCTGGAGATCCCCGCCGCCGCCGCGGGCGTCGTCTCGCAACGTGCCAAGCAGGGCGACACCGTCGCCATTGGCGCGATAGTCGGCACGATTGACGACAAGGCATCCGCCCCGGCCGTCGCGACCCCCGCGCCCAGCGCACCGGCGACCGCCGCCAAGAG
>JALHNK010000103.1 GCA_022843565.1 Phycisphaerales bacterium
CCCGCCCCCGAAAATCCCCGCCCGATCGCGAAGCGGAAAGCATAGCCAATGTTCGAATCGCGCGAAGTCTTTGAGGCGGCAGAAACCCATCAGCGTTCGAGGTCTGTTCGCACAAGCGTGACCTCGGATTCAACGAGCACCAAGACGTCACCCGAGGGCAGTTTGTGCGAATGAACGCGACAATCGCCGGTTCCCGGTCTGTCGCGACATGGTCCGATGGCGATGGGGGCACCCCACCTCACCAACGCGGGTCACGAGGGCCCCGGGCATCGCACCGGCACGACTGAGCACTTACTTGGTCCGCACCGCCATGTACTCCGCGATCTGCGACAGCGGCTGCGCCGCCGGGCCGAGGGACGCCGCGGCGTCCAAGGCGATGCGGCGCAGATCCTCGACGCGGGCGTTCGATGCGTCCAAGCCCAGCACGCCGGGATAGGTCAGCTTCCCGGCCTCGATGTCCTTGCCGGTCTTCTTGCCGGCGTGCTCTGGCGGCTGCGTGACGTCGATGATGTCGTCAACGATCTGGAACATCAGACCGATGGCGTCGCTGTATGTCGTGATCGTCGTGAGCAGTCGCTCGTCGGGGCTCGGCCCCATCGCACACAGTGCGCCCATGCGGCAGCTCGCGCGCAGCAGGGCACCGGTCTTGTTCGTGTGGATGGTGATGAGTTTGTCTTCACCAGACATCGCGGGCGCGAAGCCGCCGAGCGTGTCGTAGACCTGTCCGGCGATCATGCCGCTGGTGCCCAGGGCCAGCTCGGAGACGAGCGTGCCGAGCAGGGTCGGGCGCGCGATGACCTTGGCCAGGTGCGCGTACGCGAGGTTGAGCATCGCGTCGCCGGCGAGGATCGCCATCGCCTCGCTGGTGGCGCGATGCAGCGTCGGACGGCCACGCCGAATGTCGTCGTCATCCATCGCCGGCAGGTCATCGTGAACGAGCGAGAAGGCGTGGACGAGTTCGACCGCGGCCCCGGCGGGAAGGCTCGCCTCACCGGCGCGCGGGCCGGTCTGGCCGCTCACGGCGGCGGCGGACCACCATGCCAGCAGCGGGCGGAGTCGCTTGCCGCCGCCGTAGAGCCCGTAGGCGATCGCGTCGCGAAGGTTGGTCGGGAAGTCCAGTCCCTCAACGAGCAGCCGAAGGTAATCATCGACGATCACGGCGGGTGCGAGCACCTGGGGTGCCAGCGCGTGCGGGGCCGGGTCGTTCGGTGGGCGGAGTTCTGGGTGGCTCATCGGCGTGGCGGGCGAGAGGTGAATGGCCAAAGGTCGGGCGGGCATCACGCCGCCGGGTGCGGTGGAAGCCGGAGCGCCGGGCGCGTTGCCATCACTGGACGAGCGGGCGCTCACGCGCCCTCCTGCGCCTTAATGATGCCGTAGAGCTCTTCGGAGGTCTCTGCGGCGTAGATCTGCTCGCGCAGATCCCGGGTCATGAACATGCGGCTGATCTTGGCAAGGACCATGATGTGGTCCTGCCCGCGATCCGGCGGCGAGGCCAGGAGCAGGATGAGCTTGACCGGCTGGCGATCGATCGACGCGAAGTCGATCGGCTGGGCGGGCTTGCCAATCGCGATGACCAGCGAGGGGATGCCCGGACACTTGCCGTGCGGGATGGCCAGGCCGTTGCCGATGCCGGTGGTGCGGGTTTGCTCGCGGGTCCAGACCGCTTCTTTGAGCACGCCGGCATCGGTGATCGCGCCGGCGGCGGCCAGCACATCCACGAGTTCATCGATCGCAGCGCGCTTCTCGGTGGCGACCAGCGGCACCTTGACGCACTCGGGTTTGAGGAAGTCGAGCAGATTCATGCGGCGTGTGCGAAAAGGGGTGACCGAGACAGAGGTCGGAGCGGAGTGTAGCCGGGCAGCGTGTTGTCAGGATCAACGGCGCGCCCAACCGCCTCAAGAGCGATCACTTGAGCGCCGACACGTCGAGCCCCACGACATTGAAGCTGACGCTTGTGGTCTTCTGCTCCTGCTTGCCGTCCGGGAGCTTGTACGTGCGCGTGACGTTCGCGGAATGAACGCCGATGACACGAAGTTGGCTGTCGAATGTCGGCCCCCCGCTGTCGCCCTTGGTGCTCACGGCGTCAACCTCGATGCCGTTCTTCATCTGCCGACTGGCCAGCACCGCGCCCTGGCGGATGCGGGGCGTCGCGGGATCCTTCAGCCCGTAGCTCACCGCCTGCTCGCCCACCTTCGGACTGGTGTTTGCGATCGTGGCGCTGGCGGCCCATGAGGGCGCGTTGATCTTGGTCAGCACCGAGACATCACGCGATGGAAAGGACACGAGGCTGCCGAGCTTCGGATCAAACGCCACGCTCGCCGACGGCTGGCCGTTGCGGCCGCCGAAGATCACTTCGATCGTCGTGTAGCGGCTGATGACGTGGCTGGCGGTGAGCACGCGCCCCGAGCCGAGGTACACGCCGGTGCCGTTGCTGGTCTGAAACGTGCCGTTGCCCAGGTCGGTCTTCACGATCACCTGGACGACCGCGGTGTCCATCGGCGTGGTGTCGATCTTGGCGGGGGTCTTGGGCTGATTGGGTGGCGTCGCGGGGGCGGCGGGTAAGGGCTTTGGTGTTGGCTGGGGCGTGGGCTTCGGCAATGACGTCGGCGTTGTCGGGGACGACGGCGCTTGGGAACCGCCCGGGGTTGGCGATGGTGCGGTGGGCGTTGACGGCGTTGGTGTCGCCGGCATCGCAGGAGCACCCGGCGCCGCCTGAGAAGCCATGATCAAGGCGGGCGAGATCATCGCGATGATCACGCCCGCGCCCGCGAGGGCGAGCAGCCGACATGCAAGAGGGCAACGCATGAGCAAGCGTATGGGGCGGATACTCGATGGAACTCAGGTTCGTCGAGGCCGGTGGTGCTGACCCCTCTCGGAGAGAGGGGGTACCCAAATGCGATGCGTCAGGGCAGGATCAGCATCGAATCGCCGAAGGAATAGAAGCGGTAGCGCTGCGCAACGGCGTGCTGATACGCCGCGAGCAGTTGATCAACGCCACCGGGCAGCAACGCTGCGACCATGGCCAGCAGCGTCGTGCGGGGCAGGTGGAAGTTGGTCATCAGGGCGTCGATGTTCCGGAACTCGTGCCCCGGGGTGATGAGGATCCTGGTCCACTTGCCGGCATCGGTGCCCGACGCATCGATCGACGCGACTTCCTGCCGCGAGAAGCTCTCGAGCGTCCGGGCGCTGGTGGTGCCGACGGCGATCACTCGCCCGCCGGCTCGGCGCGTGCGCTCGATCGCTCTTGCGGCGTCAGCGGGAATCGAGCACCACTCCTGGTGCATCGGGTGCTGCTCGACGAACTCGGTCTCGACGGGCTTGAACGTGCCGGCGCCGACGTGCAGCACGACCTTGGCGGTCTGAACGCCCGCGCGATCGAGCGAGGCCAGAAGCTCCGGCGTGAAGTGCAGGCCCGCCGTCGGCGCCGCGACCGAGCCGGTGCGCGACGCGTCGGCGTAGACCGTCTGATAGCTGGATTCGTCGGCCGCACGCTCGCCGGTGTCGCCGGCGCGTTTCCGCGATGCCACGATGTACGGCGGCAGCGGCGGACTGCCGAAGCGTGCCAGCGCCTCGATCGCGCCGGTGCCGGCGGGCAGGCCGTGGGCACGCAACACGCACGCGCCGACCTCGCTGTCATCGTCCAGCCGCTGCACGACTTCGAGCGTGACATCGCTGGGGGTCGAGTCGTGGTTGTGCAGCGTGATCGTGATGCCAGGGCGGACGCGCCGGCCCTTGAGCATCGCTCGCCAGAGCGACGGATCGTGCGGGTCCTCGGCACCGGGGATCGGATGCTCCGGCGGGCCGAGATAGAGCCCCTCGACCTTGCCGAGCGTGTCGGTACGGTGGCCAAAGAACCGCGCGGGGATCACGCGCGAGACGTTCAGCACCAGAAGATCACCGGCACGCAGCAGCGACGGCAGGTCACGAACGACGCGGTCCTGAAGCGATGCGGCGGCGTTGCTGCGCGAGCAGACAAGCATCCGGGCGCTGTCGCGGGGCTCGGCCGGAGACGTTGCGATCAGGTCGTCCGGCAACACGTATTCGAGGGAGGCGGTCGGTAGCACGAAAGACTCTCAGCAGGCAGTGCCCGAAGCGAAACGCGGGATCCGTGCCGCGCTGGGGACATGAGCATCCAGCGCGCGTTCCAAAAAATCAACACGCTCGGGACTTTGTCGCACACAGTACACGGTTTTACGGTGTTCCCCCGGCGCCGGCGTCGCCCGGCTGGCTTTTCTCGGACTTTCTCGCCCAACGGGCGGTGGCGCGCGCTTTGCCTCTTCAGACATCATGCGAATAAACGACCTGGTCGCGATGTCTCTTGGCACCACGCCCAACGCAACCCGCAAGCCGCGGGAGGCCGGCGCATCGCGCCAGGCGGGCGATGAGCAAGGCGGCGGACGAAGCCGACTCGCGACGCCCCGCATCAACTTCAAGGCCGGTCCGGGGCGCGCTCAGGCCGCCGAGAGCGCACCGACACCGAAGCAGGACACCGTCGAGCTTTCGACGCTCTCGCCGTCGCGAGGGGCATCTCGCGGCTCGCGAGTCGCCAAGGCTGATGGCGCCGCTGACGCACCGGCGTCAAGCGCACCGATCGCGGGCGTGACCGACGAGTTCATTCGCCAGCGGGCTGTTTACACCTACACGATGCCGATCGCCGGGCCCAACGGGATGGGCTCGTTCAGCATGACGTACGAGGTCGAGAGCAGCTATCGCGTGATCCGGTTCATCGAGCCGGGCCAGCTGATCGACGCCGAAGCCTGAATGAGCCGACAGTCACCGTTCGTTCGAGAAGACTCGGCGTTCGAGACTTCTGAAATACACTGTCCGCGTGGAGACGCCCGCGCATCTCGGCCTGAAGCACGCTGTGCGCCGCTGGCTCATGGAGCTTGGCTGCGCTGCAAGTGCGCTGGAAGTTCGGTGCCCGCACTCGGCGCATCGGGCGGATGCTGCGGGGTATCTGGATCGGCCGTCACGTCGGGACGTGCCGGGGTGGCTGCGGACGCCGCCGCGGGCGGCGTCGCCGACGACGATCATCGTCGAGTGCAAGGCGTTTCGGTCGGATCTGCTGCGGGACACCGAGGCGGTGCCCGAGCTGCGGCGCACGCGCGATGCGCTGGAGCGCCAGCTTCGCGAGCTTGATTCGGAGTGCGTGATGACCGGCGAGCCGTCGCTGCGGCGCGACGCGGGGTATCTCTTCCCGGAGCTCGCGCCGTGGGAGCTTGGGGCGTCGGCGTCGCCTTGCCGCAAGATCCTGATGCGGGCGCTGCGGCGCGTGGATGAGCAACTTCACGGCGGGACGAAGTTCTTCATGCTCGCCAGATACCACGTCGCGACGCACCTGGTCATCGCGGCGGCGCCGGGCATCGTCGAAGCCTCGGAACTGCCGACGGCGTGGGGGCTGATTGTGCAGCGTCGCGACGGCGCGGGCTTTGACGTGATGAAGGCGCCGCCGACGCTCGCGCCATCGCCGGTCGCGACCACGCGAACGCTCCGCGAGATCGCCGCGGCGCTGAGCACCGGTGCGCGCGGCAACGCGAGTGCAATCACAGACACATCAACAATCACCACGGCGTGAGTTCGTTGACCTCGGCGGTTTGGCGGTCGTCCTCGATGACCTCGATCGGCACGCCCGGCGGCAGGGCCTTCATGAACATGCGCCCGTAGCGGGCGGTGATGACGCGCGAGTCGAGGATGACGACTTGGCCTTTGTCGCTGGCGGAGCGGATGAGACGCCCGAAGCCCTGCTTGAAGCGGAGGACGGCGCGGGGGAGGGAGTCTTCGCGGAAGGGATCGCCGCCGCGCTGGCGGATGCGCTCGCAGCGGGCCTCGACGAGTGGTCGATCGGGCGGATCAAATGGCAGCTTGGTGATGATGACGTTGCGAAGCGCATGGCCCTTCACATCAACACCCTGCCAGAAGCTCGCGGCACCCAGCAGCACCGATCGGTCCGACTGACGGAACCGTTCCAGAAGCTGGCCCGGCGTGCCGCCGGAACCCTGCACGAGCATCGGCAGCCCGGCGTCGCTGAGCGCATCACCAATCTGATCGGCGACGCGCCCGAGCGTGTCAAAGCTGGTGAACAAGACGAACGCGCCGCCGCCGGTGTTCAGGACATGCTCGAGCACCCGTGAGGCCAGCACGCTGGCGTATGACGCGCCGTCGCCCGAGCCCGCACCTCGTGAAGATCGACCGGACGCATCGCGCCCGAGCGGCGCACGCGGCGGCTGCGCCAACAGATCGATGATCACGCGCGCCTGGCTGGCGTGGTTGAACGGCGAGCCGAGCTGGAGCGTCGATGCGTGCTCGCAGCCCAGGCGTCGCTTGATGTGCCCGAACGGGCCGAGGTCCTGCGGCGAAGAGCTCGGGCGCGACGAAGGCTCGGCGTATCGCTCGTGACGGGCGGCGCGGGCGAGGCCCGCCTCCTCGCTGTACTCGTCCGCGGGGTGCGGCTCGGCGGATTCGTCGATGTACGTCAGTTCGATGAACTCGGGCTCCGGCGGGGCATCGGTCGGCGGTGCGTTGTTGGAAGGCGGCGCGTCTGCGGTGGTCGCGCCGGGCGCGGCAGCCGCGGGCGTCGCGCCGGTCTTCGCGGCTGTGCCGGCCTTGGTCGGCGCGGGGATCGTCGAGTGCTGCACCTCGCCGATCGGGCCTTGCGAGGTGGCCATCGTCGCGCTGGTCAGCACGATGCCGATGTCCTGGGAGAAGAAGTGCTCGCGCAGCAGCGGGCCGACGTCGACCGGCGAGCATGAGAGTTTGACGCGCACGCCGGAGCCGCCGCCCGATCGTGCGCCGCCGGTGGCGAAGCGCCCGCGCGCGGTCACGCCCGGGGTGGTGGGGGTGCTCGGGCCTGCGTCGATGCCGCCGCCGCTGGTCTCGATCCAGTACACCGCGTGCGGCACTGAGTGCGTCACCAGCGCATCAGCGTCAAACGCGATCGCCTCGGCGCGGATGGCGTACGAGTTCAGCTCGAACTTGTCCTGCTCGCCCGGCACCGCTTCCTTCATGATCCGCAGGCGTGCCCCGAGCTGACGCATCGCCGGCGAGAGCGCCGTGCGCACCAGGCCCGCGTCCGGCAGTCGCCCGTTCTTCAATCGCCCCGAGCGCACCAGATCAACAAGCTCCTGAAAGAACGCGCGGCTCATCGCCTGGGCCTCGATCGTCGCGTGAACCACGCCATCGACAAGGCTTGACTTGCCCGCCGCGTCCATGATCACCGAGAGCTGCGGCAGATAGCCCTTGCCGCTGGAGGCGTTGTAGAGCTGACTGAGGTAGTGTTCGATCCGCCCCTCGCTGAGCGAGAGGCCGAAGTGATCGCACGCGACTTCCTCCGCACCGTGCGCCTCATCCAGAATCACATGGTTGTACGGCGGGAGAAACCCAGCACCCGCGCGCCGGAGCGACAGATCCGCGAAGTAGAGCGCGTGGTTGCAGATCAGCAGGTTCGCGCCCTCCATCTCGCGGCGCGACTTCTGATAGAAGCACTTGTCGTACTCCGGGCACTTGCGGCCCATGCAGTTGTCCGTGTCGCTCTGCACGCGGTCCCACACGCCCGGGCGTTCCAAAGGCGGGAGGCTCGCAAGCGTGCCGTCGCTGGTGGTGTACGCCCAGTCCTCGATGACGTGCAGCGAGCGCTTCTGCGACTGATCGCCGAAGAGGCGATCTTGGCGCTGGCTGGCGAGCTTGAGGCGGCGGATGGAGACGTAGTTGCCACGGCCTTTGCACAGGGCCGGGACCAGCGGCGTGGTCGTCTTCGGATCAAGCCCCCACTGCTGAATGGTCTCCATCAGAAACGGCAGATCGCGCCGGATCAACTGCTCCTGCAGCGCGATGGTGTTGGTGGCGATCACCACGCGCTCTTGATTGGCGATGCAACGAAGGATCGCCGGGACCAGGTATGCGAAGCTCTTGCCAACGCCGGTGCCCGCCTCGACCAGCAACGCACCCTTGGCCCCCAGCGTGCGGCTGACCGCCTCGCCCATCGTGAGTTGCTGCGGGCGCGCTTCGTAGCCGCTCTCTTCCGGCGCGCCCTCGGGCGAGCGCTCTGCACGCGCGCGGAGGAGATCCTGCATCGCGCGGGCGATCGGCCCATCGGGCCCCAGGATTGCTTCGATCGGCGATCTCATCCGTGATCGGCTCAGCGCGCCGGCTTGGGCGACTTCGGGCTCAACTTCGGCATCGGCGTGGTCGCCGGCTTCGGCGTCGGCTTCGGCGTCGGCTTGGCCGCGGCTTTCAGGCCGGGCTTGCCAGCAAGTATGATCTTCGGTCGCGCCGGCGGCTTGGGCTGTTCAACCGCGATCCCCAGCGGGCGGCGCTTCGGCTCGCCATCGTGGCGCGGATAGACCTTCGGCGTACGCTCACTCTTGACCAGCGCGATGATCGTGCTCGTCGATGTCGGGTGCGTGCCGGCGTGCGAAAGGCAGAGCACTTCGATCGCCTTGGCGGACTCGGCGAGCTCCTTCTCCGCTCGCTCGCCCTTGACCGCCAGTATCACGCCGCCGATGCGCACGAAACCCGCCGAGAGCTCAGCGATCTCCGCCAAGTGCCCCACGGCCCGGACCACCGCGGCGTCGAACTTGTCGCGGAGCGGCGCGAGATAGGCTGAACGCTTCTCGGCGCGATCGCAGATCACGTCAACATTGCCCAGGCCAATCGCCTGGACGCTCTGACGAAGGAACTCGGCCTTCTTGCCGGTGGGCTCAAGGAGTGTGAATCGCGCGGTGGGCGTGACAATCGCCAGGGGCACGCCGGGGACGCCGCCGCCGGAGCCGATATCGATGATCCAGGGGGTCTCGCCGCGGGCGGTGGCCTCGTCGATGATGTCCGCCAGGAACGGCAGCAGCGTGAGCGCGTCGAGGATGTGGCGCATCCACGCTTCGTCGGGCGACTTGATGGCGGTGAGGTTGAATCGCTCGTTCGCCGCGAGCAGATGAGCGAGGTAGAGCCCAAGCTGGCGGATGTCCTCGCCCTCGAACTCGATGCCGAGCTCTGTGGCCTTGTCAATGAACGCCTGCGGCGGTGTCAGCGCCTCGGTGGGAAGCACCAGCGCCTCGTGCGGCACCGCCGGCGCTGTAGGGGTCGTCGCTGGCGGCTTGGGCTTGCGAGGAGGACGGGGTGGATTCGGAGGAAGGTGTGCGTTCGCGCCCGGCGATGATCGTTGGCCCGGCCCCGTGCTCATGCCGGGGCGGGTGGCCCCGCGAGGGCCAGCCGGACGGCCCGCACGCCCACGCCCGCCGGGTCCGCCGGAGGAACTGCCGGGCCGAGGCCCGCGAGATTGCGAGCCGTCGCGAGGCGAGCGTGAGTTGTCGGCGCGATATCCGCGAGATTCTGGCATACTTGTCGTGTCCGGCGCATCGGGCGGTGAGGCCCGGGAGCGATGCCCCCGGTGCGAACGAGCATACGCCACCGACGCTGGGAGTATTCAGCAAATGCGTCGCACCGCGGGCAACGACGCGCGGCGCCGGTGGGCTGCATCACAGAAAGAAGCCATGATCGCCAACACCCTCACCGCCGCTCACGACCACGCTCACGCCATCTTCAGCGCACTCGCTGGCGCCGACCGCACCGCCCCAGCCGGCCGTGTCGCCGGCATCGTGCTCACGCTGGGGCTCCTGCTTTTCGGGACCAGCGCACTGGGCGCGCCCGATCGACAGCTCCGGGAGGTGAAGATCGACGCGACCACCACAATCCGCTACTCGATCGTCACGCCGGAGAACCTGGACCCCAAGACGCCGGCCCCGGTCCTTCTGCTGCTACCGCCGGGCACGCAGGATTTTCAGATGATGTCCGCGGCCCTCTCGCTCTTTGACGACGCGACGCTGAAGGACAAGCCCTGGGTGATCGTCTGCCCCGAAGCGCCCGACAAGACCACGTTCTTCAGCGGCGCCGAGAAGCACATCCCCGCCCTGATGGCCGACATCGAATCCCGCGTCACCGTCGAGGGCTCACGCTACCACCTCGTGGGCATCTCCAACGGCGGCGTCTCGGCCTTCCGCATCGCGCTCAACGATCCCTCGCGCGTGGCCTCGATCACGACATTGCCGGGCTACCCGCATCCGACCGACGCGCCGAAGCTGGACAAGATCAAATCCATCCCGGTGCGGATGCACGTCGGCTCGGACGACTCATTGAACTGGGTGGACTCGGCACGCCGGACGGAGGCGGAACTCAAACGCCTCGGCGGCAACGTGCGGCTCAACATCGCGATGACCGAGGGGCACATGATTCGGTCGCTCACCGCCAGCGCGATTCTCAAAGAACTGGACACGCTCAGGAAAGTCGAGGGGACCATGACACCCGCCCACACCGACGCATTGGCAACGCTCGACCGATTCCACAGCGCCGCGGCCAAGGCCGACCTCAAGGCGTACTTCGATCTCTTCGCGCCCGAAGGGGTCTTCATCGGCACCGACGCGACCGAGCGCTGGACCGTCGCGGAGTTCCGGGCGTACGCCGAGCCGCTGTTCAAGCGCGGGCGCGGCTGGACCTACAAGCCCCGGGCCGCGGGGCGACACGTTGATCTCTCGCCGGCGGGCGATATCGCGTGGTTCAGCGAGATCTTGGACAACGAGAAGTACGGCGTCTGCCGCGGCACGGGGGTGCTCCGAAAAATCGATGGCTCATGGCGCGTGGCGCAGTACCACCTGACGGTGCCGGT
Organism: Phycisphaerales bacterium; assembly: GCA_022843565.1. Classification (GTDB taxonomy): domain Bacteria; phylum Planctomycetota; class Phycisphaerae; order Phycisphaerales; family UBA1924; genus JACVCS01. Next base: position 10,655 of record JALHNK010000103.1, read on the forward strand.
GCCCAATGACCTGATGGAGCGGGTGACGATGCTGATCAAGGCCAAGGCCCCAAAGGAGCCAGCGAAGAAGAAATGACCATCCCGTGGGGCACAGGCATCCCGCAGTCCCGTGGGGCAGGCGTCCCGCCTGCCTCCCGCAGACTCACTCCAACGAATGAAGCCCGTTGCCGTCCGTTCGATCGGGTTTTGATCGCTCGATTCGCACTTTCGGGCTTCTTTCGGGTTTGATCGGCGCGATCGGGAGCGATATAGTGCGTCTTCAATCACAGCACCAGGGCCAAAGGGCCGGGCGTTTGACCCGACTCTTCGAAGGCCGACAGCATCTCTGAGCACGATCCATGATCACTGTTGAGCAGCGCTCCAAGACCGTCAAGACGTACCAGATCAACCCCAAGGATTCCGGCTCGCCCGAGGTTCAGGTTGCGATCCTGACCGAGCGGATCAATGACCTGACCGAGCATCTGAAGATCCATAAGAAGGATCACCACAGCCGTCGCGGGCTGGTTCTGATGGCCGCGAACCGCAACCGGCTGCTCCGGTATCTTGCGCGTGCGGACCGCCAGCGGTATTTGGACCTGATCGGACGCCTGGGCCTCCGCAAGTAATCTACGACTTTCTGCAGGCCCGCGAGTCAACGCTCGCGGGCCTGTTTGTTTTCACTGTTCGCACCAGGGCCACGGGCTTGTCCGGTGGCAGTGGGCACCCGGCTTGTGTGTTTGTCTGGCGATGCCTGTCGATCCGATCGACGGGGCGTCGTCCGAAGCGAGCCCGATGCCTCTGCTTTCGAGCAAGCCCGATCCGCCCCACGTCGCAGTGGCGCGCGAGCTGATGATCCCCGGGCCGATGCCCGGGGCGAGCCGCGCAGCCCGATGGCGTGTAGCGCTGCAATTGCAGCAGGATCGGTTTGTATGAATCACGTTATTGTGCAGAAAGAAATCGGCGGTCGCACGCTCACCTTGGAGACCGGCAAGGTCGCCAAGCTCTGTAACGCCGCGGTCATGGCGACCTACGGCGGCACCACGGTGCTCGCCACCGTCACGCGCGGCGCCCCGCGCGAGGGCACGGACTTCCTCGGTCTGACGATCGACTATCGCGAGAAGACCTCCGCGGCGGGCAAGTTCCCCGGCGGGTTCAAGAAGCGCGAGGGTCCGCCATCGGAGAAGGAAATCCTGACGATGCGCCTCATCGATCGTCCGATCCGCCCGCTCTTCCCCGATGGCTACTTCGACGAGATCCTGATCCAGTGCTTCGTCATGAGCCACGATCAGGAGAACGACGCCGACGTGATCGCCGGCACCGCGGCCTCCGCGGCGCTTGCGATGAGCAACGTCCCGTTCGAGGGCCCGATCGCCACCGTGCGCGTCGCCCGCATCCACACCGACGATGGCACCCGCTTCGTCGTCAACCCCACCGTCACCCAGATGGAATACTCCGATCTGGACCTGGTCATCTCCGGCCACAAGGACGGCCTGAACATGATCGAAGTCGGCGCCGCCGAGGTGCCCGAGCAGGGCGTCCACGACGCGCTGGTCTTCGGCTATGACCAGTGCAAGGACGTGCTGGGCCTCATCGACGAACTCGTCAAGAAGGCCGGCGTGCCGAAGGTCATGGGCGAGATCTTCCTGCCCAGCGACGAGATCACCGCCTTCACCGCCAAGACCTGCGAGAAGGACCTGATCGCCGCCCGCCAGCTCAAGGGCAAGCAGGAGCGCAACCAGAAGGTTGACGCGCTCCGCAAGGCCTTCCTCGATACCCACTTCCTGGAAAAGGGCGACGGCAACGTCGCCCAGTGGAAGGACTCGCTCAAGAAGCGCGCCCAGGCCAAGGACGCCTTCAAGCGCCTCGAAGAGAAGATCACCCGCCGCCTCATCGCCGAGAGCAAGATCCGCGCCGACGGTCGCGGCCCCACCGAGATCCGCAAGATCATCGGCGAGGTCGGTGTCCTGTCCCGCACCCACGGCTCGGCCTTCTTCCAGCGCGGCGAGACCCAGTCGCTCGTCAGCGTCACCCTCGGCACCGGCAAGGACGAGCAGATCGTCGACGGCCTCCTGCCCGAGTACTCCAAGAAGTTCATGCTCCACTATAACTTCCCGCCGTTCTCAACCGGCGAAGTGAAGCGCGTCATGGCCCCGGGCCGTCGCGAGATCGGTCACGGCGCCTTGGCCGAGCGCTCACTGCTGGGCATCCTCCCCTCGCCGGAAGAGTTCCCCTACACGATCCGCGTGGTCAGCGACATCACCGAGTCCAACGGCTCGTCGTCGATGGCCTCGGTCTGCGGCGGCTGCCTGGCGCTCATGGACGCCGGCGTGCCCATCAAGGCCACCTGCGCCGGCATCAGCGTCGGCCGCTTCACCGATGACGACGGCAACAAGGAGATCTTCGTCACCGACATCATCGGCGAGGAAGACTTCTTCGGCGATATGGACTTCAAGGTCTCCGGCACCCGCGAGGGCATCACCGGCATCCAGCTCGACCTCAAGGCCCGCGGCCTCAACCTCGACCAGGTCAAGGTCATCTTCGAGCAGGCCCGCAAGGGCCGCCTCGAGATCATCGACACCATGGAGAAGGTGATCGCCAAGCCTC
>JALHNK010000104.1 GCA_022843565.1 Phycisphaerales bacterium
GCGGCGGGTGCGGGCGCAGCGCCGGCCGAGCCGACGCAGGCGGAGATCGAGGCGAAGTTCACGGCGGAGAAGACGCGGCTTGAGCGGGATCTGCTGCCGCTGATCAGCACGCTGGCGCAGAGCTCGGGCGCTGTGGCGGGGAACACTCCGACGGATCAGGCGGTGACGGTGTCGATGATCCCGGTGCCGCTGGGGATCGGGATGATCGGCGCGCTGGGGAGTGGGATGGGGTCGATGGCTGGTGGCGGCGGTGGCGTGGGCGGCGGCGAGGCTGGGCTGATGTCGCAGTTGCTGACGCCGACGACGATCCGCACGGGCGTGCTCGCGGCGGTGATCCTGGCGGCGATGGGGATGATGCTGATGCTGGTGAAGAAGGCGAGCAAGCCGCTGGAACTCCCCTCGCCGCAGGAGATTGTGGGCCTGCCGCCGGCGCTGGAGTCTCAGAGCGACCTGGTTGGCGAGGCGGACGAGGGATCGGCGGCGATGGTGGGCATCGAGCTGCAGGAGGACGAGCTGAAGTACAAGAAGATGCTCGAGCAGGTGCAGGACATGGTCAAGAAGAGCCCGTCGGACTCGGCGGCGATTCTCAATCGCTGGGTGCAGACCGAGCCTTGATGCGGAGCGAGTGTTTGTGTTGAACGGATCGGGAACGTGCTCGTCGAAGGGACACTGAATGCCTCGCAAGCCGGGCGACAAACTGCCGGAAGATGTCTCGAAGCTCGAACCGCTGACGAAGGCGGCGATCATGCTTCTGACGCTCGAGTCGACGGCGGCGGGTGAGCTGCTGAAGCAGATGACGCCGGAAGCGGTGGAGGAGGTCACGCGCGAGCTTGCGGGCCTTGGGCGCGTGCCGGACGATCTCCGCAACGCGGTGATCGAGGAGTTCTACGAGCTGTCGATGGCGAATCAGTTTGCCAACGAGGGCGGGCTTGATTACGCCAAGGTGCTGCTGATGCAGAGCCTTGACCCGAAGCAGGCGGATCGCGTGCTTCAGCAGATCCAGACGCAGGTGCAGAAGACGCCTTTCAGCTTCTTGCAGAAGGCCGAGAGCGAGAACCTGCTGACCTTCATTCAGGACGAGCACCCGCAGACGATCGCGCTGATCATCTGCCATCTGCCGCATCACAAGGCGGCGGAGATCCTGGGTGGGCTGCCCATGCAGAAGCAGGTCGAGGTCATCAAGCGCGTCGCGAACATGGAGCAGACGAACCCCGAGGTGATCAAGGAAGTGGAGCGTGGGCTGGAGTCTCGCCTGTCGACGATGCTGATGCAGTCGATGGAGAAAGCCGGCGGCGTGCCGACGGTCGCCGAGATTCTGAACCTCGCGGATCGCTCGACAGAGAAGGCGATCATGGAGGGTTTGGAGAGCGACGACCCGGATCTGGTCGAGCAGATCCGGCGACTGATGTTCGTGTTCGAGGACATCAAGATGGTCGACGACAAGGGCATCCAGACCATCATGAAGGAAGTGGACAACGACGAGCTGACGCTGGCACTCAAGACCGCCAGCGAAGAGCTGAAAGAGAAGATCTTCAGGAACATGTCCGAGCGCGCGGCCCAGTTGATCAAGGAGGACATGCAGTTCATGGGCCCGGTGCGCGTGAGCGATGTCGAGGCGGCGCAGCAGCGCGTGGTCGACATCGTCCGTCGACTGGAAGACAGCGGCGACATCATCATCAGCGGGCGCGGCGGCGACAGCGAAATGCTCGTGTGATGCAGACGGCAATCGGAAATCAAAGACTGACCACTGACCAATGGCCCTGATCAAGAACTCCAACTCGGCTCTGCTGGCACGCGACGCGATCGTGCTTGATCTTGGCGACTTGCGTCGGCAGGCGGATCACATTCTGGAGCAGGCGAGGCTGGAGGCGGCGCGGATCATCAGCGAAGCGCAGCGGACGCGACAGCGGATGATCGAGTCGGCCTCGAGCGAGGGGCGAGCGGAGGGATTGGCCGAGGGGCTGGCAGCCGGGCACGCGCAGGGGGTTCAGCAGGGGCAGGCCGCGGCCCAGGCGGAGCGGCGCGAGGTACTGAACGCGCTCCAGAGCGCCTGGAGCGGCGAGCTGCGTTCGTTTGTCGAGCGGCGCGAGGCGATGCTCGACGAGGCGCGGAAGGATCTGATCGCGCTGGGCGCCATGATCGCCCGGCGCATCACGCATCGCGCGATCGAGCTGGACGCGAGCGTTGTGAGGGAGCAGCTCGAGGGCGTTCTGGCGATGGTCATGCGGCAATCACGGCTCACGATCCGTGTACACCCGCTGGACCGCGAGGTGACGCGTGGCTCGATGCCGGAGCTTGAAGCGATGTACAGCGCCGCGATGGACGCGCAGATTGTCGATGATCCGTCGCTCGCCCGCGGCTCGTGCGTGGTGCGGCTTGCGGATCTGGGTGAGGAGGGCGAGGCGAACGCGGCGGGCACGCTGGACGCGTCGATCGGCACGCAGCTTGACAGGATCGTTGAGGCGTTGCTGCCCGATGGTTCGCGGTTCGCATCGACGATGGAGTCAAGGGCGCACGGTGCGCCAGCGAGATCGTGATGATCGCGGATCATCATGTCCCAATTACGAACGACGACCGGCTAGGAACGAGTTGAAGATGACGATGTTCGCGTCGGCCATGCAGACGATCGCCAGTGTGCAGCCGGTGCGGGTGACCGGTCGTGTCGCGGCGCTGCGCGGGCTGACGGTGTTGGTACACGATCTGCCGGTGGCGGTCGGGGCGCTGGTGGAGTTTTCGCGCTGCGCCGCGGTCGCGCGAGCGGTCGCCGGAGCGGATCGGATGGTGGGGGAGGTCGTGGGCTTCACGGGGCGTCACACGATTGTGATGATGCTGGGGCAGTCATCGGGTATCCGAGTGGGTGACGAAGTCGTTGCGCAGCACGCGGCGCGCACGGCGAGTGTTGGCCCATCGCTGCTGGGGCGGGTGGTGAACGGGCTGTGCGAGCCGATCGACGGGCGCGGGGCGTTGTTGAACACGGTGCCGCGCGGGATCGAGCCGCCGCCGCGCCCGCCGATGCAGCGGAAGCGGATCCATGATCCGCTGCACACGGGTGTGCGAGCGATGGACCTGATGACGACGCTGGGGCGTGGGCAGCGACTGGGCATCTTCGCGGGCCCGGGCGTTGGAAAGTCCACGCTGCTGTCATCGATCGCGCGGGGCACGTCGGCGGACGTTGTGGTGCTGGCGCTGATCGGTGAACGCGGGCGCGAGGTGCAGGATTTTCTTGAGGGCGTGCTGGGCGAGGCTGGCATGAAGCGCTCGGTGGTGGTCGCGAGCACGAGCGATGAGTCGCCGCTGATGCGCATCCGCGCGGCGCTGGTTGCGTCGACGATCGCCGAACACTTCCGCGATGCGGGCAAGCATGTGCTGCTGATGATGGACTCGGTGACGCGTTTCGCGCAGGCCCAGCGGCAGGTGGGCCTCTCGGTGGGTGAGCCGCCGGCGAGCAAGGGGTACACGCCCAGCGTCTTCGCGAATCTGGCGCGATTGCTGGAACGCGCCGGGCAGTTTGAGGCTGAGCCCGGACGCGGGCCGCAGGGCTCGGTCACGGGCTTGTACACCGTGCTGGTCGAGGGCGACGACATGACCGAGCCGGTCGCCGATGCGGCGCGCGGCATCCTTGATGGCCATGTGATTCTGTCGCGAACTCTGGCGCAGCGCGGGCATTACCCGGCGATCGACGTGCTGGACTCCATCTCGCGTGTCGCCGATGAGGTGTGCGATCCGGCGCACATCGGCGCGCGCCGCACGATGGTGCGGGTGCTGGCGTCGTATCGCAAGAGCGAGGATTTGATCCAGATCGGTGCGTACGCGAAGGGCTCGGACGGCGAGACGGATCTGGCGATTGATTACTCGCCGCGGATTAACGAGTTGCTGCGGCAGACGAGCGCCGAGAACGAGGTGTTTGGCGCGTCGAGGGAGCGGATGGTGCGGCTGGCGATGGAGATCAACGCGCGGGCTCAGGCGCCCAGGAGGTGATGCGTGGCGAAGAAGTTTCGATTCGAGCTTGAGGTGGTGCTGAGGATGCGCGTGCGTGCTGAGCAGGAGCGGCAGAAGGAGGTCGCGCGCCTCGAAACCCAGCGTCAGCAACTGATGGATCAGGCGATCAAGATGCAGCGGTCGATGGTGCTGTCGCGCGACCTGATGCGGGGGCAGTTGAGCGCCGGGTCGTCGGTGCGCATCGATGACATTCGAGCGCAGGCGAGCGGCTCGCTGCACACGATGATCGAGCTGCAACGCGTCGCGCTCCAGGCGGCGGGGCTGCACCAGAAGCTCGCGATCGCGCGCCAGCAACTCCTGGCGGCGAGCGTGCAGCGGAAGGCGGTGCAAACGCTGAAGGACAAGCAACTGGCGCGATGGAGGATGGAGAACGAGCGTCGAGAGACGGCGGAGCTGGACGATCTGGTGCTGATGCGGGCCGGGAGCGCGGGCGACGCGGACAACAATGTTCCGATCGCCAGCGCCCGGGCTCGTTGATCGAAACGTGCGTGACGGAGAAGGCTCATGAAGACTCTGTGGAACATTGTGGCGGTGCTGGCGGTGATGAACCTCGCGGCGGTTGTCGCGGTCGTCCTCTGGCTGCGTTCCAGCGATCGGCTGGATTCCGATCGCGTGCAGCGCATCCGCGAGATGCTGTCCGAGACGGTGACCGATGAGAAGGCTCGCGGCGCCGCTGAAGCGGTCGCCAAGGTGGAGCAGACGAAAACTCAGAACGAGCAGGCCAAACGCACCGGCGACTCGGTGACATCGGAGCAGGCGATCACCGCCGCGAGAGATCGGAGCGAGGCGGAGCTCGCAAGCGTGATGCGCATCCGCGAGGAGTCGCGTCAGCTTCAGGCGGCGCTTCAGAAGCAGCAGGCCGAGCTGGAAAAGGAGAAGGCCGAGGTCGCCGAGATCCGCAAGAAGCTCGACGCGAAACAGGCCGAGATCAACAACACCGGGGGCGACAAGCAGTTCAAGCAGGCGCTCTCTGCGCTGGAAGCGCAGAAACCGGCGGCGGCGAAGCAGATCTTGCAGGTGCTGCTGGCCGAGGGCAAGCGCACCGAGACGCTGGACTATCTCGCGGCGATGGAAGAGGGCGTGCGCGCCAAGATTATCGGTGAGTTCGTCAAGGGCAATGACGGCGTGGCAACGGAGTTGCTAGAGGGATTGCGGACGCGCGGGATCACCGCGCCAGCATCGCCCGCGACCGCCGGCAACGTGCCGGGGGCGCCGGCAACGCCTCGACCAACTCGCCCGTAGCGATCTCCATGACGACCAACACACCAGCCGCGGCGTCGATCGGCCTCCTCCCATCGAGCAAGGCCAGCGCGGCGGCAACGCTCGTGCGCCGATCGACGGAGCGCGATGCGCTTGCGACGACGGTCGCGCCGCAGTCGGGTTCGCTGGCGAAGGGCAAGAAGAGTCGCGACGTTGGGGCTGGCGATCAAGACACGTTCGCCGAGGCGCTGCGGCGCCGGGCCGCGGATGCGGAGTCCAAGCACGACGCGAACGTCCACGAATCAAAGTCCCGCTCGACCGAGGAGGGCCAGGAGAAGAGCCTCTCCGATGCCGAACAGATCGGAGATCGCGGGTCGGTTGAGGATGATTTCGCAGAGGGCGATGACGCCGTGGGCGAGGGTCGCACGGACGCGACGCGCCCCGGAGAGCATCGGCGCGAATCACGGAGCGACGCCGCAACCGCCGAAGCCGACGCGGCACGCCGGAGCGCCGCGCGGACCGAGCACGCCGACGCGGACGAGGACGCAGCGAGCGAGCTGAAGTTCACAGTGGAAGTGCCGCGCGACTCGGCGCCCGCGAGGGCCGATGATTCTGAGTCCGTCGCGAGCCCATCGACAGCGGGCGGGCGCGAGACGTCCGGAGTGGCCACCGACAGAGCGAGCGGAGCGACCGCGGATCGCGCCGCTGATGCGGCCGGTGGCGAGCCCGCGGCGGCCGCGACCGCACCGACACGAACCGGCGCTGAGGCCGCCTCGACATCGGCCCAGGCCCAGCGCACGACCAACTCGGTGTCGCGCCAGATTGCCGAGCTGACTCGCAAGCCGTTGACGGTGGATTCACTCAATGAACTTCTGCTCACGATTGACCCGTCGGTGGCCGAGCGGCTGCTGCGGCCGAGCAGCATTCACCGCTCCGTCTTGGCTGGCAATGACGGCGCTGGCGCTGCGCGCGGCGAGCGTGGCACCGGCGACGGTGGCGGGGTGCGCGGGTCGGGTGATGCGGTCCAGAACGCGAAGGATGATCTGGCTGGTGGCGGCGAGATTGCACGCTCGCTGCGCACGCTGCTGACCGAGGCCGGCGGTGTGATGGCCGATGGTGGGAGCGGTGCAAGGAGCGTGACGCAGAGCGGGAGCCGCGCGGATCTCGACATCGCAGATGAGCGATCACGCGGCGTGATTGAGCGTGTCGACGGCGATCGAGCCGCGCGATCGGTGGACTCGTCTACGGCCAGCGCCGCGAAGGCGACGACGGGCGTCGATGGCGGCACGATCCGAGCGGTTGGTCCTGAGCTCGCGTCGATCTCGCGAGCGACGCCCGTGACGGATCCGAAGGATGGGGCAGCACCGACGGTCGATGGCGGCACACGCGCTGGCGGCATCGCTGGCGTCGGCGATGCTCGCTCTCAAGGCGGGCGATTCGCATCGGCCAACGGTGATCCCTCGGCAGGAGCGAGAGAGCCGTCGCCATCGCTTGAATCGCAGCTCCAGCGCGGGCTCGCATCGGCGGTCAATCAGCGCGGCGGGGCCCTGCTGATTCGCTTGCAGCCTGAGGCGCTCGGGCAGCTCCGTATTCACCTGGATATGACCGACTCGGGCGTGAATGTGCGGCTCGACGCGTCGAGCGCCGGCGCTGTGGATTCGCTGCGTGGGCTTGAGGCCGATGTGCGAGCGTCTCTGGAGCAGAAGGGGCTGCATGTTGACAAGCTCGAGGTGCGGCTGGATGCGACGCTGACGCAGCCGCGGGCGACCGACACGCCGGCACCAGCGCCAAATTATGCTCAGCGTGACGATGGCGCGTTCAGTGGCTTCGGTACGCAGGCCGATGGCCAGTCGAGCTCCGGCGGCGGTTGGAACGACACCGGTGGCCGCGACTCTGGCGATCAATCCTGGCGCCGTGCGAGCACGCCGATGCCCGGCGCAGACGAGATCGGCGGGGTCTCCGCGCGGAGTGTGGTCGGCGACGAGCCGCTCAACGTGGTGACGCCGTCGCGCGTCCATGTGCTGGCGTGAGCTGATTGCCAAATTGGCTGGCCCGCCGCTTGCTCTGGATTGAGCATGGACGCGATCACCACCGACAACACCAGAGCCACATCCGCGACGACTCCCGCCAGCGGCTTTAGCAGCCTCTCAAGCGATGAGTTCGTCAAAATCATGTTCTCTGAGCTCACGCGGCAGGACCCGCTGAAGCCCAACGACTCCAACGCGCTGTTGCAGCAGCTCAACTCGATCCGATCGATTGAGGCCAATCTGACGCTGGAGCGCAAGCTCGGCGATCTTGTCGCGCAAAACCAGATGTCCACCGCGGGCGGCCTGGTCGGCGCGTTCGTCTCGGGCCTGACAGAAACGAACCAGCGTGTGGAAGGGCAAGTGATCTCGGTGAGCCAGACCGCCAGCGGCCCGGTGATGAACCTGCGCGAAGGCTGGCGAGTGCCGTTCAAGAACGTTGACGAGTTCTTCCTGCCGGATCTGGCGCAAGACCCGACGGCACCGAACCCTACCAACCCCCCCAACCCGCCGACGACGCCGGGTACGAACGGCCTCCCGATCGTCAACGATCGCAACGCGACGACGGTTCGCGAACTGGTTGAGGCTTTGGGCGGGAGCTTTGGACCGGCGCTCCCGAACGCCGCGGTGCCGACGATCACGACGCCGACGCTCACGCCGGCGTCGATCACGCCGAACTCGGCGCGTGTGGCGCCTGCGGTTGCACCGGGCGGCGGCGGCTGATGAGCCCGTGCAGCGGGCGGTGCGGTTGAGGTGCAGAAGCGGGCCGACAGTGCCCCGTTGCGTGCTTTCAATGTCGGGTGTCTGCTCTTCTTTGAGGTCGTACACATGAGCCTTCCCGCGTTTTCGATGCTCGCGAAGTTGACCACAGCCGGGATCGGCACGATGGCCAGGGCGCTGTCGCCGCAGCCGTCGCAAGCGAACAAGCCCAAGAGCAGTGCGGACTTCGAGGCCATGCTCAAGCTGGCCAGCGAGGGCAAGGTGGCCAGCGAGCAGGGCGTGCAGATCTCCGGGCGCGCGGGCGTCGAGCTGACGCCGGAGCAACTCGCGAGGGTTGCGCAAGCGGCGGATCGCGCCGAGGCCGCGGGTTTTTCGACGGCGCTGGTGCTGATCGATGGCAAGGCCCTGAAGCTCGACGTGCAGACGCGGCAGATTCAGGGCACGTTCGATGCGCAGACCAGCGCACGAACGGCGCAGTTTGACGGCGTTGTCACCGCACCGGCCGAGGGCGAGGCCGATGCCCCCCAGGTGTTGCCGATGCCCGGGGGCCTCAGCGCCGGCGGTGGGGGGAATGCCTCACTCGCGGCGGTTCTTGATCGCGTGGCACGCCAATCGCGACAGACCGGCTCGAACGCTGTTCGCTGATACCGCACCGGATCGATCACGATCGGCCGCGGGCTCGCCGCCTTCCACATTCCGTCCCTACCTCCCTTTGGAGTCTGACGCATGGCCTCAACCACCGCGATGTTCACCGGGCTCACCGGCCTGAACGCAAACGCCCGCACGCTCGACGTCATCGGCAACAACATCGCCAACGTCAACACCACGGCGTACAAGAGCAACCGCATGCTCTTTGCCAGTCAGTTTGCCCGCAACCTCTCGCTCGGCTCCGAGCCCAGCGACGCCTCCGGCGGATCGAACCCCGCGCAGATCGGCCTGGGCGTCACCGTCGCCGGCACGCAGCGCAACTTCAACTCCGGCTCGCTCAGCACCACGGGCGATCAGCGGGACCTGGCCATCGACGGCGACGGACTTTTCCTGGTCAACCGCGGCACGCAGCGCTACTACACACGCTCCGGCGCGTTCCGTCAGGACTCGGCCAACAACATCGTGACGGTGAGCGGGGAGCGGCTCCAGGGCTACGGCATCGATGACAACTTCAACATTGTCACCGGCACGCTCACCGATCTGAACATCCCCGTCGGCCAGCTCCGCCTTGCCGAGGCGACCACCCAGGTGCGATTCACCGGCAATCTGAACACGAACACCAACGCTGTCACCGCCTCGCGCGGCTCGCGATTCCAGTTCGCACCGCTGAATGACACCACCGCGGCGCCCGCGACGGGCGCGACGCTGATCACCGCGATTGACAATCCCGCGCTGGCGGGCAATCAGGCGCTCTTTACGGTGGGCCAGCAGATCGAGGTCAACGGCGCCGAGAAGGGCGGCAAGCAGGTGCCGGTGGCCAGGCTGGACATCACAGCGACCACGACTGTTGCGGACTATCTCACGTTTCTGAACCAATCGCTGGGCCTGAACCCCGCTGCGGGCGCGAACCCCGACGGCCTGACACCGGGCGCGACCATCGACGCCGCGGGCGTGATCTCCGTGGTCGGCAACATCGGCAGCGTGAACGACCTGCGGCTGGACGTCAACGCGATTCGCCAGCTCAGCTCGACGGGCACGAGCCTCTCGACGCCATTCAGCCCGACGCGCACCGCGACGGCCGACGGCGAATCGGTGCGGCACACGTTTGTCGCGTATGACTCGCTCGGCTCGGAAGTGCGTGTGGACCTGACGATGGTGCTCGCGCAGCGCACCGGCGGCACCGGCACGACATGGCAGTACTTCGTGGAGTCCGGCGACGCGGCGGGCATTGACACGCGCGTCGGAAGCGGCTCGATCGCGTTCGACACCCAGGGGCGCGCGATCAACCCCGCGCCGCTGAACATCACGATCGATCGCACGGGCTCGGGCGCAGCGTCGCCGATGTCCTTTGACCTGCTCTTCCAATCGCCAAATGCCACGGTGACCGCGCTGGCCGACACGCGATCGTCGCTCGCGGCGACCTTCCAGAACGGCACGCCCGTCGGCGTGCTCAACAGCTACAGCGTCGGCCAGGACGGCGTGATCACCGGCTCGTTCTCGAATGGTCAGACGCGGCGCGTGGGGCAGGTGGTGCTGGCGAAGTTCTCCAACCCCGAGGGCCTGGTGGATATCGGGTCCAACCTCTTCGCGGTGGGCCCGAACTCCGGCACGCCGGTCGTCGCACCGCCCACGACGCTGGGCACCGGGCGGATCGTCGGCGGGGCGCTTGAGCAGAGCAACGTGGACCTGGCGCAGGAGTTCATCAACATGATCCTGGCGTCAACGGGCTATTCCGCGAGCTCGCGCGTGATCACGACGACCGATCAGCTTGTCCAGCAGCTCCTGGCCCTGGGCCGATAACCGGCGCGCCCGCGAGTCGGCGCGATCTGCGCGGGCGGGCACGGTCTGGTACGAGGCGAACGCACGGGCCTCGCGGCGAGTCTCCAAGCGATCGAGCCGATCTCACCCCAAGCGTTCGCGCGCGTAGCCGCGTGAGCGGGTGATCCAATGGTGAGGCGAGCAACCGATGGCCAAGGACGAGAAGAAGCCAGACGCGAAGGCCGATGCGAAAGCGACGCCCGAAGCGCCAGCGCCCAAGAAGGGCGGGATGAAGATGATCGGCGCGGTCGGGGTTGTCGTCGTGGCGCAGGTGCTGATCACCGCCGGCGCGTTCGTCATGCTGGGCCCGAAGAAGACCGTGGCGAAGGTCGACGAGCACGCGCTGGTCAAGGACGATTCGGCGTCGAGCGTCGAGATCACGATCATCCCCGACAAGGACGGCAAGTTCCCGAACATGATGAGCGGCTCGCTCTGGGTGTGGAGCGCCGAGATCGTCGTGCAGGTCAAACAGCGCAACGTCGAGGCGGTCGAGAACACGCTGGCCCAGCGCCAGGCCGAGATCAAGGAAGAGGTCGCCCGGATCTTCGCCCGCGCCCAACTCTCGCAGCTCAAAGAGCCCGAGCGGCAGACGCTCAACCGTCAGCTCAATAGCGTGCTGACCAAGATCTTCGGTACCGACGAGAAGGGCGAATCGCTCATCGACCGAGTGCTGATCCCGCGCTGCATCGGGGCGCAGCTCTGAGCAGGCACGAGGCACTGGGCATCAGGCACTGGGGACTGGGGACTGGGGACTGGGGACTGGGGACAAGGCACTGGCGAGTCAGCGGTGCGATCCCGAGCCATCGCGACCGGCGGTGACGACACAGTCCCGCTGGCGTCTGCTTGCTGACAACTGAAAGCTGACGGCTGACGGCTGTCGCCTCACGCCTCCAGCGTCTCGCCGCGCTTGGCCTTGGGGGCCTTTGCGGCCTTCGGTGCCTTGGCGGGCTTCGGGGCGTCGAGGTCCTTGGGCAGCTTCTTGCTGGCGACGTCGGTCTCGGTGAAGAGGAACGCGCCGCACGACGGGCAGTTCACCAGCGAGCCGCGGGTGATGATGCTGAGCACCTGGGCGGGCACGGCCATCCGGCACGCGCCGCACGACCACTCGTGGTTGCGGCGATCGATCTCTTCGACCATCGCCATCGCGTCTTCGCCGAGGCGTTCCATGAGGTCTTCGAGCCGCTTAGCGTGGGCGGCGTCAACGCCGTCGCGGACGACGCCGCGTTCCTTGGAGAGCTCGCCCAGGCGATCTTTGATCTCGGCTTCCTTGCCGTCACGCTCGGCCTTGGCCTTGGAGGCGACGCCCTGGCGTTCTTTGACCTGCGCATCCAGCTCGCTCATTTGCTTCGCGAACTGATCGACGCGATCGAGCTGCTCAAGCTGGAGCTTGTCCTGCTCGTCCTTCAGCGCCTTCAGCGAGTTCACCTCGGTGAGGAACGCCGAGTATTCCTTGTTCGTCTTGGCCAGATTCATCTGCTCGCGCAGATGGTTCATGCGGGCCTCGATGCGGGCCGCCTCGCCCTCGGCGCCAGCCGCGGCGGCCTTGGCGATCTTGTGCTGTTGTGTTGAAGTGGCGAGCTTGGTCTCCAAGGCCGCCATGAGCTTCTGCTGCTCGGCCAGAAACCGCTCGGCGCTGGTCAGTCTGGACCGCAGCCCTCGGATTTGTTGATCAACGCGAAAGAGCTTCAGCAGGTTGGCCGACTCCGACATGCAGATCTCCACAAATGCGCCCCCGCGCCCGAGTCCTCACGAGTGTAGACCGCCCAACGCGCCCGTGACGGTGACCCGCGCGATCTTGGCCCGCGGCGATCCTGGCCCACGCGGGGACTCCGCACAGCCGCTGCGATCACCGCCTCCCGCTGCTTCCCGACCTACCCGCCGATCGCCGACATCGACCGCGACGGCTGCGCGAACGACGGATCGCTGATGGTGTGGCCCGCTTGCTTTGTCCAGGTGATATCGATCAGCCGCTGGGCGATCTGGTCATCGGTCGAGCCGGATCGGAGCATGTGCGAGATGTCCCACTCTGAGAGCGAGAAGAGGCAGGGGCGGACCTTGCCATCGGCGGTGATGCGCAGACGTGAGCACGCGCCGCAGAACGGGCGTGTGACCGGGGCGATGAGCCCGATGGTCCCTCGCACGCCGCCGGCGAACGCGTAGTCCCGCGAGGTGGACGACGGGTCGATCCGTTCCATCTCGACCAGATCGAACCGCGTGCGGACGCGCTGGAGGATCTCCGCGGCGGGCACGAGCTTGCCCGGCTCCCACGCCCGCCCGGAGTCCAGCGGCATGTACTCGATGAACCGCATGTCAATGCCGAGCTCATACGCCAGGGCCGCCAGATCCGGCACCTCGTCCTCGTTGAACCCGCGGACAATCACCGCGTTCACCTTCACGGGCGCGAAGCCGGCGCTCAGGGCCCGCCGGATCGCGCCGACAACCTCTCGCGGCTCGGTCGTCGATCGCGTGATGGCGCTGAAGCGCCCGGGCTGGAGCGAGTCCAGGCTGATCGTCAGGCGATGGAGCCCCGCGTCCCGCCACGCCCGCAGGCTCGCGTCATCACAGCGAGAGCCGTTGGTCGTCATCGCCACGTCCTCAGCGCCCGCGCCGGCCAGGAGCGAGATGATTCGCGTGAGGTGCGGGTGAACGGTCGGCTCGCCGCCGGTGATGCGAAGCGTGCGGACGCCCAGGCCCGTGGCGACCCGCGCCACCCGGAAAAACTCTTCCGGCGACAGCAACTGCGACGCCGGCATGAACCTCGCATCCGGCTCCAAGCAATACACACAGCGG
>JALHNK010000105.1 GCA_022843565.1 Phycisphaerales bacterium
CAGTCTACCACCGGGTGCCCCCGAAGCACAGGCAAATGGCCATCCGAACACGCGAACAAGCAGTCTGCACATGAGCATCATCCACGACCGAGAAGCTCAACGAGCCCCGATCCCCCGGTTCCCACCCCCCACCACCCCCACCCCCCCATCCCCCCACGCCCCCACCACCACCACCGCCCGACCGCCCCGCCATCGCTCCACCACGCCGTCCGCCGCTGCCCCCGCGGGAAACGGTTCGTGGCGTCGCGAGGCGATGAACCACAGAACCCCCGGCCGCGGAAGCGGCTTCCGCGCGACCGCTCGATCCCTGCGCCAAAGGCCGACAGCGACCTGCAAAGCACACCGACCCGCGAGCGTGCGCGGGCTCGCGGGTCGGCGGTGTTCGATGGTTGGTTGGACGCTCAGCCCGCGAGCGACTTAGAACGCGCAGCCGTCGAAGAAGATGGCGAAGAAGAGGTTGTAGTCGCCTTCGGTCACGCCGTTGTTGGTTGTCAGTGTGCCGAACGGCGGCAGCGGTGAGCCGTTGTCGTTGGCGATGTCGCACGCGTACCCGGCGTCGAAGAAGGTGGCGAAGAAGAGGTTGTAGTCGGCTTCGCTGACACCGTTGTTCACCAGATTCGGATCGCACGCGCCGCGCGGCGGCAGCGGCGCGCCGTTGTCGTAGGCGATATCGGCGGGGTTGCACGGACCTGCAAACCGGAGCGTCAGGACGTCGCTTGTGACCGAGCCGCACACGTTCGAGATGGTTGCGCGAAACTGAACGTTCGAATAGAACGGATACAGCGCCAACTGCACGGCGCCCGTTTGCCCGTAGGTCCTGAAGATCTCCGGTGCCGGCCCGTTGAGGTCCAGTTCCGCGAGTTCCTCGAGCGTCAGATCGGCGATGGACCCGTTGGACCAGGGCACGACCTCCTGCCACACCGTTTGGTCCGGCCGCTTCCAGTGCCAGACCGTCGTGGTCGGCTCGCCCGGGGCGAACGCAACATCGACCACGATGGTCGCGGTCTCGGCTTCGCGGCAGACGACGATCGGCGTCGGCTGGGCCAAGATCACCGGCGGCGTGCCCGCGACGCGGATGCGACGGACGCCGCCGGCGATCGCCCCACCAACCGCCACGTCGCCATCCGGAAGTGCGAGCAGGGCGTACACCTGCCCCAAGTAGTTGCCGAGCCCTGCGCCCGGAAAGTCCGGCGCAATCGGCACCCACGCGGTGCCCGTCCATCGGGCGATGGCGTTGGCCGGGTGACCGGCGGTTTGCCCCCCGGCGTCGGCAATGAGCCCGGCGATTGGGCTGTACGCGAGCACTCGTCGCCCGACGCCCGGCTCGGTCCCAACTCGCGTCCACGACGAGCCGGTGAAACGCACCGGCCCGCTCGCGCCCGCCGCCGCGACAATCCCCAAGCCGGGCACCTGACAGAGCGAGGCGACATCGCCCGGGAGAGAGCTGGCTGGAGGGAAGGGCACCACGAGCGACCAGGCACCACTGCCGCCCTGAACCACCTTGGCCCGGCGGGTCTGTGTCACCGGCTGAGCGTCGTTATCGTCGAACGTGCCGCCGGCGTACACGCTCCCGCCGATCACCGCCAGACAGCTCGCCCACCCGTTGATGTGCGGCCCCGGCCAACCGTCGGCCCGAGTCCACGCGGTGCCGTTCCAACTGGAGACCCAAGACACCCAGTCGCTTGGGTCACCAACACCATAAGCGCCACCCCCCGCCGACAGCAACTCGCCGCCCGGCGTCACCACCAGGGCCTTGACACCCCCTTGCGGCCCCGCGCCCATGGCGGACCACGCACCGTTGAGCCCGCCCACCCCCCCGGTCCATCGCGCCACGCCTCCCACCGCAATGCCGCCAGCTTGATTGAACTCGCCGCCGACGACCAGCGTCCCGTCGGGCATGGCGGCGATGGCGACCACCCGGGCGTTCACCCCCGTCCCCAGCCCTCGCCAGCGCGGCGGAGTCGCCGCCTCGTCCCACCACGCGATGTTGTTCACCTGCGCCGAGCCATCCTCCCACGTCGAGGTGCCGAACGATCCGCCCGCGACCAGCCGCGCCGCCAGCGGGCCGGGGCCGTCGGCGTCCCAGAGTGCCAGCGCGTAGACGGTGCCTGTGCTGCCAGACGACGAGGCCCACAAACCGCTGCTGTCTCTGTTCATATCCATCGGCACGATGTGCGGTTGGCAGGTGGGCTGCCCACCCCCACCCCCACCCCCACCCCCCCCGCCCCCGCCACCCGCCAGCGATGGCACGCCCGCGGCTGCCAGAAGTGCCGCGGCCATCAGGACGCGCCCGCGTGGCAAGGACGTGGTTCGCCCGGTCTTGGCGACCGCACGCGCTCTCCGTGCCGCCGCCTGAACTGTTCCCGTGCCAGCCTGGATCATTCCCGTGCCAGCCTGGATCGTTCCCGTGCCAGCCTGGATCATTCCCGTGCCAGCCTGGATCGTTCCCGTGCCAGCCTGGATCGTTCCCGTGCCAGCCTGGATCGTTCCCGTGCCAGCCTGGATCGTTCCCGTGCCAGCCTGGATCGTTCCCGTGGGCTGTTGAGTCAACATTGTGTGCACTCCGGGTGAAGTCGCCGCGTGTTTGTTCCGACACTCTTGGCGACGGCCTTGCGCTGTGCGGGGCCGCGAATCTCAAAGAGTGTACAGCGCCGCGGCGCGATCGTGGTGGGAAAACTCTTTGGCGCGTACGAAGGTTTTCGGACGCGATGTCCGCCCGAGCGCCCGCCGGTTGCGCGGTCCTGTACGCCCGCGCGATCCCCGGCTTGCCGCGGCGCTCGGCTCACCCCTCTTGTGTAGGAGTCTTGTGATGGCGATTCTTCCTGATGGCATCCCCGAGCAAATTCAGTTCTGCGAGACCCACCTGCCCGTCTGGAGCGTCCAGCCGGCCAAGATTGGTTTGACCGCGCAGCAGGTCACGGCGCTTGAGACCGCCACCACCGCGGCTCGCGCGGCGTACAGCGCGGCCCAAGCGGCGCGCGAGGCCAGCAAGGGCGCGACGACGACCCTGGGCGGCAACCTGACGACCATGCGCAGCAATGTCAGCGACCTGATCCGCCAGATCAAGGCGTACGCCGAGATCTCCGGCAACGCCGAGCAGGTCTACGCCGATGCGCAGATCCCGCCGCCGGCGGCGCCCTCGCCCGCGCCGGTGCCGGGCAAGCCGAGTGATTTTAATGTTGCGTTGAACCCCGACGGCAGCGTCACGCTGTCTTGGAACGCCACCAACTCCGCCGCCAGCAGCGGCGCGTTCTTCAATGTCTCGCGTAAGCTGCCGGGCCAGAGCAACTTTGTTCCCTTGGGCGGCGCGAGTGGATCCACCGCCGAGTCCCGCCGCGCGTCGTTCACCGACACCACCGTGCCCGCATCGGCCGCCAGCGCCGGCGCACAATACATCGTCCAAGGCTTCCGCGGCACCCGCGCCGGCGAACCCTCGGACGCCATGGTCGTGCAGTTTGGTGCTGATGGGGTGGGCGTTGTCGCTTCGGCGGGCGGGGGCTCGCAGGGCGCGATCAAACTCGCTGCTTGAAGAAGTGGCAGAGTGGCGAAGTGGCAGAGTGGCAAAGTGATTTGAATGCAAACGACCCCCGGGCGCACCTCCGCTCGGGGGTCTTTCGTTTGCGCGCCGCAAACGCCAACACACGCCGCGGCCCACGCCCACGCCCCAGCGCACGACCGCCCCCCCACTCTGCCACTTTGCCACTTCGCCACTCTGCCACTTCTCGCTCTGCCACGTCCCGGCTCTGCCACTTCTTCCCTACCCTCCCCCGTGCTCATCCGCTCGCGCCCATTTGAGATCGTCTCGCCCTTCAAGCCCATGGGCGATCAGCCCGCGGCGATTGAGTCGCTGGTCAAACGCATGGGCGGCGATGGTGGCGGCGCGGGGGGTGCGACCGGTGAGAAGTTCTCGTGTCTGCTCGGGGCCACCGGCACCGGCAAGACGTTCACGATGGCCAACGTCATCGAGCGCCTCGGCAAGCCCACGCTGATTCTCAGCCACAACAAGACGCTGGCGGCTCAGCTCTACGAGGAACTCAAGGAGTTCTTCCCGCACAACAGTGTCAACTACTTTGTCAGCTACTACGACTACTACCAGCCCGAGGCGTACATCCCGCAGCGCGATATTTATATTGAGAAGGACGCCAGCAGAAACGACGATCTGGAGAAGCTGCGGCTCGCCACCACCAGCAACATCCTCGCGCGGCGAGACACCATCGTCGTCACCAGCGTGTCGTGCATCTTCGGCCTTGGCTCGCCGGAGGCCTACGGCAACAAGGTCATGACCATCGAGCGCGGCATGACCGTCGATCGGCGGCGGTTTCTGCTGGGGCTGGCCGCGATGCAGTACAAGCGGGCGGATGTCGAGTTCAAGCGCGGCTTGTATCGCGTGCGGGGCGATGTGATCGAGATTTTTCCGGCGTACGACCAGTACGCCGTGCGGGTGGAGCTGTTTGGCGACGAGGTTTCGAGCGTGCGGCTGGTGAATCCCGTCAGCGGCGAGGAGCTCGCCGAAGAGCGGCGCGTGTTTCTCTTCCCGGCGGTGCATTACGTCACCGACGAGCAGAAGATGAAGAGCATCACGCAGCAGATCAGAGAAGACATGAACGTGAGCGTCGAGAAGTTCCGCGCTGAGGGC
This sequence comes from Phycisphaerales bacterium, assembly GCA_022843565.1. Classification (GTDB taxonomy): domain Bacteria; phylum Planctomycetota; class Phycisphaerae; order Phycisphaerales; family UBA1924; genus JACVCS01. Next base: position 4,637 of record JALHNK010000105.1, read on the forward strand.
AAGCTGCTGGAGGCCCAGCGATTGCTCGCGAGAACGAAGTATGACCTGGAGATGCTCGAAGAGGTCGGCTTCTGCAACGGCGTGGAGAACTATTCGAGGTACTTTGACGGCAGAGCACCCGGCGAGCGGCCGTTCACGCTGATGGATTACTTTGATTACTCGCCGGAAGACTTTGGCGGCGAGGAGGACGGGGGGGGCGGGGGTGCGGGGGGGGATCATGGCGAGGATGGCGGGCATCTGTGGCGGATCACCAAGCGCACCGACCACGACTGGCTCATGATCATCGACGAGAGCCACGTCACGATGCCGCAGATCCACGCGATGTTCACCGGCGATCAGATGCGGAAGAAAGTGCTCGTCGAGCACGGCTTTCGCCTCCCCGCCGCGATGGACAACCGCCCGCTGAAGTTCGAAGAGTTCGAGCAGATGGTGCCGCAGGTGCTGTTTGTGAGCGCGACGCCTGCGAAGTACGAGCTTGAGCGCGTGCAGGGTGAAGTCAGCGAGCAGATCATCCGGCCCACGGGCCTCATCGATCCGATCATCGAAGTCAAGCCCGCCGGCGGGCAGGTGCCCGACCTTGTGTCGCGCTGTCAGGAGATCGTCGCCAAAGGGCAGCGTGTGCTCGTCACCGCGCTGACCAAGCGCTTGTGCGAAGACCTGACGGTCCACCTGCACGAGAAGGGCCTGCGCGTTCGCTACTTGCACAGCGAGATCGAAACGCTCGAACGCATCGAGATCCTCAGCGACCTGCGACGCGGGGCGTTCGATGTGCTGGTCGGCGTCAACCTGCTGCGAGAAGGGCTGGACCTGCCCGAGGTGTCCTTGGTCTGCATCCTCGATGCCGACAAAGAAGGCTTCCTGCGCTCGCCGACGTCGTTGATCCAGCAGATCGGCCGCGCGGCCAGAAACGTCGACGCGCGCGTCATCATGTACGCCGACAAGATGACGCCGGCCATGCAGGGCGCGATCGAAGAGACCGATCGACGCCGCAAGAAGCAACTGGACTACAACGCCGCGAACGGCATCACGCCGCAGACGATCATCAAGGCGATCCGGCAGGGGATCGAGGGCGAGCTTCGCGCCGGGCGCACCGCGCGCGAGGCGATCAAGAGCAAGGAGCCCGAGTTTGAGATGAGCGAGATGCTCAACATGCTCGAGGCCGAGATGCTGGAAGCGGCGCAGAAGCTGGACTTCGAAAGGGCCGCGCGGATCCGCGATCAGGTCCAGCAGCTCAAAGCCGGAAAGGGAGCCGCGGCGGGTCTGGAGCCCAAGAGCAAGGTCCGCCGCAGCCAGATCGACGGCGGCCCAGACGCTGTGGACGGTGCCGAACGCAAGGCGGGGATGCCCGGCGTTCGGGCAAACAAGAAGGGGCGGAAGAAGGGCAAGAAGCTCGACGGACGCACAGGGTTCTGAAGTGGGAACGGCGGCACGTCGGTCGCGGGATTCGTCGGCGGCCTGAAGCCCCGCGGCGGTCGATTCTGCGGTCCGCAAATCGATCCGGTCGTATACTTGCCCCCAATGCCCCCGCCCTTCTCGCCGAAGAATCTCGTCGCCCTCTGGGACCGCGCGCCCGTCGAGGGTTTCACCGCTCCGAATCGCGGCATGCGCGAGGCCCTTGGGCGTCTGGGCGTGCGGCGTGCCGATCGCCAGATCATCCCCCCCACTCGCTTTGTTGCTCGCGTGGCGGCAAAGCTCACGCTCGTGCGGAACTTCGCCCGCGTGGGTGATCGGCGGCTGGTCACGCTCTCATGGGCCAGCGACATGAGCACGTTCCCGGATGCGTATGTGTGCGAGAGTGTGCCGTGGATTTATGATTGCTGGGGCCAGCAGTGGGCGTTGTGGGAGGCGTTGCTGCGTCGGCACCGCACGCGGCTGGCGTTCTTCAGCGCCCGCCAGAACGCCGAGCACTTCGCGAAGGTGATCCCCGGCCTGACGACGCACTGGCTGCCCGAGGCGCTGGACCTTTCGCTCCTTCAACCCGGCAAGCCGCTGGCGCAGCGCACGCAGCACGTCTTTGAGATGGGGCGCCGGCTGGCGGCGGTTCACGAGAAGATCCGCGAGCCGCTGAAAGCCGCGGGCAAGTCGCATGTCTATCAGGTGGGCCCGCGCACGCACAAGGTCATCCCGGGGCTGGACAACCTCTACAAGACGCTGGGCGATACCGCGACGATGGTGTGCTATCCGAAAGTCATGACGCACCCGGACGGCGCCGGCGGCGTCGAGACGCTGACGCAGCGTTACATCGAGTCCATCGGCTCCGGCGCTCTGGCGGTCGGCTATTGCCCCGCAGAGCTCAAGGAACTCTTCGGGTTCAACCCGATGGTCGATCTTTCGACGACCGACCCGGCGGGTCATCTTCTGGACATCCTCGCGAATCTCGAGAGCTATCAGCCTCTGGTGGACAAGTCGCTGGCCCGCGTGAAAGAAGTCGGCTCGTTCGATTCGCGTGCACGCGCGATGCTCGACGCCATCGCGGCCTTTGACGCCTCGCCTCGCTGAACCCGCCGCGTCTCGGTCACTGGGCGCTTGATACCCGGACTTCTGCGGCGCGTCTTGCGCGCTGGCTGAACGTCGCCGCGAGTTGGTGCGCCACGACCGGGGCACCCGCACCCCGGGCGGGTCGCCCGGCACCGCGAGAGGCGGACCTTTGATCACTCGCACGAAGCGCCGAGCAGCGCGCGCCCATCAGCGATTCGCATACACTGATCGCATGGGTATGCGAGAGAACATCGAACGCGGCCTCGACGAGCCCGGCGGTCGTCTTGGCAGCAAAGAACGAATCCGCACCTTTGCGCTTGGCGCAAGCATCGGGCTGGTGCTCTCGGGGATGGTCGTCGCGTCGTGGTGGTTCCGCCGCCCGACGGAGATGCCCAATCGCGGTGCGTTTGATGCGCCGCGCGGCGCCGCCACGCAGGGCGCGGGAGCACCCGCTGCAACCGGCCAGCCTGGCCCGCCGCGCGAGCTGAATACCGGCGCGGGGCGATAGGGCGGCGCGTCAACGCAGGGCGCTGATGCTCACGTGAGCGTCGGCACGTGCCGGAACCTCGCGACGGACGCGGCACGCGTCTCGCCCGCGTGCGGTGCGGTCAGGCACGCGATGTCCGCCGGGATCCGAGCCCACGCGCGTGTGTCGATTGTGGTGGCTCAGAACGCACAGCCGTCGAAGAAGATGCTGAAGAAGAGGTTGTAGTCGCCCTCGGTCACGCCGTTGTTCGATACGGTGTTGGGCGGGGGTGGAGGGAGCCGGGTGGTGCCATCGTCGTTGGCGATATCGCAAACGGGAAAGGCTTCAAAATAGTTCGCGAAGAAGACGTTGTAGTCGGCTTCGGTGACGCCGTTGTTGCCGAGGTTGGTCGGGCCTGGGATGGCCGGGGTGCCGTTCGATCCATCGACGATCTCCGCACGCGGGATGAAGTTGCCGTCGTCGTAAGCGATGTCCGCGGCGTTGCATCGCCCGGTGCCCGCGACCGGGTCGTACACAACGACCCACTGCGTACCGGGGATCGTCGTGAAATCGATATTGCGGCCCGGGCCCAGATTACCGGTTCCCGGCGGGAGCCCGCCGAGGACTTGGTTGGAGGTTTCCTCGAGCTGGTCCGACGCGACGATCGCGCACAGGCGGATCCGCTGAATGCCGTTGAGAGATTCGATGCCGAGTTCCGAGAGGGCCACGACCATCTCGATACCAGACTCGACGGCGACGGCGGCGGCCTCGTCGGCGGTGGTTCCGGTCACGCCCGCAACGTTTGAGTTGTCGATCCGACCGGCGACCTTACCGGTGCCGATCAGAGCGAGATCCGGGTTGAACCAGGGAAGCGGGAAATCGTTCGAAAGGAAGTTGATGTTCGCACTGAGAGCGGTCGGCGCGTAGGCGGAGTAGATCTGGAACAAGCCGCCGCCCACGAACTGACGATCAACGAAGTTGCCGCTGTGCGCGACGATCGGGAAGCGGCGTTTGCGTCCGCCGTTGTACGAGCCGTAGTCCAGCGAGGCGGTGTCGTCAGTCATCTGCGCACGTCCGAAGCGGCGGAGGCGCGTCGCATCGACATACACCCGCGTCGGTGAATCGCCATGGTTGATCGTCAGGGCGTATGTCGCCTGGAAGTCTTCATCAAATCGCAGGCCGTCGGTTGCCTCCAGCGGCGAGATCGCCGCGGTGGTACCGCCGAGGCGCTGCAGCGATTGGAAGAGGATGTCGGAGTTCGGCTTCCACTGCGAGGCGGGCCAGAAGTCCGAGGGGCCAAGGAGTCGATTCTGACCGGGAACGCCATCCACCGCGAAGAACATGTACATCTTGTTGAAGTTGGTTTCGAGATTGCCGGTGATAACGAAGTACAGCTTGTCGCCGACCACGCGCGAGTACACCGCGTTGAACTCGGTGCCGGCCGCCTTGTCAACGCTCGGGTACACCACCCGCGTGCCCGTGAAGCCCGCGTTGACGCCGACGCTGTTGCTGTTGTCCATCGCGCAGCGAACCTGCGGCCAGCCCGAACCCATCTGCAAGTCGCCGAAGAGGTTCGGCAATGGCCCGAAGCCGCGCCCGATGAAGACGCCCACGTTGTCCAAGTTCACCCAGTTGTCCAGCTTGGTGTAATCGACGTACAAATCAGCCAGGCCCGAGCCGGGGTCGTCCATGAGGTACCCGCAACTGATGGTCAGGGCGTGGTCCGGCTCGAACCCGCTCTCGAAGAGCATGCCCTCCGACGGCGAGTAGCTGCCCGAGGTGTTGGCGCTGCCCGGCCACGCCGACATCGCGGCCAGGGCACCCTGGTTCCGCGCCAGACGGCGCTGACCGATACCGGGCGTGAGGTCGCTATCGATGAAGACGTGCAGCCGGTTGTAGTTCAACTCAAGGTTGCCCGTAAACATCAGGTAGAGCTTCTGGCCGTCCGACCTCGCGTAGATCGCGTTGAGCTCCGAACCGCCGCTGCCGAGCACGTTGCCGGCTGGGTTCGTGCCGGTGTTGTCGCCGAAGTGTGTGCCGCAGGCCTGCACAGCACCGGGCACCAGGACGTATCCGGCGTCGAGCTGGCCGTCGAGCGTGGGTGCACCGGCGACGAGCGCTGGCGTAAAGAGCACGAACTGCTGCCCGGGGATCTCAGAGTCGCTGAAGTCCACCTCACGCGGGTTGCCGAGGTTCTCCGAGTTCTCCGGCAATGGCGGCAGCACTTGGTTGGACAGGTACGCAGCGTCGCGCGTGCTGATCATGGCGCTGAGCTTCAGCGGCGCGCCGGAGGCCAGACCGATGTCCGCCAGATTGATCTCGACCTCGACCCCGCGGCTTGCGCCCAGCGGGTCGCCCAGCGGCGCGTTCTGCGTCGTGACGGCGACGTTGTCACCGAAGCTCGTGGGGTTCTGCGTGTTGACCCACTTCGGCGGGCCGTAGTTGTCGCCGGTGATGCGGCCGTCGATCAGCGGAGACCCTTCGATCACCGTGACGGTCGCGCTGGCCGAGGCGGTGTTGGTGCCACATGAGGGCGCGTTCGCGGTCACCTGGAACACGGCGCCGCTGTCGGCGAGCGTGAGTTCCGGCGTCGTGTAGACAGGGCCAGTGGCACCGGGGATGATCTGGCCGTTCTTCCGCCAGACGAACGAGTAGTTGGTTGACACCGGGCGGCAATCAAAGTTGACGCGTTCGCCGACAAACGCCCGTCGCGAGCCCAGGTCCGGCGTGATGACCGCGGCCCCGGTCTGGACCAGGAATGCACCGCCCGAGGATCGCGTGGTGTTCCCCGCCGTCACCATGACGCTGAAATTCTGATTCACGTCCGCGGGCAGCGCGGGATTGAGCGTCAGTGTCGCGCCGGTTGCACCCGGAATGACGATGTTGTTGCGGAGCCACTGATAGCTGAGCGTCGCGGGCTCGCCGTTGTTGAGCGTCGCCGACGCGCTCGCCGAGATCGATGCCGGTCCGGTGCCGCACCAGTAGAACTCCACCGGAGTGCTCAACTGATTAAACGTGGCACATTGCACGCGCGGGCTGCCGGAGTTGCGGGGCGCCGGCGGGACCGACTGAAAGTCGAAGGAGTTCAAGTTGTTGTCGGTGCAACCCCCTTCGCGACGCCGGAGCGCCTGCATTGCTGGCGGCGATGCCGCCACCAATCCCTCAAAGGCGTTCGCGGTGCCCCATCCCACAAGGTCGACCAGGAGCGGATTGCCCGCGGGATTGGCGACGCCCAGAGCGGTCGTTGTCCGCACCAGCGCGAGTTTGCCGCTCGCCGTGCCGAGGTTGATCTGGGTGCTGCTGGGCGTCATCGCGTCGGGCGTCGGCAGCGGGCTGCCGAACGTAAAGTTGGTGGTGACCTGCACGAGGTAGTAGCCGCCGGATGGGATCGTCCCGCTCAGCGGGATCACCAGCCCCGCGGTCGAGCCGACACCGATGCTCCCGCTTGCGGAGCCGTATTGCAGCGACCAGCCGTTCACATTGACCGGCGAGGAACTGCGGTTATACAACTCGACGAAGTCGGCGTTGTACGGCCCGTTCGTGAACCCGCCGCTCGGGAAGATCTGACTGATGACCACGTTGCCGCCGGTCGGGTCCGGCGGCGGACAGGTGTTCACCACTAGCGCCGCGGCACCGCTGGTCGCCCCGGCGCACACCGACGACGAGGAGACGACGCAGTCGTAGCTCCCGGCGTTCGAAGCCTGCAGGTTGCTCAGAGTCAGGGTTGATGTGACGGCTGAGGAGTTGCTCGCCACGTTGATGTTCTGCCCGTTGAATCGCCACTGATAGGAGAGCGTCCCGGCACCGGTCGCGCTGACGCTGAACTCGGCGCTCTGGCCGAGACACCCGACGGCTGAACTCGGGCCTTGCGCGATCACCGTCGGTGCGAGCGCGGTGACGGCACCCACGCCGCTGGTGACACTGCCGAAAGCGTTCGTCACGACGCAGTCATAGTTCCCGGCATCGGCGCTGCTCAGCGAAGGGATGACGTACGACGCGGATGTTGCGCCGACGACATCGACCGCGTTCCTTCGCCACTGGAATGAAAGCGGCCCGGTGCCGGAGGCCGTGACCGAGAGAGTGACGCTGCTGCCGGTACACGCTTGCACCGCGTCGGGGCTCGTCACGATCGTCGGGCCAACGTCAACGGATACGAACTGGTCGCCTGCGATACTCGCGAAGTTCACAAACGTTGGCTCGCCGAGGTTGCTGGTGCCAGCGGGCGCGGGGCCAAGCACTTGATTCGACACAAAGTCGTGGCTGGAGCCATTGACGAACGCACAGACCTTGATCGTGCCGCTCGCGTTGGGAATCCCCAACGCCGTCAGCGGGATGGCCAGTTCGATACCCGTCGTGACCGCCTGAGCCTGAGCGGGATTCGCGGCACCTATACCGGCGATCACGCCGGCGTTGTTTGAGTTGTTGATCGCCACCATGATGCCGAAGGGGTTGCTCCCGCCGCTCAAGGTGCCGGGCCCGCCGAAGCCAGTCGTCCCGAGATAGCCTCCGGAGCCGCCGCCGGCGGTCAAGACCTCCGAAAACGACGCGTATATTGCCGGCGGCGCGCCGCCGCACGTGACCGTGAGGTACCGATCGGCGGTGAAGCCGCTATCAAACCGCAGCCCTGTCCCGAAGATGGCGCCCATCCGATTGAGACCGTTTCCATCGACGTTGGGGTTGTCGCCCCGGAGGACATTCTGGCCCCCGGCGACGGTGTCAAAGAAGACCTCGAGCTTGTTAAAGTTGGATTCAAGGTTGCCGGCCAGGTGCAAGTAGAGCGTGCCGTTGACGACGCGGGCGCTGAAGTTGTTGAGCTCCGAGCCGTTGGCGGCATCGATCAACCCCAGGTTGCTGTCTCCGAAGCCGGTGTCCACAGCCTGCACACTCAGAGGTGATGTCGGCGGCGTGCCATAGAAGCAATCGCGAACGCCATCGACGATCGCCGGGCACTGCGCCTGTACCGGGGCAGCGGTGATCAACGACAGGCCCGCGGCGATGGCGGCCAGCGGCCCCCAGCGAAGCGATGCGAGCGCGTCGGCCCGGCGTTGAATGGACTGACCAGCGTTCTTCGCAAGGTTCGAGCGGGAGTGCGGCATCATCGGGATCTTCCCTCATTGAATGCCCGCGTGAAGGGTCCCAAGTCAACATCCCCGGCGCGGGCAGCGTGCTGCGTATCGAGCCCAAAGAAGGTACCGTGAAACGAGCCAAACGTCAACGGATTGACAGTTTGCGAATATGAAGATCTCACGAACGCGACCACACGCACCAGGGGAGCTTGAGAGGGGGTCGGCGGGCGGGAGGAATCAGGCCGTCAGACGGGATCGCCGGTTTCCAACAGGGCCGAAGCCGGACTGTTAGAATGGGCAAGCGTCAACTCTGACGAACGCTCGCGCCAACCCTCACCTTCGATCCGGAGGATCTCATGACACGCTCAAACCCTGCGACAACTTTCGCACTCCGCGGCCTCGCGTGCGCCGTCGTCAGCGCGATGGCCCTCAGCGGTTGCGCGCGCACCGGGTGGAGCCGCGACGCCGAAGACGCACCAGCGGCCGCCACCAAGGCCGCATCCACGACGACCACCGCCCCCACCGCCCTCACTCCCCCCACCACCGCC
>JALHNK010000106.1:0-3797 GCA_022843565.1 Phycisphaerales bacterium
GGCTGAGCGCGTGTGGCTCACGCTGAAGGCCTATCAGGCGTGCTTCGTGAATCTTGGCGGGATGAATGAGGGCGCGTGATCGCGCGGCCACGTCGCGCGGCGGCGGCGCGCACGATCGCGCCGCGGCGGTGAGCTCTGAGGGGGCTCTGTTGAAATCACTGGTGAGACTGCGGCAACTCTTCCTGCACCCCTCCGGGGTGCGAGTGTTTTGTGTGCGTTCTCCGGGGGTTTCGCTCGAAGACTCGCTTCACCCCCGGCTACATTCCGGCGGCCCTCCGGGCCGAAAGGCATCGATTCAACAGAACACTCTGACGGCACATCGCAAGTGCTGGACAGCGAACGAAAAACCGCCCAGCCAGACGGAGTCTGCTGGGCGGTGTGTGTTCGAACGATGAGAGGTTGTCGCGGCGGCTGTCGATTCGGCGAGCGGCGTGGGCTCAGCCCTTCTTGGCCGGGTCTGCGGGCTTCTCGGTCGTCGGCTTGGTCTTCTCTGCGGGCTTGGCGTCGGTCGGCTTCGCGTCGGCGGGCTTCTTGGTGTCCTTCGGCGCGTCCTTCGCGGCGTCGTCCAGAGCCTTCTGGATGACAGTCTTCATTTCCTTGTAGTGGTTCGGGCTATAGCCACCCTCGGCGAAGACGATCTTGCCCTTGGTGTCGATGATGTAGAAGGCGGGGATGCCGGTGAGGCCGTGCTGCTCGGCGACTTTGTCAGCCGCGAGCAGGAGGCCGTAGGTGAACTTCTGATCAGTCATGTAGTTCTTGGCCTTCTCAGCGCCGGTGAGCTTTTTGCCGGTCTTGGGGTCGGCCTTGGTGTCGTCGCGTTCCCAGGCGTTCAGACCGAAGACGGCCACGTCCTTGCCCTTGAAATCGTCGTGGAGCCTCTGGATGTCGGGCATCGCCTTGCGGCAGGGGCCGCACCAGGTAGCCCAGAAATCCATGACCACGACCTTGCCCTTGAGGTCCGCGAGCTTGACGGTCTTGCCGTCGGCGTCCTTCAGTGACCAATCGATCGCCTTGTCGCCGACCTTCGGGCCGGGGGACTTTGACTCGTCCTTGTCCTTCTTCGTCTCGCGCTGCTTGAGCTTGACGCCCGGCGTCGGGGCCGGGCCTTGGGCGAGCGACTCGGCGGCGAGGGCACCTGAGAACGCGGCGGTCACGAGGCAGACCTGGAGAATGCGGGACTTCATGTTCATCGGCTCCTGGCGGCGCGATGGCCGCGGGTTTGGGGGAGAGCGGGGGACGAATGGCAAATGAGCAAATGGCAAACTGGCAAATCAGACACGACGGAGACGAGTTGAATGGGAGACGCGGGGAAGAAAACACGACCGTGGGCGGTGCCCGCTGAATGTTCGCGCGGTGATCCTCTAAGTTTGACGCGTGAGGCGTCGCGCGGTTGCGAGGAATCTCGGCAGATTGGGGCGAAGGGCGTGAGTTTCGCGATTTGATCGGTACCGGGCGTGGAACGACGGGGGCTGACAGGCGAGAGGCGGCTCGGACGGCGATCTCAGCGGTGCCGCGGCGGAAACGGGAGTGCCAAACTGGCCGCGTTGACTTTGCCGGCGGGATGTGTCACTATTGGATCGCATGTTCCGCGGCACTTCGAACTCGGCCGGTTGGCGTTGGTGGGCTTCGCTCCACACGGTGGCCCCCGCCCCGCACCGCGTTCGGTCGTGCTGATCCACTCGGCAACGCCACTCGAACCCGTCAACACTCAGGGGCCACCGCACACGCCGGTGGCCCGCGTTGTTTTCTGAATCTGCCGCGTGCCTCTGACCCCGTGCCCCCGACTGCCCCGCCCCGACCCCCAGCCCCAGCCCAAAGCCGCCCCGAGTCGCCCGACCCACGTCCGCCCTTGAGAACGCCATGAAGCCGCCCTTTGACATCCTGGCCGACATGGACACGCCGGTGTCGGCGTTCCGCAAACTTCGAGCGTTCGAACCGGCGTTCCTGCTGGAGTCCGTCGAAGGCGGGCAGCGGCTCGCTCGGTACTCGTTCATCGGCCTGGGCGTCGCTGCGTCGCTGCGGCTTGATCACGATGGCCTTCGCGTTGACGGCGGCGCTCCGGTGCCGGTCGCGCCAGGTGTTGAGGGACGCGACGCGGTCTTCGGCGCGCTGCGAAGCGCGGTCGCTCGCGCGCCGGCGCTGAGCGCCACGGGCCTTGCGCCCGGCTCGATTCCGCTGGCCGGCGGGCTGGTGGGCATGATCGGCTACGACTTCATCCGTCGGATCGAAGCGCTCGCCCCCGCACGACCGACGCCCGAGGGCGAGCCTGAGATGGCGTTCGTCGCGCCGCGATCGGTGCTCGTGTTTGACCATCTCACGCGGCGCGCGGCGCTGCTGCACAGCGGGCCGGAGTGGGAGCGTCAATCACTGCGGCGCGAGATCCTCAGCGCGCTGCGCGGAGCGGTGCCCGAGGTCGCTGCGCGATCAGGGCACGAGCCGCCGCACGCCAGCATGTCTCGCGAGGAGTTCATCGCCCGCGTCGAGCGCGTGAAGGAGCACATCCGCGCCGGCGATGTGTTTCAGCTCGTGCTGTCGGTGCGCTTCTCGGGCAAGTGTCATAGCGACCCGTTCGAGGTGTATCGCGCGCTGCGGTTGCTGAATCCCTCGCCCTACATGTTCTTCCTCGACCTTGGCGACACGCGCCTGATCGGCTCATCGCCCGAGGCGCTGGTCAAGCTCAACGCTCGCGTCGCGACGCTCCGGCCCATCGCCGGCACGCGCCCGCGCAGCGACGACGAGGCCACGGACATCGCCCGCGAGCACGAGCTGCTCGCGGATCAGAAGGAATCCAGCGAGCACGTCATGCTCGTGGACCTCGCACGCAACGACCTCGGCCGCGTGGCGCAGGCGGGCACCATCGGCGTCCGCCCGTTCCGCACCATCGAGCGCTACAGCCACGTCATGCACATCGTCAGCGGCGTCAGCGGCACGCTCCGGCCTGATGCCGACGCCATCGACCTGCTGAGCGCAACATTCCCCGCCGGGACGGTCGTCGGTGCGCCGAAGGTCCGCGCGATGCAGATCATCGACGAACTCGAGCCCGCTGGCCGCGGGTTTTACGCCGGCACGGTCGGCTACTTCGGCCTCGGCACCGACGCACGACCCGCGGACATGGATCAGGCCATCGCCATCCGCACGATTTGCTTCCGCAACGGTCGATACGCGTATCAGGCCGGCGCGGGCATCGTGGCCCAGAGCGACCCGGGCGCTGAGTATGACGAAGTGCGGGCGAAGGTCGGTGCGCTCGAGGCGGCGCTCAAGCTCGCCGAGGAGGGGTTGTCATGAGCACGCCGCGCGTCTTGATGGTGGACAACTACGACAGCTTCACGTTCAACCTCGTGCAGTACATGCTGGCGCTCGGGGCCAGCGTCACCGTTCGCCGCAATGACGACGTGACGCCAACGTTCGCGACAACGTCGGGCTTCACGCACATCGTGATCTCGCCGGGGCCGGGTTGCCCGGATGAAGCGGGCGCGAGCAAATCGATCATCGCCGCCGCGGCGGGCAAGGTGCCTCTACTCGGTGTCTGCCTGGGGCATCAAGCGATGGCCGAGGTGTTTGGTGCAACGGTGGGGCGCGCACGCTGCCTGATGCACGGCAAGTCATCGGTGATCTCGCACGACGCTCAGGGTGTGTATCGCGGGTTGGAAGCTGAGCTCGAAGTCGGGCGTTATCACTCGCTGGTGGCATTTGAATCGACGATCCCGCCGGAACTGCTGGTGACATCACGCACGATCAGGGGCACTGATGCTGACGAACCGCAGGAGATCATGGGCCTGCGTCACACGAAGTTTGCG
>JALHNK010000106.1:3807-9901 GCA_022843565.1 Phycisphaerales bacterium
CGTGCAGTTTCACCCCGAGAGCGTGCTGACGCCGCGCGGGGCAAGAATGCTGGCCAACTTCCTGGACATCGATCCAGCAAGAGCGGACGCGATCCAAATCATGACGTGATTGACGCGGCCCTGCGACTCGATGCCTCGATGCCTCATCCCTCGATGCCTTCTTCAACATCGTCCCGTCCCCGGCCCCCACGATTCCCGATTGCCGATTCCCGATTGCCGACACTCCACCCCATGAAAGACCTCCTCGAACACGTACTGGCCGGGCAGCACCTCACCGCCGATCAGGCCGAGGCGATGCTCACGCAGATCGCCACCGGCGCGATCGACCCCGCGGCGACCGGTGCGATGCTGATCGCGCTGCGCACCAAGGGCGAGGCCCCGAGCGAACTCACCGGCTTCGCACGCGGGGCGCAGAAGCTGGCGCGCCGGCCCGAGCTTGATCGCGTGCTGATGCGCGACGCGACGGACATCGTCGGCACCGGTGGCGACAACATCGGCACGTTCAATCTCTCAACCGCCGGCGCGCTGCTCGCCGCCGCGGCGGGCCTGCCCGTTGTCAAGCACGGCAACCGCGCTGTCTCCAGCCGAAGCGGCTCGGCGGACGTGTTGAGCGAACTGGGCCTGGCGATGCCGCTGGATGAGCGTGCCGCCGCGGCGTGCTTCGCGTCCACCGGTTTTACCTTCCTCTTCGCGCCGCACTATCACCCCGCGGTCGCGAACATCGCGCCGATCCGGCGCGCGCTGGGCGTGCGCACGATCTTCAACATGCTCGGCCCGCTGACAAACCCGGCGCGACCGCCTTACAGCGTCATCGGCGCGTATTCGCTCGCTGCCGCCCGCGTCATCGCCGGCGCGTTCGCGACGCTCCCGATCCGGCGCGTGCTCGTCGTCCACGCAGAAAACGGCCTCGACGAGCCGACGCCCGCGTCGCCATTCCTGTGCATCACCGCGACCCCCGGCTCCACCTACGAGCGCACGCTCTCGTACGCCGACTTCGGCCTTCAGCCCTGCAACCTCGACGAGCTCCGCGGCGGCGACGCCCGCCAGAACGCCCTCGCGCTCCGGCGCGTGCTTCAACCCAGCACTCCAGGCGAACGCAACGCCCACAGGGACGCTGTGATCATGTCCGCGGCGCTGGCGCTGTGGTGCGCCGAGCGGGCGGATTCGCCGCTTGCTGGCGCGTTGCTCGCGCACGCCGCGATCGACGACGGGCGCGGCGCGATGCTGCTTGATCGGTTGGCGCGAGACTTTGGTCCCGGCTCGACCGCGCCGGCGAGGCCGGAGGGGCGGCCGTGAGCGGGTTCCTGAGCGACATGGCGACGCGCAGCCGCGAACGTGCAGACGCGCTGCTGCGATCGCGACCGCTCGCGTCGCTCCGCGCCGCGGCGTTGGCCTCTGCACTGCCCGTGCCACTGCGCCGGGTTGATGGCGGCTTCATCGTCATCGCGGAGGTGAAGCGGGCTTCGCCGAGCGCGGGCGTCATCGCTCGCGAGATCGATGGCGACGCGAGCGCGTTCGTCGCGGCCCAAGCGCAGACCTACGCACAGCACGGTGCCTCGTGCGTCAGCGTGCTGACCGAGCCCAGCGCCTTCGAGGGCGACCTTGCGCACGCCGCCTCCGCCGCCCGCGCGATCCGCCCGCACGGCGTGCCGGTGATGCGCAAGGACTTTCTCGTTGACCCGGCGCAGGTCTACGAAGCGCGAGCCGCCGGATGCTCCGGCGTGCTGCTGATCGTGCGGATGCTGAGCGACGAAGACCTCAGCGTGATGCTCCGCGCCGTGGACGAGTGCGCACTCTTCGTCCTCCTCGAAGCGTTCGACGCCGCCGACCTGGCCAGAGCGCGATCGACCCTTGCTGGCGCAGACTGCACACGTCGCGTGCTCGTAGGGCTGAACACGCGTGATCTGGCGACGCTCGCGGTCAATCCCGCCTCGCTCTCGATCAGCGACGATCAGTTCCCGCCCGGGTTCCCTCGCATCGCCGAGAGCGGGATGCTGACGCCCGACGACGTCCGCACCGCCGCGGAATTGGGCTACCAGGGTGTGCTCGTCGGCACCGCCCTCATGCGCACGGCCGATCCAGGCACGCTGCTCGAATCAATGGTCCGCGCGGGTCGCGATGATCATCGCGCCATCACGCACGCGCCACTTGAGAACGCTCGCACGCGCGTCAAAGTCTGCGGCCTGACCACGCTCGATCACGCACAGTCCGTGGCGCGGGCCGGGTCCGACGCCATCGGCTGCGTGATGGTCGAGTCCCCGCGCCGCGTGACGCCCGCGTTCGCAGCACAGATCGCCAGCACGCTCCCGCCGTTCGTCCAACCCGTGCTGGTCTTTCGCGACGAAGCACTCGATGCCACGGCGCTCGGCCTGCACGACGAACTCTCGCGCTTCATGCTCCAGCGTAACGCGAGCGCCGCGATTCGTGAGCAACAAGGCTCGCTCGACCAGCGCACCATCCCCGTGCTTCGCCTCGGCACGCCGTCGCTTCACGCCGAACTCGAAGCGTGCGCAACGCGCTTCCACACCCTGCTGATCGAAGGCCCGCGTTCCGGCGTCGGCGAGACCGTCGATTGGCACGCCGTCGCCCCGATCGCGCGCACCCACCGCATCATCCTCGCCGGCGGCCTGACGCCGGAGAATGTCGGCGAGGCGATCCGCATTGTCCGCCCATACGCAGTGGACGTCTCCAGTGGCGTCGAGTCCTCCCCGGGCGTTAAAGACCCCATCAAGATCGCCGCGTTCCTTGCGGCGGTGCACGCCGCCGACGCCGCGGCTGCGCAGTCGCGAGTGGAGAGTGCTGAGTCGCCAGGGGGAAAGACATGAGACGCGCGGCTGCTCTCTTAAAGTTGTGCTTGCGCATTCACCCTCCCACAGTTCCTACTGGGGGAGGTGCCGCGTTTCGCGGCGGAGGGGGCGCGACTTCGATCTCTTCGCGATCAAGCAATCGCCGTGCGCCCCGCCCCCTCCGGCTCGCGGACTCGCCACCTCCCCCGGTAGGACCGGGGGAGGGCGAAGTTGATCCCCAAAGAGCAACGTGATCCGCGAGACAAGTCATCCACGCCAATGCAATCCCGATTGCCGTTCCCCCGTGCCCAATGCCCAGTCCCCAGTGCCTTCCCCAACGAGACCCCCCATGTCCATCGTGACTCCTGAAGCTCTCGTCTGGCCGCCGCGGACCGATGCTGATCGCGCCGACGAACTCGCGAAGCTGCTCCGCGCCGAATACCCCGACTCCAGCGGGCGCTACGGCCCGTTCGGCGGGCGATTCGTCCCCGAGACGCTCATGCCCGCCATCACTCGCCTCGAACGCGAGGCCGCGATCGCGCTCAACGACATGGCCTTTCTCTCGCAGCTCGAATCCGAGGGCCGCTCTTGGATCGGGCGCGAGACCCCGCTGATGCACGCGCGGACGCTCAGCAAACTCTGGGGCATCAGTCTCTACTTCAAGCGTGAGGACCTCGCCCACACCGGCGCACACAAGATCAACAACGCCCTCGGCCAGGTCCTGCTCGCCAAGCGCCTCGGCGTCAAGCGCATCATCGCCGAGACCGGCGCCGGGCAGCACGGCGTCGCCACCGCCGCCGCCTGCGCCCGCGTCGGCTTCCCCTGCCGCGTGTACATGGGCGCCGTCGATGTCGAACGCCAAGCGCCGAACGTCCAGCGCATGAAGTGGCTCGGGGCCGAGGTCTTCCCCGTCGAGTCCGGCGATCGCACGCTCCGCGCCGCGATCGACGAGGCCCTGCGTGACTGGGTCGCGGATCCGATGAACACGCACTATCTCCTGGGCTCGGCGGTCGGCCCGCACCCGTTCCCGCTGCTGGTCCGCACGTTCCAATCGATCGTCGGGCGTGAGTCCCGAGCGCAGATGCTCGAGTCCGTCGGCCGACTGCCCGATGCGGTCTTCGCCTGCGTCGGCGGCGGCTCAAACGCCATCGGCATGTTCCACCCGTTCCTCGCCGATTCGTCCGTGCGACTCTTCGGCGTCGAGGCCGGCGGCACCGGAGACGCCGCGGGCCAGCACTCGGCCACCATCACCCACGGCCGCCCCGGCGTGCTCCACGGCTGCTACTCGTACCTCTTGCAAGACAGCGCCGGCCAAGTCGGCGACACGCACTCGGTCTCCGCAGGCCTGGACTACCCCGGCATCGGCCCCGAGCACTCGTTCCTGCACGCGATCCAGCGTGTCAGCTACATCACGGCGCTCGACGCCCAAGCGCTGGACGCGGTGCGGGACTGCTGCCGTAACGAGGGCATTCTGCCAGCACTCGAACCCAGCCACGCGCTGGCCGCGATCAAGCAATGGGCCAAGTCCAACCAAGGCACGACCGTTCTCCTGAACCTCTGCGGCCGAGGCGACAAGGACATGCCAATCCTGATGCGGAATATGTGAGCGGTCAGCCATCAGCCATCAGCCTTCAGCCTTCAGCAAAACAAAGCAAAGCGGCAAAACAGCAAATCGACAATCAACCGCAACCCTGCCTTCATTTTACAATTTAGAACTTTGGCCATTTGACCATTTGCGCCAGCCATGCACCCCATCACCACTTCAATCCGGTCTTTCGCCGCCCGTTCGGCGCCCGCGCTCATTCCTTACGTCACCGCGGGCTTCCCGACCAAGGCTGCGTTCGGCGAGCAGCTCCGCGCGCTGGCGCCGCTGGCCGCGACGATCGAGGTCGGCGTGCCGTTCTCTGATCCGATGGCCGACGGCGTCACGATCCAGACCTCCAGCCGCGTCGCGCTTGAGCAGGGCGTCTCGCTCGCGTGGATTCTCGATGAGCTCTCATCGCTTCGCGGCCAGCTCGCCTGCCCGATCGCGATCATGTCGTACCTCAACCCGCTGCTCTCGATCCGCATGGAGGATCTTGGGCCGCGGCTGGTCAGCGCGGGCGTGAGCGCGTTGATCGTGCCCGACTTGCCCCTGCAAGAGTCCGGCCCGCTCCGCGACATCCTCGCGTCGCAGGACCCGGAGCTCGGCGTCGTGCAAATGGTCACGCCTGTGACGCCGCCGGATCGGCGCAGACAGCTCGCAAATGCCACCACGGGCTTCCTGTACGCCGTGACTTCGACCGGGGTCACCGGCGGCGGGCGCGTGCCGACGCAGTCGCAATCGAGCATCGCCGACCCGAGCGTCATCGAGTATCTCGCCTCGCTTCGTGCGATCTCCGCGGCTCCGGTCGCCGCGGGGTTCGGCATTCGCACGCCCGAACACGTCCGTGCTCTGCGCCCCCACGCCGACGCGCTGATCGTCGGTTCAGCCCTGATTGAGGCCATCGGCCGCGGCGAGAAACCAGATGCGTTCCTGCGGCATCTGACAAGCGAGCAGTAGGGCGACATCCGGCGACGCGCCGCGTCCGAACGCTCTCAGTGCCAACGCGGCATCCAGAACTCGGCTCCTCCCAGATTCGTACGAGGCACCATGAAGTACCTGCTTGAACAACTGCGATCCGACCGAGCCCTGCCCGCGCTGGGCGTGTCGCCCGCGATCACGTATGCGACAACGCGAAAGCCCGACACCTCGGCAATCGAGCCGCACCGCGCGACTCATCGCGCCGCTCGAGCACTTGCTGCATGCGTGGCCGCCGCGCTCTCGCTTTCGATGACCGGTTGCCAGCGCCCCGCGTCGTCCGACGGCGCGCCAGCAAAGACGTCCTCACCGGCAAGCGCACCATCAACCGGCGGTACCGCGAGCGCCGCCGCCGCGCCCGCCTCGGGCCCGGACGCCACTTCGAACGACAGCACCTCTTCCACCTCAGCGAAGGACCTCCGATCCATGGCTTCTCAAGATCCCAAATCGCTCACCGAAGATCAGTGGCGGCAGATCCTCACCCCCGAGCAGTTCCGCATCATGCGCGGCAAGGGCACCGAGCGTGCCTTCACCGGCAAGTACTGGAATCACTTCGCCGAGGGCTACTACCGCTGCGCCGCCTGCAAGACGCCGCTGTTCAAGAGCGATTCGAAGTTTGACTCGCACTGCGGCTGGCCCTCGTTCAGTTCCGAGCTCACCAAGGGCACGATCGACGAAACCCTCGACACCAGCTACGGCATGGTCCGCACCGAAGTGACCTGCTCGGTCTGCGATGCTCACCTGGGCC
>JALHNK010000106.1:9911-13091 GCA_022843565.1 Phycisphaerales bacterium
CATCTTCGACGACGGCCCGCCGCCCACCGGCGTGCGATACTGCATCAACAGCGAGTGCATCGACTTCATCCCCGCTGACCAGGCCGAGGCCGAGCTGAAGAAGTTCCCGCCGATCGAGCCCAAGAGCAAGGACGCAGCGCCGAAGGCACCCGCCACGACGACGCCGAAGACCAAGGGCTGAGGCGATCGGCAGTGTCTGTGTGTAGCGCGGGCGCATCGCGGGAGCGCGCCGAATGCGTGCCCCGCCCGAATGCACCCGCGTGCGTGCCTCACTACGCTCGACTTCCGCATGACGCTCGATCGATTGCTCATCGCGCCCGCTCCGGCGCAGTGGCTGCCCGCCCTGCGGGGACGTGCTGCGCAAAGGCTCGATCTCTCGCCGGACGCTTCGAGATTTCGCGCTCAGCTCGGGCTGCCGGTTGATCGCCCGGTGATCCTGTCAGGTCATCAGGCGACGATCTGGCACGCGGGCATCCTGGCCAAGTACATCCTTGCCCACGAGGTCGCGTCGAGCATCGAGGGGTGTGCCGCGTGGCTGGTGGTCGATACCGACGCCGAGGATTTCTCGACGCAGGCGCTCCCCGCGCGCGACGCCAGCGGCGTGATCACGCGTCGCACGCTGCGGATCGCCAGCGCCGGCATCGGCGAGCAGATCAACGCCGGCGTCCCGCCCGCATCGCTGGCGCCGTTTGAGACACCGGCGAGCGCGGGCGCGGGCACGGGCATCGCCTCGGTGGACAGCGGCGCCGCGCTGATCGCCGTCGCGATCGAGCGAGCTCGCCTCACCGCCTCGAGCGCGAGCGAGCAGATCGCCAGCGCCACGCTCTCGCTGATCGAGCCGGTCGCCCCGCGCTGCGCCGTGGTCATGGCCAGCCGCATCGGCAGCACCGATCTGTTCCAGCGCATCGCCATGGACATGGCCCGCTCGCCGGAGCGCTGGGCCCGCGGGTACAACGACGCGATCCTCGGCTCGCCCGATGCGCACCTCACGCCGCTGCGCATCACTGCCGCCAGCGGGAACTCCGCCGGAGCCATCGAGCTGCCGCTCTGGCACCTGCCGGGCGTGAACCAGCCTCGCCAGCGGGTGTACGCGGCTCAGTTGCCGGCGCTGCTGCAAAGCGGCGCCGCGCTGGCGCCCAAGGCGTTGCTGCTCACGGGCCTGCTGCGTGCCGCCGGCTGCGAGCTGTTCATTCATGGGCTTGGCGGCGCGGGGATCGACGGGCTCTCGGGGTACGACGCTGCGACGACGCGATGGATGGGCGCGATGGGCCTGACGCTCGCTCCGTCGATCTCCTGTAGCGCCACGCTGACACTGCCGCTGCTGCCCGGGCCGCGCGTCACGCCGGCGGATGTCGCGCGATTGCGCTGGAAGGCCCACGCCGCGCGCCACAACCCAGGTCTGGTGCTCGATGCGCTCGGGGCCCAGCAGAAGCTGGAGGCCCTGGAGCGACTGAAGCTCGCCAGCGCACCACTGTCTCGGCGCGCAGCGTTCGGCGCGTTGCATCAGGCGCTCGCCGAGCACCGCGTTCGCGCCGCGACGGCGCTGAAGGAACTCGAAGCCCGCGCCACCTTCGCGGAACAGCGCGTGTCGCAGCAACTGATCGCCGACGACCGCACCTTCCCATTCCCGCTGCACGGCGGGGCCGCACTGCGTGAGCTGCGCGCCCAGATCGCCGCGACGCTTCGCGCTGTCGACGACGTAGCGGCAGCACCGTCGCTCCCCCGCGCAAGCGGGGGAGCTGGCGAGTCTTCGAGCCGGAGGGGGTGAGAGGGGTGAGGGGGGGTATCGCGGATCGCGGCACTCGCGATCACCACCGCCCAGTGTGCGCCGCGACCCGCGCCGTTGTGCTGCTTGGTGCGTTGCTCGCGGCTTCTCCAAACCCCGCCGCTTGCCCCAATCGCCAGATGAGGCTCCACATGACTTGGCCATCTGGCGATCTTTCATGGTGAATCCGGCATGATTTGGGCTATCCTTTGATTCCGCATGTCCACGCGAGCGGACGCCACAGTGCTCGCGGAGCGCACGCCGGGAACCTCACGTATGACCAGCCGAATCACGCCCGCATCACGCCCGCTCTGCGCGCACCAAGCCCGCTGCGCCATCGCGCTCCTCACGCTGACGTGCGGCGCTCCGGCCCTGGCCCAGCTCCAGCGCGGCCCCTTCGCGCCCACTGGCTCTCCGGCCTTCGTCGTCACCGGCGCTCCCACCCGCTTCGTGAGCGTGAACCTCAACGCCCAGCACGGCCCGGCGGGCACATACACCCGCGCGAACGTCTCCGTGGATTGGGCACCGGCCGGCAACAACCCCGGCGGCCTCAACGCCCAGTGGCAGAGCGACGCCCGCATGGCCATCACCTCGCAGGCGTACACCGGGCTCGCGCCCGTCGTCGCCTCCACGATCTACTGCGGCGCGCCCGGCGGCCTCGGCCCGACATCGGCGCTCGACTCGGCCGTCGCCGGCACGATCACTTGGGACAACATCGCCCTCGACACGCCCTTTCTTGCCGATGGCACCGAGCCGCTCTTTCTCCTGTTCCGCTCCAGCTTCGCCAATGGCGGTGACTCGCTCTGGTCCAACATCAGCGTCACACTCCTGCCGCCGGTGTCGCCCTTGGATTGCCCGCGCTCAGAGATCGAGCCCAACGACACGAAGCTCACTGCGACCGTGATCTCATCAGACCCCGGCGACTCGGTCTGCGGCGTCTCCTTCGGGGCCGAGGAGAGCGGAACCGATTTCTCGATCGACTACGTCAACATCACCGCCGCCCGCCACCCGGGCATCCGTCGCCGTCAGGCTCGGTTGATCTCCAACGGTGTGCCGCCGGTGATGAACCTTGTCGGTCGCTCGCAGACGGCCGGGGTGCCCGGCTCTGGCATCGTCAACATCCAACCCGGCGAGCTCATCGGTGGCGACACGCTGGTGACCTGGTACACACTCGGCACCGCAGAGACGCCAAACGCACGAACCGCGGTCATCGCCATCGCCGGTGATATCGCCACCACCGACAACTACAAACTCGAAGTCGTCAGCGCCGATCCCGTCCAGCCCGCTTCCCTCGCCCGAACGATCCGGCCCGGCACCGTCAGCGTCTCCACAGCGACCACCAGCGCCGCGGACACCGACCTGTGGATCCTGGATTCCAACTTCGACCTCATCCCCGGCTGGGGCAACGATGATCG